>NZ_CP072203.1:5128797-5430491 GCF_017654315.1 Gordonia polyisoprenivorans
GGTGATGCGGCCGCACACCACGGCTCCACGCCCGCCGAGACCGGTGTGGCACCGATCGGCGCCACCGACTTCACCCAGGTCTATGACGCCGCCCGCGACGCCGGGCTGGTCGGTCCCATGAACATCTCGGTACCCGCGGAGCCGGGGGCCGCATGGTCGGTGAAGGAGAACGCCCGGGGCTTCCCGAGCCACTTCGACGCGATCGCCGTCGACCCGCACACCTTCACCGTCACCGACCGCGTCGACTTCGCGCAGTGGCCGTTCATGGCGAAGATGACCACGTGGGCAATCAGCGCACACATGGGTCTGTTCGGCGTCATCAACCAGATCGCGTTGGTGGCGTTGGGAATCGGACTCCTCAGCGTCATCGTGCGCGGCTACCTCATGTGGTGGCGGCGGCGACCCACCAGGGGCGATCGACACCTCCCCCAGGCACCGCGCCGTGGCGCGCTGAGCGGGCTGCGTCCGCTGGAGGCGCTCGCCGTGGTCGCAGTCGCCGCCGGACTCGGCTGGTTCATGCCGTGGTTCGGAATCCCGTTGGCACTGTTCGTGATCGCCGACGCCCTACGGGGTGTCATCACCACCCGCCGTGATGCCGACGCAGCGGTCGGGGCAGCCCGATGATCGACGACATCGTCCTGCGGTGGGTGGTCACCGTACTGTTCGGGCTGGCCGCGGCGCAGTGCGCATACCTGATGCTCACCCGTCGGATGCCGTGGGAGGCCTACGTCGGGCACGTGCTGCACCTCGTCATGTCGGTGGCCATGCTGGTGATGGCGTGGCCGTTCTCGGCGGACTGGCCGACCGCGGGCCCCATGTGGTTCTTCGTCGTCGCGGCAGCATGGTTCCTGGTGAGCCTGGCGCTGCACCCGAGGCTGCGGCCCACCGACGACTGTGGTTGTGTCCCACCGACAACCACCCCGTTCGGGCGGCTGGCCGCGGTGTATCACGCCGCGATGATGGGCGCGATGGCCTGGATGTACGCGGTGATGAACGGCAGCGTTCTGCCCGGCGCAGCTCCGGCGCAGGCGATGGCCATGGGGTCGGGCTCACCGGTGACCGTCCTCGCACACAATCACGACGACATGGGTGACATGCCCGGGATGGACATGGGCCACCACGCCGCGCAACCCGGTTACGTGACTCCGGTGAACTGGATTCTCACCATCGGTTTCGCCCTCGCCGCGGCGGCCTGGTTGTACCTGTACTTCGCTCGCCGTCGGGCCCCGGGGGCCTCGACCGATCTGATGACCTTCGCCGGGGACCTGTGCCAGGTGTTCATGGCAGTCGGCATGGCCATCATGTTCGGGGTCATGGTCGGCTGAGCCGGGCGGGCAAGCGGCCTCGCGAGTGCCGCCGGCCTGAGGGCGATCCATCAGATCACCGTCGCCTGCCACCGCTGTGTGGGATGTGCCTTCGCTCGGTAGAGCGCGCCGTCGGCAACATCGACGAGGGTGGTGCTCGAGACCGTCGGTTCCGGATTCTCCAATGCCGCGATGCCGATGGAGATCCCCACGCCCGACACCGGATCCGAGACGGACGCCGAGGTCGAGATCCGGCGGACACCGGCGGCGATCGCCGCGGCGAGATCATTGACCTCGGTGAGGGACTTGCGGGTACAGACCACCGCGAATTCATCACCACCCCAACGGCATACGACGTCTCGAGCGTGGGCCGCCGAACGCATCGCCTCGGCGACCGACCTCAGCACCGCGTCACCGGCGACGTGTCCGGAGGTGTCGTTGACCTCCTTGAAACCGTCGAGATCGCAGATCAGCACGCCGAGCACCCCGGTCCGCTGGCTATGCAGCCGGTCGTTCAGCTCGCCGAGCCACACCTCACGCACGGTGAGCCCGGTCAGACCGTCGTGGTCGGCGCGGTAGCGGATGGCGTTCAGCTCGGCGCGAGCCTGCGTCCGATCGGCGATCGTGCACACGAACAGCGCCGCGTCGGTGATGGATTCGACGCGGCGGGCGGTCACGTCGACCCACCGGTCCCAGGGCAGTCCGCGTGGGTGGCGCAGACCGCAGTACTCGGCGACGCTCGCCCCTTCGCCCGGCTCCAAACCCTCGAACCGCCGCGCCAACTCGTCGGCGTCGACAGCGACGACGTCGGCGAGCACCCGGCCGTCCCACTCACCGGGTACCGCGTCGGTCAGCTGTAGGAAGGCGTCGTTGACGTCGATCAGCCGCAGCCGCGAGTCGAGAAGCGCCGTCGCCAAGGGCGATTCGGCGAACGACGCCCGATAGAGCCGCACCCGGTCGGTCGCCCGGCCGGCCTCGATGACGCGGGTCAGTGCTATCCCCACCCGGACGCCGAACAGTTCGAGCAGTGCCTGTTGCTCCGGGGCGGGGGTCATCCCGCTGCGCGGCAGGTCGACGCTGATGACCGCCTGCAGCTGCTCGTCGGCGTAGACGGGCACCAGAAGGGCGAACTCCGGCTCCCACACCGCGGGCGGCAGGAAGCCGGGCGCGGTGTCCGCGGTGTCGACCGGCTCCGCACCCGACGAGAACCGCTCCCGCCACGGATCGATCGACGCGACGCCGTCGGCCATCTCCGCTTCTCGCGTCAGGTACACCCCGCCCCAGCGTTCGGCGGAGTCGAGCAACTCCAGCCAGACGGTCTCGGTCATCCGCTCGCCACGGAGGTTCTCGAGTTCGGGCGGACCGACCACGGCACGGACCTCGAAGTCGCCGTCGTCGCGCCGCACGTTGACCGCGACGGCGTCGAACCCGATCACCTCGATGATCCCCCGGGCGATGACCTGCAGCACGTCGTCGAGATCGGCGCCCTCACCGAGTTGCTGCGCCACGCTCATCATCGCGAAAAGCGATGCGAAACTCATCGACGCCCGGCGATCCACGTGAACATTGTGCGCTGTCACGAAGACCGGTGGGGCGGCGAACCCATCACCGGCTTTGGTTTGGGGCGCAATTCACAGAAACCACGAGATCCGGTTCGTCCAGATGACCCCACCCGTGGGCCCACACAAGACAAATCCCATAAGACAGAGACCCCCGCACCTTCCGGTGCGGGGGTCGCCTGAGCTTTCGACGGTGACTAGCGGTAGTCGCCGCTGGAGAAGCCGTAGTCGTCGAGCGGCACCGCAGCGCCGGCCGGAGCACCGAAGGTGCCGTCCGGGCTGTAGTAGGTGTCATCGTAGGCGGGCATCGCGTACGCCGCGGCGCGCGCCTCCTCGGTCGGCTGCACCTGGATGTTGCGGTACCGGTTGATGCCGGTACCGGCCGGGATCAGCTTACCGATGATCACGTTCTCCTTGAGACCGATGAGCTTGTCGCTGCGGCTGTTGATGGCCGCATCGGTGAGCACACGGGTGGTCTCCTGGAACGACGCCGCACTCAGCCACGAGTCGGTGGCCAGCGATGCCTTGGTGATACCCATCAGCACCGGACGACCGGCCGCGGGCTCGCCACCCTCGGACACGACGCGACGGTTGGCGGCCTCGAACTCGGCACGCTCGGTGAGCGAACCGGGCAGGAACTCCGTCGACCCCGAGTCGATGATCGTCACGCGACGCAGCATCTGACGCACGATGGTCTCGATGTGCTTGTCGTGGATCGACACACCCTGGCTGCGGTAGACCTCCTGGACCTCGTTGACCAGGTGCACCTGCACCTGACGGGGCCCCATCACGCGCAGCACCTCGTGCGGGTTCGCCGAACCCTCCATGAGCTGCTGGCCGACCTCGACGTGGTCGCCGTCGGCGAGCAGACGCTCGGAGCCGTCGTCGTGCTTGAACACACGCAAACGCTGACGCTTCGAGATCTTGTCGTAGACAACCTCTTCCGATCCGTCGTCGGGGACGATCGTGATCTTGTAGAAGCGGTCGTCGTCCTCGAGACGCACCCGGCCGGAGACCTCCGCGATCGGCGCGACACCCTTGGGCACGCGCGCCTCGAAGAGCTCCTGCACACGCGGCAGACCACCGGTGATGTCGTCACCGACGCCACCCTGGTGGAAGGTACGCATGGTCAGCTGGGTACCGGGCTCACCGATCGACTGGGCGGCGATGATGCCGACGGCCTCGCCGATGTCGACGAGCTTGCCGGTGGCCATCGACCGTCCGTAGCACATGGCGCACACGCCGGTGCCGGTCGCGCAGGTCAACACCGAACGGACCTTGACCTGCGTGATACCCGCGGCCAGCAGGGCCTCGATCGCCGGGTCACCGAGATCGTGACCACGCTCGACGACGACGTTGCCGTCGGCATCGAGGGCGTCGGCGGCCAACGTGCGTGCGTACGCACTGGTCTCGACGTGCGCGTCACGGATGATCGAACCATCGGGCTGCTTCTCGCCCAGCGGGACGACGATGCCGCGCTCGGTGGCACAGTCGGTCTCGCGGACGATGACATCCTGGCTGACGTCGACCAGACGACGGGTCAGGTAACCCGAGTCGGCGGTACGAAGTGCGGTGTCGGCCAGACCCTTTCGGGCACCGTGGGTGTTGATGAAGTACTCCGCCACGGTCAGGCCCTCACGGAAGGAGGACTTGATCGGACGCGGGATGAACTCACCCTTCGGGTTGGTCACCAGACCCTTCATGCCCGACAGGTTGCGGACCTGGGTCATGTTTCCGGTCGCACCCGACTTCGGGATCATCGTGATCGGGTTGTCTTCGGGGTAGTAGTCCTCCATTGCCTTACCGACCTCTTCGGTGGCCTGCTTCCAGATCTCGACCAGCGCATCGCGCCGCTCGTCCGGGGTCAGGGCACCGCGCTGGAACTTGCGCTCCAGGCCATCGGCACGCTCCTCGTAACGCTCGAGGATCTCGGCCTTCTGCGGCGGCACGAGCACGTCGGCCATCGACACGGTCACACCCGAACGGGTCGCCCAGTAGAAGCCGACGTCCTTGAGCTTGTCGACGGTCTGCGCGACGACGATCATCGGGTAGCGCTCGGCGAGATCGTTGATGATCGCGGCCTGACGCTTCTTCGGCATCTGCTCGTCGACGAACGGGTACTCGATCGGCAGCAGCTCGTTGAACAGCACCCGACCCAGCGTGGTCGTGATGGTCCACGGCTGCCCGAACCGCCAGCCGTCGGCGAACTCCTGTGCCTCGATCTCCAGCGGCGGACGCTGATCGGTCAATCGAACCTTGATGCGCGACTGCACGGTCAGCACCCCACGGTCGACGGCCATGATGGCCTCGGCCGGGCTGGAGTACACGCCCTCCTCGGGATGCTCGGCGGTGGCGGGCTGGTACTCGCCTGCCGCACCCTCCTTGAGGGTGGTCAGGTAGAACAGGCCGGTCACCATGTCCAGACGCGGCATGGCCAACGGACGACCCGAGGCCGGCGACAGGATGTTGTTACTCGAGAGCATCAGGATGCGGGCCTCGGCCTGCGCCTCCGCGCTCAGCGGCAGGTGCACGGCCATCTGGTCGCCGTCGAAGTCGGCGTTGAAGGCCTCACACACCAGCGGGTGCAGCTGAATGGCCTTGCCCTCCACCAGCTGTGGCTCGAAGGCCTGGATGCCGAGGCGGTGCAGCGTCGGCGCACGGTTCAGCAGCACCGGATGCTCGGCGATGACCTCTTCGAGGACGTCCCACACGGCCGGACGCTGACGCTCGACCATGCGCTTGGCGCTCTTGATGTTCTGGGCCTGGTTCAGGTCGACCAGACGCTTCATCACGAACGGCTTGAACAGCTCGAGCGCCATCAGCTTGGGCAGACCGCACTGGTGCAGCTTGAGCTGCGGGCCGACAACGATGACCGAACGGCCGGAGTAGTCGACGCGCTTGCCGAGCAGGTTCTGACGGAACCGGCCCTGCTTGCCCTTGAGCAGATCCGAGAGCGACTTCAGCGGGCGGTTACCCGGACCGGTGACCGGACGTCCGCGACGGCCGTTGTCGAACAGGGCGTCCACCGACTCCTGCAGCATCCGCTTCTCGTTGTTGACGATGATCTCGGGAGCACCGAGGTCGATCAGTCGCTTGAGGCGGTTGTTGCGGTTGATGACGCGGCGGTACAGATCGTTGAGGTCGGAGGTCGCGAAGCGGCCACCGTCGAGCTGCACCATCGGACGCAGCTCCGGCGGGATCACCGGAACGGCGTCGAGCACCATGCCCAGCGGCGAGTTGCCCGACTGCTGGAACGCCGCAACGACCTTGAGTCGCTTGAGCGCACGCAGCTTCTTCTGGCCCTTGCCGCTGCGGATCGTCTCGCGCAGCGACTCGGCCTCGGCGTCGATGTCGAAGGTCTCGAGGAGCTTCTTGATCGCCTCGGCGCCCATCGACCCGGCGAAGTACTCGCCGTAGCGGTCCTGCAGCTGGTGGTAGAGCTTCTCGTCGATGATCAGATCGCCGGGAGCGAGCTTGACGAACTTGTCCCACAGCTCCACCAGACCGTCGAGCTCACGCTGCGCGGCGTCACGCATGCGACGCATCTCGCGCTCGGCCCCGTCCTTGACCTTGCGGCGGACGTCGGCCTTGGCGCCCTCGGCCTCGAGCTCGGCGAGATCGGCCTCGAGCTTCTGCTGACGCTCGTTGAGGTCGACGTCACGCTGGTCGGCGACGGCCTTCTTCTCGACCTCGATCTCCGCCTCGAGCGTGGAGAGCTCGTTGTGGCGCAGTTCGTCGTCGACGGAGGTGATCACGTAGGCGGCGAAGTAGATGATCTTCTCGAGATCCTTCGGCGCCAGGTCGAGCAGGTACCCCAACCGGCTCGGCACACCCTTGAAGTACCAGATGTGGGTGACCGGTGCGGCCAGCTCGATGTGGCCCATGCGCTCGCGGCGGACCTTGGCCTTGGTGACCTCGACCCCGCAGCGCTCGCAGATGATGCCCTTGAAGCGCACACGCTTGTACTTGCCGCAGTAGCACTCCCAGTCGCGAGTCGGTCCGAAGATCTTCTCGCAGAACAGGCCGTCCTTCTCGGGCTTGAGCGTGCGGTAATTGATGGTCTCGGGCTTCTTGACCTCGCCGTAGGACCAGTTGTGGATGTCATCGGCCGTGGCGAGACCGATCTTCAGTTCGTCGAAGTAGTTGACGTCGAGCACTCTATGCCTTCCCTGAGCAAGCTCTTTGATTCGACTAATGGGGGTACCCGCCGGGGCCGTGGCCCCGGCGGGCGTTGATCAGTTCGCCAGGTCGTCGACCGTCGCGGACTCATTGCGCGACAGGTTGATTCCCAGGTTGGCGGCGGCGCGTTCGAGATCCTCGTCGTCGGAGTCGGCCATCTCGATCGCGGCACCGTCACTCGAGAGCACCTCGACGTTGAGGCACAACGACTGGAGCTCCTTGAGGAGCACCTTGAACGACTCGGGGATACCGGGCTCGGGGATGTTCTCGCCCTTGACGATCGCCTCGTACACCTTCACGCGGCCGACCACGTCGTCGGACTTGATCGTCAGCAGCTCCTGCAGGGTGTAGGCGGCGCCGTAGGCCTGCATCGCCCAGCACTCCATCTCACCGAAGCGCTGGCCACCGAACTGGGCTTTACCGCCGAGCGGCTGCTGGGTGATCATCGAGTACGGACCGGTCGAGCGTGCGTGGATCTTGTCGTCGACGAGGTGGTGCAGCTTGATGATGTACATGTAGCCGACCGACACCGGGTACGGGAACGGCTCGCCGGAGCGGCCGTCGAACAGCATGGCCTTGCCGTCGCCGTTGACCATGACCTCACCGTCGCGGTTGGGCAGCGTCGAGGACAGCAGTCCGGTCAGCTCCTCCTCGCGGGCACCGTCGAACACCGGGGTGGCGGTGTTGGTGTCGGGGGCCGCCGAGTACATGTCCTCGGGCAGCTTCGACGCCCACTCCGGGACCCCGCTCGCGACGTCGACGTTCCAGCCGGCCTTGGCGATCCACCCGAGGTGGGTCTCCAGGATCTGGCCGATGTTCATACGACGCGGCACACCGTGGGTGTTGAGGATGATGTCGACCGGGGTGCCGTCCGGCAGGAACGGCATGTCCTCGGCGGGCAGGATCTTGCCGATGACACCCTTGTTGCCGTGGCGGCCGGCGAGCTTGTCGCCGTCCTGGATCTTGCGCTTCTGAGCCACGTACACGCGGACCAGCTCGTTGACGCCGGGCGGCAGATCGTCGTCGTCGTCACGGCTGAACACGCGCACACCGATGACCTTGCCGGTCTCACCGTGCGGGACCTTGAGCGAGGTGTCGCGCACCTCGCGGGCCTTCTCACCGAAGATGGCACGCAGCAGACGCTCTTCCGGGGTCAGCTCGGTCTCACCCTTCGGGGTGACCTTGCCGACCAGGATGTCGCCGTCGCGAACCTCCGCACCGATGCGCACGATGCCGCGCTCGTCAAGATCGGCGAGCACCTCGTCGGAGACGTTCGGGATGTCGCGGGTGATCTCCTCGGCACCGAGCTTGGTGTCGCGGGCATCGATCTCGTGCTCCTCGATGTGGATCGAGGTGAGCACGTCCTCCTCCACGAGCCGCTGGCTCAGGATGATCGCGTCCTCGTAGTTGTGGCCCTCCCACGGCATGATCGCCACGAGCAGGTTCTTACCCAGGGCCATCTCACCGTTCTCGGTGCAGGGCCCGTCGGCGAGGACCTGACCGGCCTCCACGCGCTGGCCCTCGTCCACGATCGGACGCTGGTTGGCGCAGGTGCCGTGATTGGAGCGCGCGAACTTGCGCATCCGGTAGGTGTCGCGGGTGCCGTCGTCGGCCATCACGGTGATGTAGTCGGCCGAGACCTCCTCGATCACACCGGTCTTGGACGAGACGATGACGTCGCCGGCGTCGACGGCGGCACGCAACTCCATGCCGGTACCGACCAGCGGCGACTCGTTGCGCACCAGCGGCACGGCCTGACGCTGCATGTTCGCACCCATCAGGGCGCGGTTGGCGTCGTCGTGCTCGAGGAACGGGATCATCGCGGTCGCGACCGAGACCATCTGGCGCGGCGAGACGTCGAGGTACTCGACCTGTGCCGCGTCGACGAACTCCACCTCGGAGCCCTTCTTGCGGACCAGGACGCGCTCGTCGGTGATGTTGCCGTTGAGGTCGTAGGCGGTATTCGCCTGACCGATGAGGTATCGATCCTCCTCGTCGGCGGTCATGTACTCGATGGTGTCGGAGACGACACCGTCGACGACCTTGCGGTACGGGGTCTCGATGAAGCCGAACGGGTTGACCCGCGCATACACCGACAGCGAGCCGATCAGCCCGATGTTCGGGCCTTCCGGGGTCTCGATCGGGCACATGCGGCCGTAGTGGCTCGGGTGCACGTCGCGCACCTCGAGGCCGGCACGCTCACGGCTCAGACCGCCCGGGCCCAACGCCGACAGACGACGCTTGTGGGTCAGACCCGACAGCGGGTTGTTCTGGTCCATGAACTGCGAGAGCTGGCTGGTGCCGAAGAACTCCTTGATCGCCGCCACGACGGGACGGATGTTGATCAAGGTCTGCGGGGTGATCGCCTCGACGTCCTGGGTGGTCATGCGCTCACGCACGACACGCTCCATACGCGAGAGACCCACGCGGATCTGGTTCTGGATCAGCTCGCCCACGGTACGCAGACGACGGTTGCCGAAGTGGTCGATGTCGTCGACCTCGATCGGCACGTCGAGCCCCTCGGGGCCGGCGACCTTCGCGAACGACACGGTGTGCGGGTCGGCGTCGTGCAGACGCACCAGGTACTCGACGGTCGCGGCGATGTCCTCGCGGGTCAGCACCGCCTCGCCGGTCATCGGGTTGTCGGTGAGACCGAGCTTCTTGTTGACCTTGTACCGGCCGACGCGCGCGAGGTCGTAGCGCTTCTCCTTGAAGAACAGGTTCTCCAGGAGGTTCTCCGCGGACTCCTTGGTCGGCGGCTCGCCCGGACGCAGCTTGCGGTAGACCTCGAGCAGTGCCTCGTCCTGGTTGGCGGCGTTGTCCTTCTCCAGGGTGGACATCATGATCTCGGAGAACCCGAAACGCTCGCTGATCTCCTCGGTGGTCCAACCGAGCGCCTTGAGCAGCACGGTGACCGGCTGGCGGCGCTTGCGGTCGATACGCACACCGACGGTGTCACGCTTGTCGACGTCGAACTCGAGCCATGCGCCACGACTCGGGATGACCTTGACCGTGTGCAGGGTCTTCTCGGTGGTCTTGTCGATGGTGGCGTCGAAATAGACACCGGGGCTGCGCACGAGCTGGCTCACCACGACACGCTCGGTGCCGTTGATGATGAAGCTGCCCTTGTCGGTCATGATCGGGAAATCGCCCATGAACACGGTCTGCGACTTGATCTCACCGGTGTTGTTGTTGATGAACTCCGCGGTGACGAACAGCGGAGCCGCGTACGTCATGTCCTTGTCCTTGCACTCCTCGACGGAGGCCTTGACCTCGTCGAAGTGCGGGTCGGAGAAGGACAGCGACATCGAACCCGAGAAGTCCTCGATGGGCGAGAGCTCGTGCAAGATGTCCTCGAGGCCTCCGGTCGGGCTCTCGTCGCCGCGCGAGATCGCTTTCGCGCGCCATTCGGGAGAACCGACGAGCCATTCGAAGGAGTCGAGTTGGAGGTCGAGGAGGCCCGGTACCTCCAAGGGTTCGCTGATCTTTGCGAACGAGGCGCGGTGTGGTGCGCCAGGGATGGTGGTTGAGGTGGACTGGCGGTCGACTGCCAAGGTGCGTCCTTCCAACACGATGTGTTCACTGCCGTGCGTTGTGTGGCGTGGCTGATGGGCCGTTCGCTGGTGACAAACCTGGATCGGCGATCACCGCAGCTCACACAAGGTGGCCGGAAGGAGGATCGATAGATGGACAGGAGGCAGCCAGCGCAACGTCCAACTATAGCAGGAAAAGAGGGCATCGTGTCAAGCAGTGATCACACTGCAGGCAGCGACGCCGTGAACCGAATCCGCGCAGTGTGGCTGCCACCCGCGATCTTCGCTGGTGACAGATTGGCCCGCCGACGCCGTCACGTCAAGCGCTACGCGCAGATTTGTGGAAGAAATCGTGTGTTGAACCTGCTGGGGAGCGGATCCGGGCGCGCCGCACGCCGTCCGCGCCGCCCGAAACGTGCCGACTTCGGGTTTGTGTGTCCTGCAGGGCACACAAACCCGAAGTCGACACGGATTCGCGAGGCCTCAGATGTCGGTGTAGCTCTGGATGAGCCACTGATCGCCGTGCTTGACCAGACCGAGCTGGTAGCGGCCGATGACGCTCTGCGTCGGGGCGCCGTTGGCGGTACCCGAGGCGACGAAGTTCAGGATCACATCCGCGGTCGAGCCGTCGGAGTCGCCGGACAGCCTCGTGACGCCGACGGCGTCGACCTTGCAGTCGTTGGTGACGTCCTGCTGCCCGAACTGCTCCTTGATCGTCGGGAGCCCCTGATTGAACTGTTTGAGCGCGTCGCCGGTGAGCGCGGAGCGAGCCGACGCCGCCCAGTTGTCGAAGTCCTTGCTGCGTGCGCCCTGGACCTGACAGAACTTCGACTGTGCCTGCGAGGTGAGGTCGGTGGTCGCGGCCTGATCGATGAAGGCCTTGTTGTCGCCGACGTTCGCGCCCGGATGCAGTGCGAGGACGACGGCGGCGATCGCGAACAGGGCGGCCACGCCTGCGATGATCGCGATCGCGCGACCGGAGAACCATCCCCGCTCGGCGCGACGCGCAGCGGCCCGTTCCTTGTCGGCCGACCTGTCACGACCCGGCCCGCGTCGACCGATCCCGTTGCCGCGCTGCGTGTTTCCTTGTGCGCTCCGCGCCGCGTCGGGCTGCGGTTTGATGGTCGACACCCGCGACACCGGTCGCGTCTTGCCGGTCGGACGTTCGGGTTCGGTGGCAGCGTCGACGTCGGAGTCGGTGGCCGCTGGGTCGGTGGCCTCGGCGTCGGTGGCCTCAGAGTCGGTGGGCTCGGCGTCGGAGTCCTTCTTGGTCAGCGAGATCGATGCCGTCTCGGGCTCTACCATCTCGGACTCTGCACCCTCGGGCTCACCGACATCCTCGGGCTCATCGACGACCGGCTTCGCTGCGATCGTCTCCGCTGCAACCGGCTTCTCGGCGGCCTTCTCTTGTGCGGAGGTCGCCGTCGCGTCGGTCGCCGTCGCGTCAGTGACCTGATCGATGGCCGCCGCGTCCGTGACCTGATCCGTCACCGTCCCGTCTGTGACCTGATCGGCCGGGCGTCGCGACCCGGCGACCTTCGGGCGGTATCCGGGCTTGCGCTGCCCTGGTGTGCGCGCCATCAGTTACCCCCTGCCGGTGCATCCGTCGGGGCGGGTGTGCCGCCACTGCTGTCGGTTCCGGTACCCGACGATCCGTCGTCGGCGTAGGAGATCCCATCGAGCGGGCTCACCTTCACCGCCTTCCACGTGTCACCGAATTTCTGCATGCCGACCAGGAACCCCATGGTGTTCGGGGTCTCCGACGCCTGGCCCGGCATCTTGCCGGTCACCGCGACGTACACCAGGACCTGGGCGGTGCCCTCGTCGGCGTTCACCTGCGTCGGCGCCGACCGCACCACCCGCGACGTCGTCGACCCCACCTGGCTGCCGGCCTGCTGGAGCTGCGGGTCGAGCGTGCCGGCCACCTGCTGGCGGACCTGATCGAGGGCGTCACCGGCGAAACTGCTCTGCAGTCGCTGGCTGAAGGTGTTCATGTTCTTGGGATCGATCGTGGTGACGTTGAGCATCGCCTGCTCGGCGGCGCCCGTCGCGTCGTCGCGTGCCTGCTGGGTCGGCGCCGCCACCGCGTAGGCCTCATAGGCCCGGTACCCGAACCAGCCGGCGCACGCGATCGCGGCGACCAGCACGACGATCACCGCGACGCCCAGGATGTTGTGCAGCATCGCCGCATTGCGCGGCGTTGGAACGTCCTTGCCTGCCGCGGCAGCGGCAGCGGAGCTTCGTCCGCCCGCCGCACCGGGTTCGTCGGTCCCCTTTCGGGGCGTACGGGACCGCTTCGGGTCACTCTTCGTCGTCATCGCGCGTCACTGTAACGATCGGACCTGAGAGGTTGCCAATCGCTCCTTCATCATCGAACAGGCGTCATCGGCGGGCCGCGAACAGCCCGTCATCCAGCGTGTTTCGTCACTGGCCGACGCCGTACCCGAATCCGCCGGGGTTCACCGGTCGCACACCCAACAGGTAGGCGAGCTGGGTGGCCAGCGGATTGAGGTTCAGTTTGTCGGGGTCCTTCTTGGGCGTGTTGTCCCACGGCTGCGGGGTGTCGGGGTTGGCGTACTGCGCGCGGTTGGCGCTGCGCACACCCGTCGGATTGCCGAACGGCACATCACACGACGCGTTCGTGTTGAACGGGAAATCGTCGTATCGGATGTCGAAGGTCGGGTCCTTCTTCTTGATCTCATCGATCATCTTGTAGGTGCTCTCGTACCCCTTGGTACAGGCCGGGGGGTTGTTGGTCTCGAGCACGATGCCGAAGTGGATCTGCCCGTCGCCGGGTGCCGGGCTGTGGCTGCCCGCCGAGAGCGCCGAGAGCATCGCGAACGTTCCCGACGTCATGTACGTCGCGGGTTGGATCGTGCGCGACACCTCGGACAGGTCGCCGACCACCTTGCCCAGATCGCCGCCGTTCTTCTGGATCAGCGCCGAGATCTGGGTCGCCGACGCCGTGCCCGTGGTGAGCAGACGCCGCAGATCGGGGTCCGACGACGCCAGCGTGGCGGTGATCAGGTTCAGGTTGCGCGACCACGTCAGGATTGCATCGGACTGGTCGGCCTGGGTGGAGAGCACCACATCGGAGTTCTGGATCAGCGAGATCGTCTGGGGCAGGTTGTCCGCGCCCGCCTTGGCGAGCGTGTTCAGCGAGTCGACGAGGCGAGAGAGGTTGTCGCCCTGCCCGTTGAAGGCCTTGCCGAGCTCGGTGATCACCGTGTGCAGATCGTCGATCGGGATCGAGTTGGTGAAGTTGATGGCTGAGGCGACGACGTCCTCGAGCGGCGCCGGGATGGAGACGTTGTCGGGTGAGATCGTCGACCCGTTGCCCAGGTACGGCCCGGACGTCGACCCCGACGGCTGGAGGTCGATGAACTGCTCACCGATCGCCGACCGCTCGGCGACGACGGCCTTCGACGACGCCGGGATCTTGGGACCACCGGAGTTGAGGTCGAGTTTCACGTCGACGCCGTCGGCGGTCAGCGTCATCGCGCCCACCCGGCCGACGGGGATGCCCATGTAGGTGACCTCGGCGTTGGTGAAGATACCGCCGGACTGCTTCATCTCCGCGGTCACCGTGTAGTTGCCGATGCCGGCGAGCTTGTCGAGCCGCGCGTATTTCGCGCCGACGTAGACGATCGCGACGATGCCCACGACGGCGAACACCAGCAGCTGGATCTTGGCGAGCTTGCCGATCATGCGCCCACCCCCATCTGTGCGAGCGTCTTGTCCAGCAGTCCCTGCCCCTGGGCGGGGACCGGGGCGAACGACGCCGGGTTGGCCGGGTACGTGCCGCCCGACGGTGGCGTGTTGGGGCCCGGACGCGAGTTCGCGGCCGGCGGCAGCAGGGTTATCGTCGGCCAGCCGTAGCGCGGCCCGTTGCCCTTGTAATAGGGGTTCGACGGGTTGACCGGCACATAGTGCCGCTCCGGCGGCGAATAGACCGGGTTGCCCTGGCCCACACCGAGAGCCTCGAGCTGGTTCAGCGTGCGCAGATCCAACGTCATGAACAGGTTGGTCGAGTCACCCTGCACCGCGGGCAGCAACGAGTCGGGGAACGGGTGGGTCAGCATCAGCGGCGCGGCGGTGATGAGATCCGGTGCCGCCTTGGACAATTCGGTCAACACCGGTCGCAGCGCCTTGAGATCGGTGATCATCGACTCGCGGGCGCGGCCGAGGACATCGGTGCCCACCTGCCCGAGTTTGTCGAGCTTGGTCAACAGGTCGACGAACTGTGGACGCTGCTGCTCGAGGACGGCGATACCGGCGGGCAGCTGCTGCAGGATGCGGTTGATCTGATCGGTCTGCGCATTGGCCCGTGCCGAGAGCGTGTTGAGCCCGTCGATCGCGCTGATGATGTCGTCGCGCTGCTTGTTGAGACCCGAGATGAGTTCCGAGGCGTTGTTCAGCAGGCTCTTGACGTTGTTCGCGCGGCCGTCGAAGGCCTTGTTGAGCTCGGAGACGATGGGCTCCAGCTGGTTGATGCCACCACCGTTGAGCAACATCGACAACGCGCCGAGCACCTGCTCGATGTCGGTGGCGGTGCGGGTCCGGGCCAGCGGGATCGGCTGGCCGTCGGGCTGGCGCGGCGCGTTGCCGACCTCGGCCGGGTCGTCGAGGGCGACGAACTTCTCGCCGAGCAGGCTGGTCTGCTGCACCGCGGCCTGTGCCTGGTCGGACAGGTCGATCTCGTGCTTCACCTTGATGGTGACCAGCGCATACCACTCGTTGTCGGGGACCTCGACCTTGGTGACGCGGCCCACGGCGACGCCGTTCTGCTTCACCATCGACTGCGGGACCAGATCCAGGATGTCGCTGAACTGGATGGTGTAGGTCCGCGGGTTGTCGCCGACGTCGACGCCGCCGGGCAGCGGGATCGACTGGATGCCGTTGCTGCCGCAGCCGGCCACCAGCACCACGGTGGCCAGGCTCAGCAGTGTTCCGGTCAATCGAGTGCGCAGCGAACGGCGCGAGCGCTTCGCCTCATGCCCCATGTCAGTTGCCCCCCGTTCCCGGTCGGGCCGTCGTCGACGCCGGGCGGCTCGTCGATGGCCGTGCGGTGGTCGAGGCCGGCGTGCGGCCCGTGCTCGGCCCCGGGTTCAGACTCGTGTCCGGGGTGCCGGGCACGGTGCCCGGGACCGGATACTGCTGCAGCTTGCCGTTGCTCATGATGCCGAACGGCAGGATGGGCAGGATCGGCGTGAGGACCTTGTCGTTGACCTGATTGGCGATGTTGGTGCACTGATTGATCAGCGGCGCGAGGGTGTCGCTGAACTGGGTGGCGGCCGGGTTGCCCGGCAGCAGCTGACCGAGATCGAGGAACTTGCACTGCGCCGCAAGCAGATTCTGCAGATCGGGGATCGTCAGTCGCATCGCGAGCGTGCCGGACTCGGCGTCGTAGGCGTTGATCAGGTTGCTCAGCGTCAGCGGGAGCACCGTCAGGATCTCCTTGAGCGACGTCTTGGTGTCGAGTAGCGCCTGCGTCGTCGGCTGCAGATCCTTGAGCGTCTGGCCGATCTGTTCGCGGTTGTCCTGGATGAACCCGGCGACGTCGCCGAGAGCGATCGACAATTTGTTCAACGCGGTCGCGAGCTGCTGGCGCTCACCGGCGAGGAAGCTGTTGAAATCGGCCATCTGCGTGTTGAACTGGCGCACCTGGGTGTCGTTCTCGCGTAGTGCGCCGACGAAGGTGTTGAGGTTCTTGACGGTGTCGAACAGGTCGCCGTGCGAGTCCGACAGGGTGGTGCTGGCCTTCGAGAGATTCTCGATCGCGGCGCCAAGCTTCTCACCGTTGCCCTGCAGGTTGTCGGCACCGGTGGTGATGAGCTGACTCACCGCGCCCTTGCTGTTGGCGCCGTCGGGACCAAGCGCCTCGGACAGTTTCTGCACGCTCGAATAGACCTGGTCGATCTCGACGGGGACCATCGTCCTGTCGAGTCCGAGGGTGACATCCTTGCCGGCCTTCGGCCCGCCGGAGTAGGCGGGCGTCAGCTGGACGAAGCGGTCGGCGACCACCGACGGGATGATCTGAACGGCCTTGACGTCGGCGGGCAGATCCACACCACGGTCCACCGTCATCGTCACCTTGACCGAATCACCGTCGGGTTCAACGGAATCCACCTTGCCCACCGACACCCCGAGCACGCGCACGTCGGTGCCCTCGTAGATGCCGACGGAGCGGTGGAAGGTGGCGGTCACCTTGGTGGTGCCGATCAGCGAGAATGCCCACCACAACACCCCCGCGACAATCAGCGCGATGATCGCGCCGAACACGATGTAGACGATGTGGCGCGGGGTGAACCACCGGCCGGGGCCGGAGGTGTTCGTCAGATCCGGTGCGGTGGTCATCCGGTGGCCCCCGTTCCGCCGTTGTTCTGATTGGCCTGCTTGTTGGGCAGTCGGGTGGTGTTCTGCTGCGGCAGCGCCGGGGGCAGCAGGTTGGTCACCACCGACTCGAACCACCGACCGTTACCGAGCACGTTGGCGTAGAGCCGATAGAACGGCGCCATGTTCGTGATCGTCGCGCGCAGATTGGCGTTCTGCTTGGTGAGCAGTTCGTTGACGCCCTTGAGCGAGTCCAGAGCGGGCCCGATCTGCGCCTCGTTGTCGCGCACGATGCCGGTCAACGCCGTCGACAGCGTCGTCGTCGTGGCCAGCAGCGCCGAGATGTTCTTCTGCCGGTTGTTGAGTTCGTCGAGCAGCTGCCCGGCACCGGCGATCAGCCGCACGAAGGTCTGGTTGCGGTCGGCGAGGATCTTGGAGGTGTCCTTGGTCGCCTGCAACAGCTTCTGCACCTCTTGGTCGCGGCTGGCGATGGTGTTCGACAACCGCGCGATGCCATCGAGCGCGGGCCCCATGTCGCCCGCGGTACCGGAGAAGGCATCCGAGAGCGAGCGCATCGACTGCGCCAACTGGTTGGTGTCGAGGTCCTCGATCTGGGTCGTCGCGTCGGAGAACGCCTCGATGACGTCGTACGGCGAGACCGTATCGGTCAGCGGCACATCGGGATCGGCCTGCTTGCTGCCGCGCGGATTGAGGCTCAGGTACTTCTGTCCCAGCACCGTCTTGATCTGGATGGACGCCTGCGTCTGGTTACCGATCCAGGTGTTGGACACCCGGAACCTGACGTCGACCCGGTCGCCGTCGAGGGTCACGTCCTTGACCTCGCCGACCTTGACGCCGGCGACGCGGACCTCGTTGCCTGCCTTGAGGCCTGCGGCCTCGGTGAACTTCGCGGTGTAGGTGGCGGCCTGCCCGACCAGCGGGAGAGAGGTCAGATAGAACGCGGAGACCGCGGCCATCAGCAGGATCAGGATGCCGATCCCGCCGATGGAGACCGGACTGCGCCGACCGCCGAAGCGGCGATGCGGATGGGACTTCTTCGGTGCCTGCGCGCCGGTATCGCCCGCGGCGTTGCCGAGGTCGCTGTTATCCGTCATCTCGTCTCTCACCCCCCTGGCCTGTTGTCTTTCCAGCAGCGGGTCGCCGCGCTGGTGTAGAGCACATGATTGATGTCGGGCAGCGGCACCGCCGGCTGGGTCAGCAGGGTCGACTTGCCGTTGCCCGCCACGACGTCGATGCCGCACAGATAGAACTGGAACCACGACCCGAAGGTCGCCGCGCGGCCGATCTTCTGGAGCTTGACCGGAAGATTGTTCAGGATCTGGTTCACGTCCTTGTTGCGCGCGTTGATCTGGTCGGCCAGCGACTTCAGACCTGCGATGTCGCCTTGGATCGACGGCCTGGTCTGCGACAGGATCGACGCGGTCACCGTCGTCAGGTTCGATACCGAGGCGATCGCCGATCCGACCGAACCGCGTTGCGCCGCAAGGCCGGTCACGAGTTGCTCGGTGTTGTCCAGGAGCGACTTGAAGTTCGCGTCGTTGCGATTGACGGTGTTGAGCACCGATGTCAGGTTGGTGATGAGCTCACCGATCACCTTGTCGCGGTCGGCCAGCGAGTTCGTCAGCGACGAGGTGCTCGAGATCAACGTGGAGATGTTGCCCTCCTCGCCCTGGAAGATCTTGATGATCTGGTCGGCGAGGTTGTTGACGTCGGCGGCCGAGAGCTGACGGAACAGCGGTTTGAACCCGTTGAACAACTCGGTGAGGTTCACCGCGGGATGCGTGTCGCGCACGTTCGGGTCGGTACCGAAGGTGAAGCCCGGCGCCACGGTCGCATCGGAGGTACCCGCACCCCGCTCGACGGCCAGGTAGCGCAGGCCGGTGAGGTTGCGGTAGCGGATGTAGAGCTGCGCACCCTGCGGCAGCGACGACCGGTTGATGTTGAACTTCACCATCGCCTTGTTCTGGTCGTACACCGCGACGTCGGTGACCTGACCGACGCGCACACCGGCGATACGCACGTCGTCGCCCTTGTTGAGCAGGGCGGCGTCGTCGAACACGGCGCTGTACTTGCTGTCGCCGTCGCCGCCGGCATTGGCGATCGTCAGGGCGAGCAGACTGGTCGCGATCACGGTGATCACGGCGAACGTGATCAGTTTGATCAGCGGTCCCACAACGGATTTCACTGGATGTGCACCTCCGCGCCGGCCAGCGCCGGACCACCGATCATGGTGATCCAGGTCGGGACGTCGTCCGGGCGGGTACCGCTGGCCGAGCCGTAGATCAGCTTCAGCTGGGTCCGGAATGACGGGTCGTCGAACGGCGAGGGCTTGATCAGTCCGACCGGGGTGGTGGTGAACTGCGGCTGCGGCAGGCTCGGCATCGTCCGCGGGCCGGGGTTACGCGACGGCGGCTGGTAGGAGCCGTCGGCCAGTCCACCGCCGGGGTACTGCGGGAACGGGCGGCCGTTGGTCGGCGGCTCGTAGCAGACCGCGGGCGGATCGGTATCGAAGAACCGCGGCTCGTCCTGGTTCGGGAGATAGCGTCCGCGGGGGTTCACGAACTGCAGGTTCACGCGCACACCGGGATTGGCGGTGCCGGCACCGACGATCTTCTGCGACTCCGGGATCAGGGTCGCGAAGTTGTGGAAGGTGCACTGGAAGGTCGGCGACTGCTTGGCCAGTCCGGTGAGCAACTGCTCAGAGTCGACGAACAGGTCGACGAGGTTGTTGCCATTCTGCTGCAACCAACCGGTGGTGTCGGTGGCCGCGACCCCGAGGGTGGCGATCAACGTCCGCAGGTCACCTTGCCGCTCCACGATGGTGTTCGACGTGGTGCGGAAGTTGTCGAGGGCGTCGATGACGTCGGGCAGCGCCTGGGAGTAGGTCTGCGAGAAACTCGCCAAACCCCGCAGTGTGCCCTGTAGGTCGGGCAGCACCCCGTTGATGCCGACGAACACCTTGTTGAGGTTGTCGATGGTGGTGCCGAGCTCCTCGCCGCGGCCCTGCAACGCCTGCGACAGCGACGTCAGGGTCACGTTGAGATCCTGCGGCGGGATGGCCTGCAGGACCGGGAGCAGCTTGTCGAACAGTTGCTGCAGCTCCTGCGCGTTACCGCTCTTGTCGGTCGCGATGACGTCACCGTTGCGCAGCCCCGGTCCACCGGAGGCGGGTAGCTGCAGATCGACGTACCGCTCGCCGAACAGCGTCTTGGGCAGGATTCGCGCGGTGGTCGCCTGCGGGATCTGCTTGGCCATGTCGGGGTTGAGCCCCAATTCGACGTCGACCGAACCGTTCGGCGCCGGCGAGATACTGCGGACCTCGCCGACGACGACCCCGCGGGCCTTCACGTCGGCATTCGCGGGCAGCGCATTGCCGACGGCGTCGGTGGTGAGCGTGACGGTCGTGAAGTCGGTGAACGTCTTGTTGAACTTCATGATCGTCACCGCGAAGAACAACGCGACGACGACCAGGAAGGCGACGCCGAGGAGTCTGCGGCGCACGGTCCCCATCGATCAGCCTCCCACTCTGACGGTCGTGGTGGTGCCCCAGATCGCCAATCCGAGGAAGAAGTCGAGTACCGCGATCAGCACCAACGCGGCACGAACGGCGTGCCCCACCGCCACGCCGACGCCCGCGGGACCCCCGCTGGCGTAGTAGCCGTAATAGCAGTGCACCAGGATGATGACGAACGCGAAGATCAGCACCTTGCCGAAGGACCACAGCACGTCCGCCGGTGGAAGGAACAAGTTGAAGTAGTGGTCGTAGTTGCCCGCGGACTGGCCGTTGAAGATGACCGTGATCTCCCGGGAGGCCAGATACGACGCGAGCAGACCGAGCACGTAGAGCGGGATGACCGCGATGAAACCGGCGATCACGCGTGTGGACACCAGGAACGGGATCGACGGCACCGCCATCGATTCCAGGGCGTCGATCTCCTCGGAGATGCGCATGGCACCGAGCTGTGCGGTGAAACCGCACCCGACCGTTGCCGACAACGCCAGCCCCGCGACCAGGGGTGCCACCTCACGGGTGTTGACGTAGGCCGACAAAAAGCCGGTCAGCGCCTGCGAACCGATCTGGTCGAGCGCCGAATATCCCTGCAGACCGACGACGACGCCGGTGAAGCCCGACATCAGCACCATCACACCGACGGTCCCCGCCACGACGGCCAGGCCGCCGGTACCGAAGGCCACCTCGGCCAGCAGACGCAGCACCTCGCGCGTGTAGTGCACGAGTGTCTTCGGGATCCACGCCAACGTCCGTCCGTAGAAGGACATCTGTTCGCCCGCCCCGTCGAGCACTTTCAACGGCTTGCCTGCTAGCTTGCGTGCTTCGTAGAGGTAATACTCCGGACGACTCTTGGCGATCGTCACTCCACCACCACCGGACACGCCTAACTTCCCTTCGGCGGGACGATCTGAAGGTAGACCGCCGTGATGATCAGATTGGCAAGGAACAGCAGCAGGAAGGTGATGACCACGCTCTGGTTGACCGCATCACCGACGCCCTTGGGGCCGCCCTTGGGATTGAGCCCCTTGTAGGCGGCGATGACCCCGGCGAGCACACCGAAGATCGCGGCCTTGATCGTCGAGATCCACAGGTCGGGGAGCTGTGCGAGGGCACCGAACGACGCCAGATAGGCGCCCGGGGTGCCGTCCTGGACGATGACGTTGAAGAAGTAGCCGCCGCCGATACCGACGACCGCGACGAGGCCGTTGAGCAGCACGGCGACCAGGATCATCGCCAGCACACGCGGGACCACCAGGCGCTGGACGGGGTTGATGCCCAGCACCTCCATCGCGTCGATCTCCTCGCGGATGGTGCGCGAACCGAGGTCGGCGGCGACCGCCGACCCGGCGGCGCCCGCCACCAGCAGCGAGGTCACCAGTGGCGATCCCTGTTGGATCACCACCAGCACACTCGCGGCACCCGTGTACGACTCGGCACCGAGCTGCTTGATCAGCGAACCGGTCTGCAGCGAGACGATCGCGCCGAACGGGATCGCGATGAGCGCGGTCGGCAGGATCGTGACGCTGGCGATGAACCATGCCTGCTGGATGAACTCGCGCCACTGGAAGGGCCGTACGAAGGTCTGACGCGCGACGTCGACGAACAGCTGGACGATGTTGCCCGCCTGGGCAAGTGCACTCGTTCCGGCTTGCGCGATCTTGTCGGCGCCACGCGTGGTGGCATTGGCCATTCTCGGTTAGCTCCGCCCGTCGCCGTGTCGGGGTTTCTTGGTGGTGTCGATCTGCTCGGTGGGCTGGTCGGTCTGGGCGGCCGGCGGCACGTCCCACTGTTGGGTGGGTGCGTCGTTGCCGGCGAACTCGTAGACCTCGGTGGGGGCTTCTGCGGTGACGACGCCACCGGCCGAGCTCCACTCCCCCTGACCGGATCCGCCGGCGTGTGCGGCGGCGCCGCCGCCTGCACCGTTGTCGGCCATGTCGGCGCCGTGGGCCTGCGCCTGGGCGCGGATCTCGTCCTCCTGCGCCATCGATTCACGGATCGCGCGCTGGGCGTTTTCCGGCAGCGACGGCAGCAGTTCGAGGACGCGTTCGCGGTGACGGGCAACCGCCTTGCGTTCGGGCATACCGGGATTGGGCTGCACCTGCGGGATGATCTCGGAGAAGTCGTCCTTGGTACCGCCGCCGCCGATACCCGCGGCCTGCATCGCTTCTTCCTGCTTCTGGACCGCCTCGTCCTTCTCCTCCGACATACCGATCGGACCGAACCGATCACCGGACAAGAACTGCTTGACCACCGGCTGCTCCGAAGTCAGCAACTGCTCACGCGGACCGAACATCACCAGCTCCTTGCGGAACAACATCCCGATGTTGTCCGGGATCGTCCGAGCGATGTTGATGTTGTGCGTCACGATCAGGATCGTCGCATCGATCTGCGCATTGATATCGATCAGCAACTGCGAAATGTAGGCGGTACGCACCGGATCCAGACCCGAGTCCGGCTCGTCGCACAAGATGATCTGCGGATCCAACACCAGCGCCCGCGCCAACCCGGCGCGCTTGCGCATACCACCGGAGATCTCACCCGGCAGTTTGTCCTCGGCACCGGCCAGACCGACCAGGTCGATCTTCTCCATCACGATGTCGCGGACCTCGTTCTCCTTCTTCTTCGTGTGCTCACGAAGCGGGAACGCGATGTTGTCATACAAACTCATCGACCCGAATAGTGCGCCGTCCTGGAACAGCACACCGAACAGCTTGCGGATCTCATAGAGTTCCTTGGCCGAACACTGGGTGATGTCGGTGCCATCGATGATCACCGACCCCTGCTCGGGATGCAGCAAGCCGATCAACGTCTTCAAGAACACCGACTTACCGGTACCCGACGGACCCAGCAGTGCCGATACCTCGCCCTCCGGCAAGGTCAGGGTCACATCACGCCAGATGTTCTGCGAGCCGAACGACTTGGTGAGCCCCTCAACGCTGACCTCAACACCCACGGTTTCCTCCAGAAGTTCGCTGCCCCCAATGAGCTCCCGCGGGTGCGAGAGTCCACCCCTCGGTGACATGTGTGGTTGGGGTCACTGTATCCGACCACAGCAACAGCACCCCCCACACACGTGGACCGAAGACCCACAGCGTGGACGCGAAAGAAATCTACCAACCGGTAACTTACCCTCGGGCGATGACACTAGCCGATGAAACGGTCCGATGGAAAGTGGGCCCGGTTCCATCGTCGCCGTCGGAGTGCGATGGCGCTCCCTACCGTCGCCGCGGTGGCGCAGCCCACCGGTTCAGGACCGCGCGAGGCCCTCTTCGCGGTCGTCGAAGGCCCCCGTGTCGGCGCCCCCGACGACGCTGTCGGGGTGGCCGGATGCGTCCTCGGGGTGGCCGGATTCGATTGCCTCCGGCCCGCCTGACCCGGGCTCCCATGCCTCGCGCACCCGCGTGAGCGGTAACCACCAGGAGATGAGCAGGATCAGCACGAGCCAGATCAGCGACGAGTTGCCGTAGATGATCTCCCACCAGCCCCAACGGAGTTCGTTGAGCTGCGCGCTCGGCAGTGACAGCGACGGTCCGGGGAGCTGCGCGATCAGGCCGAGGATGCCCAGTCCGAGGAAGACCGCACCACGCCGGTCGCCGCGTCTGGCCCGCAACGCCCGGACACCGATGGTGACGAACACCAGGATGAACACCGAGGTGAGCACCCAGTGGTGAATCCAGGCGGCCGGGGTGGCCAGCAGGGCCACCGCCCACGCCGCCAGGAAGCACAGCTCGTATTCGCGACGTTTGGCCAGATACCACGCGAGAGCCAGACAATAGAGCCCTGCGATCGCGCACAACGGCAACCACCAGTGCGACCGATCGCTGTCGCTCATCCCGGTGCGCGCCAGCACCCCGGCGATGCCCTGGTTGTAGACGAAGGCCAGTCCACCGATGCGCTCGGGATCGAAGACCGTCGACGTCCAGTACTTCCACGTGTCCGACGGCGTGATCGCCCACGCGATACCGGTCGCCACCAGGAAGCCGACGACGACGTTGATCGCCGCCCGCCACTGCCGGCGCGCGATGAAATAGATGACGACGACGGCCGGGGTCATCTTGATCGCCGCGGCGATACCGACCAGCAGTCCCCGATACGGTTCGGCCCACGCGGGGCGCCGGTCCCACAGGGTGTCGGCGATGACCAGGCCGGCGAGGATCAGATTGATCTGACCGAGGTCGAGGGTGATGCGGATGGGTTCGAGTTCGAAGGCCACACCGGTCAGGATCATCGACCAGCCGATCGGCAGGTCACCACATCCGACGCGACGCAGCAGGATTCGAATCAGCCACCACGTCAGCAGACATCCGAGGATCAGGAAGATGACCGAGAGCAAGCGCACCGGCATCCAGCTCATCGGCACGAAGGACACCGCCGCGAACGGCGGGTAGGTGAACGGCAGAATGCTGTCGTTCGCCTGCGGCATCGGACCGTCGTAGAGGTGCTGCCCGTGGAACAGGAACTGGCCGCCATAGCGGTAGATCTGCAGATCCACCGGCGGACCCCAGTACTTGGTGGGCCCGAGGTGCACCAGCCACGGCTGGCCGAAGACGCGGCACACCCCCAGGACGAGCACCACGGCCCCGACGACGTTGATCGTCGTGAACGCACGACGGGACACAGGAGCAGTCACGCGGGGTGATACTAGTCCGTCCCGCTCCCACCACCCGCAAGCCTCCCGCCGCAGCAACTGCCCGTGACAGCAACGAACCCGGGACGGATTTCTCCGTCCCGGGTTCGGGACATGCACCGTCAGTCGACGGTCACACCGCGCAAGTAAGCACGCAAGCTCACTTGACGGTCACACTGCGCAAGTAAGCAAGCTTACTTGACGGACACCTTGGCGCCGGCCTCTTCGAGCTTGGCCTTGGCAGCCTCGGCGGCATCCTTGTCGACCTTCTCCAGGATCGGCTTGGGAGCGCCCTCGACGAGATCCTTGGCCTCCTTGAGGCCCAGGCCCGAGACGACCTCACGGACGACCTTGATGACCTGGATCTTCTTGTCGCCGGCAGCCTCGAGCACGACGTCGAACTCGTCCTGCTCGGCAGCGGCCTCGGCGGCAGCGGCCGGGGCACCGGCAGCGGCGACGGCGACCGGAGCGGCCGCGGTGACCTCGAAGACCTCTTCGAACTTCTTCACGAAATCGCTGAGCTCCAGCAGGGTCAGTTCCTTGAACTGATCGATGAGCTCGTCAGCGGTGAGCTTCGCCATGGTTGGCGTCCTTCCTATTCAAGCCCCACACGGGGTCGTGGTGATCCCCGTGGGGATGTTTGTGGTGCGGCGAGTTATTCGCCGGCTTCGTTCTTCTTCTCCTGCAGGGCCGCGGCGAGACGCGCCACCTGCGATGCCGGCTGGTTGAACAGGCCGGCAGCCTTTGCCAAGTTGCCCTTCATGGCACCGGCGAGCTTGGCCAACAGGACCTCGCGGGTCTCAAGGTCGGCGATCTGTTCGATCTCGGCCACGGACAGCGCACGGCCGTCCATGTATCCGCCCTTGATGACGAGAGCCTTGTTGTCCTTGGCGAAGTTCTTGATCGCCTTGGCGGCCACAACCGGTTCACCTTCGATGAAGGCAATCGCGGTCGGACCGCTGAACAGCTCGTCGAGCCCTTCCACGCCCGCCTTCTCGGCGGCACGCTTCACCAGGGTGTTCTTGGCGACGGAGTAGGTTGCGCCCTCACCGAGGGAACGACGCAGATCGGTGATCTGACTGACGGACAGGCCACGGTACTCCGTGACGACCGTCGCCGTAGCGCCCTCGAACTGCTCTGCGATCTCCGCGACTGCGGCAACCTTGTCGGACTTGGCCATACTTCGCCTCCTTCCTCATCACTCGAGTTGAGTTGGTCAGAGTTCAACGCAGGGGCGTTCGGAAAGACGCGGCGTCGCGGAGGGCACATAGCCCTCGAAACGACGAAACGCCCCGGCACACAGAGGCACGGGGCGTCACACTGGCGAACACACCGGTCAGGGCATGATCGAGCTTCTTCCTCGTTCTCCCTGCGTGGGCCGCCGACATTGCTGTCGTCCTTCGATCGGGATCGCTCCCGATGACCAACGGTCTCTGGTTGAACCGATACGACGCGTCAACGCGCGTCACACCGGGAACGAGATTACCCGAGCCGGGTGTTGTCGGCCAAATCCGTCCCGGCGCCGCCCGGCTACCTGACCGAACGGAGGGTTTTCCAGCTCACACACGGCTTTGAACTGCCAATTCACTGTCGTGACCCAAATGGACCCCCCCTCGATGCGATTCCGAGATCGGCGATGCACTACAGTCGGCGATCGGGAGTGATGTGGCCCACAAAGTATAAGCGGGGTTTCACTCACGGCCCGAGCACACGACGGGGTGTGGGTGACGCCGGTGGGTCCGGCGTCCGGTCACACCCCAGGCAGGGTGAGGCACCATGACGTACCAGTTGGACCCGGGCACTCCCGGGATGTCACGACCCCAGGTGGCCCCGACGCGGCCCGACGGCGGACGCGCCATTCCCCACTTCGGCACCCTCCCCCTCGGTGATCCGACCGGCGGCGCCGACGGCATCCGGTGGCGCGAAGCAGTCGACGGCGCCCAGCTCTATCCCCGCGTGGTCGTCGATCGGCACGTCAAGATCACCATGAGCGACGGTGTCACCTTGCGCGCCACGGTGGTCCGCCCCGCCAACCGCTTCGGCCAGACCGTGCTCACCCCATATCCCGCGATCGTCAACATCAACCCCTACAACCGGGCGGCCGTCGACTTCATCGACACCACCACCCACGCACCGGTCCTCGGGCGGGCGTTGCGGGTCGCGTCGTCGTCGATCGATGCGACGGGCACCGCACTCGGCGGGCTCACCCGCCTGACCGGCACGCTGTCCGGCGGAATTCTCGACGTCTTCGGCATCAACCGCACCCTGGTCCGCAGCGGTTACGTCCAGGTCATCGTCGACGTCCGGGGTACCGGGGCCAGCGGCGGCAAATGGCAGATCCTCGGCGCGCGCGAACAGCAGGACTCGGTGGAGGTCATCTCATGGGCCGCCGAACAAGAATGGTGTGACGGCAAGGTCGGACTCGCCGGCTGGTCGTACTCGGCGATCAACTCGCTGCAGGCCGCCGACAAACGCCCGGCCGAACTCGGTGCGGTCTTCGCGGTCGAGGGATGCGACGACATCGTTCGCGACGTCTACATCACCGGCGGTATGCCGTCGGCATTCATCCCGATGTGGCTGTCGGTGGTCAACGTGCTCAAGTGGGTCCCCAACCCGTCGACGTACCTGCGCGATGTGGTGCGCGGCGACACGCTGCGCTGGCTGCGGGATCGCGTGGCCTCCCCGGCGACCGAGATCCCGTCGTTGCTGTGGGGTTTCCTCACTGCCCGCGACGACCGGATCTTCGACGACCCCTATTTCGACGAACGCGATCCGCAGATCGACCGGATCACCGCACCCACCTTCACCGTCGGCGGGTGGCACGATCTCTTCGGGCGTAGCGCCACCGGCATCTACGAGCGGCTCCGTCTCGAGCCCGGCCGCAAGCAGATGCTCGTCGGCGACGGGTATCACTTCGACGTGGGCACCGGCCATGGATCCAGCTCCGCCCCTCCACGTCTCGACGTCCTCGAGCGCGCCTGGTTCGATCGCTGGCTCAAGGGCCACCGCAACGGCATCGACCACTACGGACCGGTCACGATGATGCAGCAGGGCGGCTCGTGGACGTCCGGCGCGGCGTTCCCGCGACCGGGCGTGCGTCCCCGGCGGCTCTACCTCACCGAGGAGCCGTCGACGACCGCGGATCACGCGGTGCACGACGGATCGCTGAGCACTACTCCGGCACAAGGTGTTTCGTCTCTGCACATCCGGCCGGACCTGCGCGGCATGGTGTCCCGGGACATGACGCAGGTGACCGCGGGTGCGTCGATGGTACTCGGCAATCGATTCACGACCGACGCACGTTTTCAGGAGCGCGGTGGGTTGTCGTTCACCAGCGCCCCGGTCACCGAGGCGACCCACCTCAGCGGCGCGATGAACCTTCGCCTCAACGTGGCGACCACCGCGCACGAGGGCATCTGGGCGGTGACCGTCAATGATGTTGCGCCCGATGGCACCTCGACCGTTCTCACCAACGGCGCGCTCTCGGCGACCAATCGCGCCCTCGACCGGTCGATGTCGACGTTCACCGAGGAGGGACATCTCCTCGGTGCCCATCATTACCTCTCCCGCAAGCGCAAGTTGCCGGTACCCGCCGACGAGCCGGTCCGCATCGACGTCGATCTCGTGCCCACCGACGCGGTGCTCGAACCCGGTCACCGCTTGCGAGTGGACGTCTACGCCGCGAGCTTCCCCCGCTACCTCACGGTGGTCCCCGACCTGATCAAGGCCCGCGGGCGCAAGCAACGCCTCGTTCTCGACCCCGAGCACCCGAGCTACCTGACGTTCCTGGCCGGCGACGGGCTCGACTGAGCCCGCTCAGCCCATCGACCGGGCGTCGAATCTCATCGACCGGGCGCTCGAATCCATCGATCGTGCTCAGAATGCCTTGCCGGGATTGAGGATTCCGTCGGGGTCGAGACCGTGCTTGACCGCACGGTGCATGTCGAGCACGGCGGGTGACAGTTCCTTGCGCGCGCCGTCGAGCTTGAGCAATCCGACGCCGTGCTCACCGGTGACCGTGCCCCCGAGTTCGAGTGCGGCATCGATGATCTCACCGAAGGCGAGTTGCGCCCGGCCGCGCGCGGCGGCGTCTCCCTCGTCGGCGATCAACAGTGGATGCAGGTTGCCGTCACCGGCGTGGGCGATGTTGGCGATGACGATGTCGTGGCGGATGCCGATCTCCTCGATGCGCGCCAGCATCGCCGGCACATGCTTCTTGGGGACACAGACGTCCTCGGTGAGTACCGGACCGAGTCGCTCCAGCGCCGGATACGCCAGGCGCCGCGCCGCGAACAGCGCCTGCGCCTCCTGCTCGTCGGCGGACACCGCCGACCACGTGGCGCCTGCGGCATCGAAACACTCACGCAAGCGCTCGGATTCACGCTCACCCTCGATTCCGGGCGTGTCGATCCGGCCGAGCAGAACGACGTTCGCGTCGACCGCGAGCCCCATGTTCTTCCACGCATCCACCGCGAGCAGACACTGCCGATCGACGAGTTCCAGTGCAGCGGGAGTCAATCCACTCGCACCGACCGAAGACACCGCCCGTCCGGCGTCGATCAACGAGTCGAAGTAGCCCGCGATGGTCCGCGACGGTGGTTGCAGGGGGCGCAGTTTCACCGTGATCTCGGTGACGATCCCCAACGTTCCCTCCGAGCCGACCATCAGTCCTGCCAGGTCGTACCCGACAACCCCCTTGGCGGTCGGGTGCCCGAGTCGCACCAGTTCGCCGGTACCGGTGACGACCTGGACCGCGAGCACGTAATCGCGTGTCACGCCGTACTTCACACAACACACCCCGCCGGCGTTGGTCGCCACGTTGCCGCCGATCGTCGACCACGGTGAACTCGCCGGGTCGGGCGGATACCACATACCCACCTCCGCGCAGGCTGCCCGCAGATGGTCGTTGACGACTCCCGGCGCCACGACCGCGATGCGTTCGAGCGGATCGATCGAGATGATCTCGGTCATCGCCGCACAGGAGAGGACGACGCTGCGGGCCCATGCGTTGGCACCGCCGGACAGACCGGTCCCGGCCCCGCGGGGGATCACCGCGACCTGGCGGACGCGGCACGCGCGCACCACCGCCACCACATCCTCGGGCGTGCGCGCCCGCACCACGGCGATCGGCATCTGGTGCGGCGCCCACTCCGCGTCGTCGTGGGCGTATCCGGCCATCACATCCGGATCGCGCACCACCGCACCGGGGGTGACCGCCGCCTCCAGTGCCGCGATCAGATCTGTCCGGAGATCGGGTGCGACGTCGGCGGTGAAATCCACACCCCACCCTAGCGCCTCCGAAGTGGCCGGGGGCGAAGCCTGTTGCCAATGACCAACTTTGAGCGTGCTTGGTGACGTCGCCGGCTACCCGACCACGCGCTCCCGATACCGCCCGAGCGTGTCCGCGTCGACGCCACAGGCAGCCAGGTAGCCAGCCGGATCACCATGTGCGGCGATCATCGCCTCGTCGGCCGCACGCAGATAGTCGGTGTGCACGCCCAGATAGTCGGCGGGGATGTCCGCGTCGGGATACCGGCGCGCGAGCATCGCCCGCAGATCCTCGACCGCGTCATTGCTGCGCAGGTAGTCGGATTCGATGGCGTCCTCGACGACACCCGCTGCACGCAATGCGGCAGCCACCGCCCACCCGGTGCGGTCCTTGCCCGCCGAACAGTGCACCAGGACAGTTCGTCCGAGCGCGACCGATTCGATGATCGTTCGGATCGCCCGCCCGGCCCCCTCGAGCGCCGGGTACGTGCCGTAGACCGCGATGAGGTGCTCGCGCGCAGCATCGGCCGAGAAGGTTCGCGACGACGTCGGGATGACCGGATTCTGATGGAACGGCAGAACCAGCCCCTCGATGTGATCGGGCAGCGCGTCGGCGCCCTCTGCCTCACACTCTCGGGCCGATCGCAGGTCGATGACCGTGTCGACGCCGAGACTGTCCAGCGCTGCCCGGCCGGCGTCGTCGAGCCGGCCGAGATGCGCCGAGCGGAACAACAGGCCGCCATTGACCGTGCGGCCGTCGGCGGTGGGCAGGCCCCCGACGTCGCGCACGTTGAAGGAACCGGGCAGCTCGATCCGACCGGGAGAAGAAACCGTCATGAACTCACGCTAAGGCATGCGCCGCGAGCTGTCGTTCCGGCGTCCGGCGCCGACACCCGAGTCGGTCAGCAGCACGCGATAGACGAAGGCCGCCTCCGGACCGAGGACGGCACCGACGAGGTCGGTGAGGGTGACCACGAAACCCCGGCCGTGCGCCGGTCCGGTCCCGTCGTCGAGGTGATGTGCCACCTCGTGCAGGATGACCAATTCCCGGAGCGCCCAGCGCCCTTCCCGGGAGTCCGGGATGGCGATCTCACCGATGTCGCGCCGGTATTCCGCCGCACGATATCCTCCCCTGGCCCGGACCGTCACCGGCTCCGATGCGCGCGGAAAGCGTTGTCGCACCGAACCCATCGCCAATACCCGCTCGACGTAGGAGCGCACCGACTCCACCGAGGAGAACAGCGCCTCGATGGGCAACGTCAGCTCGGTGCCGGCGATCTGCACCGTTCGAGCCGAGCCCACCCGATCGAACATCCGGTGCACCAGCCGCTCGGCCTCATACAGTCGGGACCGACCCGAATCACGCGCAGTCATCGCACTCGATGCTAACCGGACCCCCGCACGCCGACGGTTACGATCTCCACAGCCACGACATGAGGGAGACCGCCGATGAAGCCAGGGGTGTCCGGCCGCGTCGAGCGATGGCGTGGGCGTGCCCGCGACCTCACCGATCGGGCCCTCACACTGCCCGGCGCGTCGGTGATCGGGCGGATCGTGCGCGAGCTGGCGACGGCAAGCCTGTCGGATCGGTCGATGACGCTGTCGGCGCAGGCGTTCACGTCGGTGCTGCCGATCGTCATCCTGCTGACCACCCTGCCGGTCGGGCGCACCTATCTCGACGAAGCCCTGAACAACCTGGGCGTCAACCCCACTCGCCTCGATGCTTCTCTGTCGACCTCGACGACCACAGCATTCGGTGTCATCGGTGCGCTGATGACGATCGCCGGTGCGACGTCGCTGGCCCGAGCTCTGGGGCGCATGTACATGCAGACGTTCCGGGTGAACAAACTCTCGTGGCGCGGCTGGTGGCGGTGGGTCGCGGTGATCTTCCTCATTCCGGTCGCGGTGATGGTGCAGGGTCTGATCACCCCGCTCGGCGACATCAGCATCTTCGGAATCCACTACCACGGTGTCGGGCCGCTCGGTCTGACGATCGTGGTCCTCGCCTCCTTCGTGACGTGGTGGGCGCTGTGGACAGTGGTGCCGCGACTGATGGTGTCGCATCAGGTGCCGATGCGTCTGCTCGCGGTCAACGGCGCCCTCACCGGCGCGCTGATCACGGTGTACCTCGTCGGCAGCCGAATCGTGTTGCCCGAGACCGTCCCTGCGACACTCAATCGTTTCGGCACCCTGGGCATGGTGTTCCTCGCGATCAGTTGGTTGTACTTCTACGCCGCGATTCTCGTCGTGAGCGCCACCGTCGTGCATGCCGTCGCCACCGACGACGGCGAGTGGGGCAGACGCGTCGGAGCGTTCACCGGGGTCCCCGTCCCCGCGCCCGTGCCACCGAGCCCCTTCGCCCTGCCCGACCAGCCGGTGGCGGCCGACGATCGACATCCGTGACCACATCGACGACACCCACCTCACCACGGGAGCTGCGGTCGGTCAGCTCATCGACATCTCGGCCGGAAGCGCCGCAGGCGCCGCCTCTCGTCGCATCATTCGGTCAACGACTACGGCGAACACGACCGCCAACACCGTCCACAACACGAGTTGGCCGCCAACGGAGGCTATCCGGAACTCGGCCAGCACCGACGCCGGGAACCCCGCCGCGACCATGTGTCCGTCATGCTCCAGTGGAGTCGGCACCTCGTCGAAATGGGGCATCATTACTGCCGTGACCCCAAGTACCGCAACGTAACCCACGCACGCGACGATGCCCGCGTACAAACCGCCGATGCGCTCGGCGACCAACAGGTACGTGGCGAGACCGAGGCCGGCGACCATCACGGAGACGAGAACCACTGTCAGATAGGCGCCGCTGCGCTCCCCGATCGTGTCAGGGTCGCCCACCGACGGCGGATTGGGCGGATAGATCAGCGCGGGTCCGAGGTAGATTGCGACGAACATGACAAGGGCCAGGACGCCGCCGAGGACGCGCGGATCGCCTGCCCTGTTCTGCCGGGCCAGTGCGGTCCGCAAAAGGGTGAACGCGACCACGAAGAATCCACCCATGGCGATCGCGAAGACCACCGTTCCCACACCCGCGCCGACATTCTCCTGAATCGTGCGGGTGAACACCTCGTGTTCGTGATCATGACCTCCGGTCATGTGCGCCTGTACCTCGCTGCGATCACTCTCGAAGTCGATCGCTTGTGCGACGAGCGGTTCGGTGAACACTCTGGCATACGCGAAAGCTGCCAGGCCGGCGACAAGCCCGCCGATCAAGCCCGGCCCTACGTACGTGGTCTTCATATCGGCATCCTCATCTCTGATGTGGCGATCAGTGGCAGGGGAAGCCGAGGAAGTGCCGTGCGTCGTGCACGAACTCGTGCACGTGAGTGTCGCTGCCGAACACCGACACCGCACCCTGGTCGAAGCCGACGAAGTAGTAAGCGATCGCCGACACCATGAAGGTGAGGGTCAAGACCAGTACCGCGGTCATCGTGGATGACCCGACGATCTTGAGGGCGTTCTCTCCCACCGATTCGTGCGAGGTGGTGTAGCTGCTGACGTTCATCATGGATCCTCTTTCGGTCCGGTCGACACAACTTCTGTTTCTGACTCACGTGATCGTCACGTGGAGCGGGCGGCGAAGTCTCGTATCCGTTATGCGGAAATAGCCTTCGAAAAGAAGAGTAGCCTAATTACTGTCGACAGAAACTACCTCAATGTAAATTATTAGTAACCTCGATGGATTGACCGTGATGCCGCTGGCACCGCGGAGCGCCTGCCGTCTAGACTCGTCTGTGTCGCTTCGGACTTCGTCGGACGAGCGGAATGCGTCGCGACACCCGGTTCGTACCACCCGGCCCATCCGAGGAGCCCACGTGACCAAGACCGCCGCTGACGCCGCCACCAAGGCTTCCGACAACTACGGTGCAACCCATATCGGTGCGGCACTGAATGCGTTGGCGCGCACGCTCTCCCGCAGCATCGATCAGGTCACCACTCCCGAGGGGATCTCAGTTGACCAGTGGTACGCGCTCGACGTCATCGTTCAACACGACGGTATCGCGATGAACGATCTTGCCACCATCCTCGCCGTTCCCGCGCCCACTCTCACCAAATTCATCGATCGGCTCGTGGCCGGTGCGCTGGCTTTCCGTCTCGTCGACGACGCCGACCGGAGGCGAGTACTTGTCCATGGTTCGGCCCGCGGCCAGGCAGTCCACCGCCGGCTCTCCGCTCAGATCACCGAGGTCGAGAACGGTTTCCTCGCCGGCTTCAGCAGTCGCGAACAGCTGAACCTACGCCGCATCCTCGAACGCGACACGGTCTGAGTGCCGGTCGCCCGGCAACGCAGCACCAGCGAACGGCCAAGATCACGCATTACTCTTACCGATCACGTCGGTTCTCAGGCAGACGCCACCTGTGCGAGTACATCGAACTCAAGCCCGTCGGCTCGCGCCAAGTAGACGTCCTGTCCCAAATGCCTACCGTCGAACACCACCTCGCCGCGAGGGCTGTCGTAGCGAAGCGGCGTGTGAATGCGATCGTTGATGTCACCGACCTCGATCGAACTGGCATGACGGACCAGTTGAGACATCAATCCCACTCCCTCATAACAGGATTCGCCGGGAGAAGCCAGTGGTGGTGAGTTCCGTCCGAAACGGCGCAGATACCGCGACTCGAAGTCGAGGCTGTGCGCGGTTCCCATCGACTCGAAGAATCCCGACACGGAGTAGATCCGTTGCGTCGCCTCGTCACCTGAGGCAAGCAGCATGTTCTCGTCCATCAGGGGACTGAGTCGGACGCACCGATCGTGCAGTCTCCGGGCCGCGAACTGTCGGTTGAACTCCACCGCATCATTGCCCAGCAACATCAGAAGCACACCGTCGACACCCGACCGTTCGACTTCATCGAGTACACCGCCGAACTCCTCTGTGCCCAGCGGGAGGAAATGCGCGGTATCAATGGACACCGGCAACCGGGGATCGCCGGCGCGAGCGAACCTCAGACCGACGGCCTGCGCGGTCCGCCGTGGCCAGACGTAGTCACTGCCGATGACCATCCACGACCGAACTCCTTCTTGTACGGCCATCCATTCCACGGCCGGGATGAGCTGACCTTGCGGGGTCTCGCCCGTCAGGTACACACCTGGGGCAGTCTCACCACCCTCGTACACCGCGGTGTAGAAGTACGGAACTCGACCAGCGACCTCGCGCACGAGCGCGCGGCGAACTGCCGAGGTATGCCATCCGACAAGCAGGTCGACCTCACCGTCATCGACCGCCCGGCGCACGCGAGCCCCGACGAGAGCGGGGGCCAGACCGCCGTCGATCGTGGTCACACGCAGCTCACGTCCCAGTATCCCACCTGCACCGTTGAGCTCCTCGACCGCGAGTTGCGCACTCGTCGCACACGATGGACCGAAGATGCCAGATGGTCCGCTCTCGGGAATCACCAGTCCCAGATTGAGGTATCGCTCGATCTCCATGGATCTCCCACTCCTCGGGCTCCCTGCGATACGGACAAGCATGACACCCCGTCGTTACGAAGAGGTTTCTATTGAAAGCATTCCGTTCTCCTACCCATCCACATCGGCCTCTCCGCCTCACCCCTCGATCGCGCCGCGCGGCGCGCCGAACTCCCGGTCCGGGCCGAGTTTGGCTCGCCGCCCGGCGCGGTCCCCGGCGCGTCGCGCACCCTCCGAGTAGCCCGCTGAGGCACTCGTCGGCCGCCACGTTCCACGTGCGCTGGATTCCGACCGATAGAAATCACGAACCTCGATCTCCTTGTCACGCAGCACGACCGCAGTCGACGACAGCCCCTGCGATTGGGTGTCGTCGGTTTCTTCAGCGACCGCCTCGGCTCGTTGCGCGTCGCGCGCCTCGGCGAGGCGTTGTCCGATGCGCTCAGCGAAGGCCGACTGGAAATTGAGGCGGGCAGTGATGGGCGCCAACTGTTTACGCTCCACGACTCGACGAGAGCTCCATCCCGAGCCGCGGCGCACCACTCGTGCCGACATCTCATCCTTGTAGGCACCCGACCGCAGATAGGCGTCACTGGCGGAGACCATCTGCACCACCAGCGAGGTGTAAAGGGCCTCGCAGGTGTCGATGTCGGAGGCGTATCCGTAGGCCAGCACGAACGTCGAGTTCCCCGCAACGTCGACGGTGACGTCGTTGGCCCGGGCGATGGCGACGAACAGTTGCACATAGGTCTTCAGTCCGCGTTTCCCTGCCTCACCGACGGCGATCTGTCGGGAGATCGGGGTGGTCCGACGCCGCTCGGCCGGGTCGTGGGCCCGGGCGAGCGCCAGGTCGATCGCCGAGGCCGTGGCGAGGCGTTGCGCCGCATCCATGAAGGCCTCGGCCTCGTGCGGGTTGTCGGTACCCTCGGCCTGCCGCAGCAGGCCGGCGATCTTGGAGAGCAGCTTGTCGTCGCGCATGTAGATCAGACTATTTCCGCGCCCGATTCGTTCCCATGCAGGAGGAGTTCTTTTCGACAACCCGGTGACCACGAGGTTGTGGCGCACCCTGCGCACCGGCTGCGCGAACCCACATCCGTGGGCGACGTTCATGAACGCCCCATCAATGGCGTCGAACAACGTCATGCCGCCGGAGAACATGTGCCAGGTCTTGGTGATCGACCGCATCCAACGCACGAAGAACCGGTACGTCAGGCCGCGCGACTGCAGTGTCTGCCCGATCTCGGCCTCGTCGACATACCGCAACGCGAAGCACGTCGCGGAAACCACCTCGACGATGCCCTCGTGGCCAGCGGCCGCCGACCGCCGGTCATGAGCTTGCGGAACCCGAGTAGTTTCGGGTTCCGCGGACATCGGTAGCTGCATTTCGGACATGTGCGAAGTTGCTGCGATCAGCTGAGAGTCTTCACTGTCGATACCCGGGTCAGTAGCCTTTGCTGCGCAGATACCTCGCCACCGTGACCGTCGACGCGGGATTTCGTGGACTCTCCACGAGCGCGGCGTAGGGCAACGACATGATGTTGTTCTCGCGCACGGCCGTGGTCTGCGCCATCAGCGGATTGCTGCGGAGTTGGGCGATCTTCGCCGCGACGGTGTTCTGCGGTCCGGTCCCGTAGTCGACGATGATGATGACCTGCGGATCTCGTTGTGCCGCAGCCTCCCAGGACGTCGTGGTCCATGAGTCGTCGAGATCGTCGAAGATGTTGTCGCCGCCGGCATCGGCGATGATCTGATCCGGCGCGGCATTGTGTCCGGCGGTGAACGGTGCAGGATCGGCGCTGTCGAACAGGAACACCCGCGCACGACGTCCGGCCGGCGGTGCCCCGGCCGCTGCCGAGGCGACCTGTCCGCGATACCCGTTGATCAGCGCTGTCGCGCGGCTCTGCACCCCGAAGATCGCCCCGAGGTTGTCCAGGTCGGCGTAGAGCGCGTCGAAGGGACGCATGATGCCTCGGTGGGTCGTGCCCGGCTGCCGGCACGCCTCGGTCAGTTGATACGGCGTCGCCCCGATCGAGCGCACCCAACCCGGCGTCACTCCGGTGGATTCCTTGAATCCGTAGTTCCATCCGGCGAAGACGAAGTCCGGGTCGGCTGAGGTGATCACCTCTCGGGTGAACGCGTCGCCCAGATCGTGGACACTCGCGAAATCCGCACGCCACGGCGAGGAATCGATGTCGCGTTCCTTACCGGCGTAGGTGGTGTAGCCGACCATCCGGTTCTGCAGGCCGAGCGCGAAGAGCATCTCGGTGATCCCGGTGTCGTTGGACAGCACCCGGCTCGGGATTCCGTGAACGGTGAGTGGTGCGTTGCAGTTCGTGACGCTCACCGACGGCATGGTGCTCGAGGATGCGGCTTCGTCGACATCGGCACCGCATGCCGTCAGCACCGCGGCCAGCAGCACGCACATCGGCAGCACAAGACGTTTCACTAGTACACCTTTCCGGCCGGCGAACCGGCGATTCCGTCGAAGATCACCTGCGGCACGCCGAGAGTCGGATGTGCAACGATGTGGCAGGCCACGCCGAACCAGACCTGCACCGCTTCGCCGGTGAGGACTTCCGCAGGCGAGCCACCACCGACCACCCGCCCATGGCTCAGCACCACGAGGCGGTCGCAGAACTGGGCGGCGATGTTGAGGTCGTGCAACGCCGCCACGATGGTCACCTGCCGCCGCCGGGCCGCGGCGAGCACACCGACCTGATGACGTACGTCGAGATGATTGGTCGGCTCATCGAGGACAAGGACCCGTGGTTGCTGGGCGAAGGCGCGTGCGATCAGCACCCGTTGCGCCTCGCCACCCGACAACGACCCGAAACCACGATGTCTCAGATGGAACACGCCGGCGTCGCGCATTGCATCGCAACAGATCTCCGGATCAGCCACCGACGCCAATGCGGTCGCGCGGCGGTGTGGGAAACGGCCCGCGGCAACGATCTCCGCGGCAGAGAACTCGAAGTCCATGTGCGCATGCTGCGTGAGTACCGCGACCTGTCGCGCGTTGTCTCGCATGCTGACCGCCGTCACGTCACGTCCCCCGACGTTGATCGATCCCGCGTCCGGCGTCAGCGACCGATACAGACATCTCAACAGGGTCGACTTGCCACTGCCGTTGGGGCCGAGCACCCCGACAACGCTGCCCGGCGCCACGCTGACGGTGATGTCGAAGAGTACCCGCGTGTGGTTGACCGACGCACTCACCTCGGTGAACTCGACACCGAGCGGAGTCGTCGCAGTGGTCCTCATGCGTTGTGTCACAGTTGGTCCCCCGCTCCCCGTCGGCGCCTCATCAGTCCGAGGAACACCGGTACGCCGACTGCCGCGGTGACCGCGCTCAGTGGTAACTCCTGGGGCGGCACGGCCACCCGAGCGCAGAGGTCGGCCACGACGAGGAACACCGAGCCGATCACCGGTGCCAGGACGAGCACCCGACGGTGGTCGGCGCCGATCATCAAACGTGTCACATGCGGCACGATGAGTCCGACGAATCCGACTGCGCCGCAGACCGACACCATCACCCCGGTCAGCAGGGCCGAAACGACGAAGAGAACCAGCCGCACTCTCGCGGCGCGCAGGCCAAGGGACGCGGCCACCTCGTCACCCATCGACAGCGCATTGAGATGCCCGGCCGCCAGGATCATCAGTCCCCCACCGACGAGCACCGCCGGCGCCACCACGAGAACCGAGTTCCAGGTCACCGCGGCGAGGCTTCCGAGAAGCCAGAACATGACACTGCGCGCGGCATCACCCTGCGGGGCGAGGAAGACCAACACGGTGGTCAGAGCCGAGAATCCATATGCCAGTGCGGTTCCGGTCAACACCAATCGAAGCGGGGACAAACCCGCCGGAGTGGCCGCGACCACGAACACCGTCACCGCTGCGATCAGCGCTCCCACGAAAGCTGCCACCGGCATGGCGTAGAGGCCCAGTCCGGCGAACGCCCCGAAGAGCACCACCGCGGTCGCGCCGACAGAGGCGCCCGAGGAGATGCCCAGGACGTAGGGATCGGCGAGCGAATTCCGCACCATGGCCTGCACGACGACCCCGACCACGCTGAGCCCGGCGCCCACGAGCGCCGCGGTGAGCACGCGTGGCAACCGCGATTCGACGATGATCCGGTACGCGGGTAGATCGTCGGCGCCGATGCGTCCGTGCGTCATCGCCGCCCACACGTAGCCCAATGCGTCGCGCCACGGGATATGCGCTGTGCCGAAGATCAATCCGAGGACGGAGACGACAAGAAGCATGCACAGACCGGCCACCGCCAGCGTCGCGGTGCGACGCCAGGAGCGAGACCCCGCGTCGGCAGCAGGGAGGTCCGGGAGTGGCGTCCGCACGTCTTCTTCGGTGGCTTGTACCGGCGCCGCCCCCGACAGGTCAGCGTCGAATCGCGCTGTCGTCCGCGACTCCATCGAGGAGGTCGTCATCGGCGCGGGCCGGTGGCATCGGCGGTGAAACCGAGATCACGCATCAGCACCGCCGCGATGTTCGGGGTGCGGGAGCATTCGGTGACCACGTCGGGACCGGACTGATAGTGGGTGCGCAGTGCCTCGGCGAGATCGAGAGCGCGCACGGGAGCGTTGTGGGCGTATACCGCGCACGCAACCTCCCAGTGTTCGGGGCGCAGCACCGTGCGCCAGAGTCGCTGGGTGATGAGAATGCCGTCGTCATCCGAGGATTCGACGGTCAACACCGAGGAACCGACGAGTGGGGACACCCGGTCTCCGGCACGATAGTGCGCCACCAGCTGCGGCCAGCTCGGCAGCGCCTTGGCCGTTGTGGGGCAAGCGGTCCCGCCGTCTTCGGGCACGCCGGTCAATGAAGATACCCCAGGTCCTTGAGTACGTGCGCCGCCGAGGTCACCCGGACATCGGCGACCAATGCCCGGTACTGCTCCACGAAGCGGCCGGCGTCATCGCTGAGCCGATGGGACTCGACGAGGTCGACCGCCTTCTCGAGGTGTTCGCGTGCGAGAGTGTCACGCCACAGGGCATTCTTGATGTGCACACCACGCTCGTCGGCGCCGGTGATCTCGAAGTACTTGCCGCCCGCGACCGTCGGTATCCGCTTTCCCGCACCGTAACGGCCGACCACCACATCCCAGTCCAGTGCCATCCTCATACTCCTTTCACGTGCTCACCGGGACCGACGTCGCCGGTCAGGGTTCGTAGATGTTCCAGCGCCGCAGCATGATCGGACCGTAGGCTGGTCACCGTCGTGCCCAGACTCGCCGCCAGATCCTCTTCGCCGGAGTCGAGCACGATCAGCCCGATAAAGGCGTGCCGGGCCGCCTGCGGCATGGCGCGCACGCCGTCCTCGATTTGTGCCCATGTACTCGGCGAACCCGGATCGAAGCGAGCCGGATCAGTGGCCGCCGCCACCAGCAGCGGCTCGGCAACGCGCGCGATCCGCCCGGAGAACGGTAGGCCCGAGTACCGAAAGACTTTGGGCCTGGCCAACATCGACGCCACCACCTGGGCTGCGATCCGGCCGCCGGCGTCGAGGTCGCCCAGACGATGCCCGCAGGTGTAGCGCACCGCCCGATACGTCATCTCCAGGCGCGTCACCCAGCTCTCGAATTCCGCCGCCAACGCGACCTCGTCACGCACGTCCGATCACCTCGTTCATCACCACCGCCGTCACCGAATCCGCGGTGCGGCACCACCGATGTGCAGCGCCGCACCGCGGATGTCGGAGTCAGGGGGTCGGCACCACGGTGGCCGCGAGCGGTCCGATGTGTTCGGCCTGCACGGAGGTGATGTCGGGCGAGACCGGGGCCTCACCGCGGATCGCGTCGAACGCGACGAGTTCGACGTTGTCACCGCTGGGCTGTTCGGACAACAGGGTGCCCAGGTCGAGCAGCCAGGAATGCATGAGCGCGCGCTCGGTCGCATCATCGACTGCGTCGTAGGCGGTTCGGGCCTCGTAGAATGCGGTGAAGTCGGTCTTGGCAACTCCCGGGATGATGATGTTGGTGTAGGCGGTCAACTCATCGAAGAACTCGCCCACCGAGGTGTTGAGGGTTCCGTCCTCCCCGGGGAGCACATACTTGCCGAGCACCGATTCCAACCGCGCCTGCAAGGTCGGATTCCACAGTTCCCGAGGTGCGACGGTGTGCGCCTCGACGTAGTCGGTGACAAACCCGTCCGCGAGCCCGGAGAACGTCGGGATGTAGTCGATCCACTTGCTCACCACCGCACGCCATTTGCTGCGCGGCTCGCCGGGGAGCACCTCGACACCGGGGTGGGTCAGCTTGGCCACGTCGAACACGGTGAACGTGCGGTCGCCGGAGATGTTGCGCTCGTGTGGCGCCCCGGTGAAACCGGCCGGCCGCAGCATCTTGAACAGCAGGCGGCCCTGTTGCTGGACGACGAAGCGGCAGAACGAGTCGTTGATGAACTTGCGGGTCACCCCTTTACGGAGGGCGTCACGGATCGCCGGGGTACCAGTCTTGGTGTAGGACCCGAGCCGCTTCCACGAATGTTCCTGCGGCAGTGCGAGAAAGCCGCCGGTGAAGGGATTGCGGTAGAGGTCACCCCACACACCGGCGATCGCCTGGTTCTTGGTGTCATCGAGCATGCAGTCGATTTCGTTGAGCACCGGATACAGCTCGGCCGGACCACCGGCGTGCGGCTCGTCGCCCGAGAACGGCATGCTGGCGATACCGACCACCGGCAACCGGCGTCCGAGCCGCTCGGTCGACAGGTGCCGCGCGAGGTCGACGACCATGCCCGACCCCGTGCCACCAGCCATCGAGAAGAAGATGAGCACGATCGATGGCAGTTTGGTCGAGTTGACCGACGCCACGAAGTCGTCGAGCTCCTTGGCCAGGATCTTCTCTCCCGCATAGTAATTGTGACCGTAGATCGCCTTGGCGATGGCTCGCGGAATCGATTCGCCCGCCGCCGGCAACTCGACATCGGGCAACCACGGCTCATCCTGCGTCAACGGGCTGAACCGCGGATACTCGGCGGCAAGATGGTGCGGCCACTCGGCGACCGTCGCCATCAGTTCGTCCTTGGACGGCACCTCGAGCGAGACGGTCCGCATCTGCACGCGGTCGAACGGGATGTCACGGGCGCTCATGCGCTGTTCGAGGCCTGCGGCGTATTCTTTGAGTTCCCACTGATCCTGCTCACCGATGTCGATGGACAGTCCGGTGAACCGAGCTCGGGGATCGGCCATCAGGTCTTCGATCTCACCGGTGCGCAGCAGCGCTTCCACCATGTAGGCACCGGTCCGGCCGATCCCGATGGCGTGGATGCAATGTGGCGCCTGTGTGCCCGTTGCACTGTGATACAGCGACATGGTCATGAGTTGTCTCCTTGGGATAACACGGGTTGTGGGGTCGCTCGGCTGACGTGGGTCATTCGACGAAGCCGAGATCCTTGAGTACGGTCGCCGCGGTGGTCGGCCGTTCGTCGGCGATGTAGGTGCGGTAGTAGTCCACGACGTCGGCGTAGACGCGCGTGATCTTGCCTTCGGCGATCAGATCCATCGCCTTCTCGATGTTCGCCCGGGTGAGCTTGTCACTCCACAGTCGATGCGTGACATAGATGTACTCGTCATCGGCGCCGGTCACCTGCAGTGTGCGCGCGCCCGGCATCGACGGCAGATTCGCGCCGTCGCGATAGCGGGTGACGATCTCGGCCCACGGCACGGGTTGCGGCGCGTCAGGCATCGGCGGTCACTGTGATCGTCGAATCGATCAACTCACCGCGGATCGCCTTGTGCGGCACCACCACCCAGCACGCACATCCCCAGATGCACTCGCCGCCCATACCGTCGAAACGAATACTGGGCTCACACAACATGACGCCGAGGTCGAGCAGCCACGAGTGCATCATCAGCTTGTCGTCCCAATCCTCGACGCCGTCGTAGATCTCGCGGGACGGAACGAACAGGCTCAGTGCCAGCTTCGACTGCGCGGCCACCACCACGCTGACGATGCCTGCCGTCGAGTCCGCATCGGCGACCACTGAGGCACCCGCGGACAGGTCGACGGCCGCCGACACCGTGCGAGCGACCGACTCGGCTGCGTCCTGGGACCCGCCGAGCGCACGAATCTCCGCCCAGGGAGCGACGGCCGTGTCGACCAGACCCAGTTCCGGGCCCGACTGCGCACCGGCGGGAACCGTCGAGAGGATGTTGATCCACGTCTCGCTCTGCTGGCCGCGGATCGCCGGATGCCACTGATCGCCGGGTACGGCAAGCCAGTTGAGGCCCTTCATCGTCTCGTACAGCGGCACACAACCGTCAGCGGTGAGAAACGCCGTCGCGCCGGGTACCGGGTCCTCGGTGCCGCTGTCGGGTACCGCGAAGAACCCGCCGGTGAAGGGGTTCTTGTACAGATCGCCCCACACTGCCATCACACCGTTGTTCTTCTCGGTGTCGATCATGCAGTCGAGTTCGTTGATGACCGGGAAGAACTGGGCGCTCGGCTCGACCGGCAGTACCCCGAGCCCGATCACCCACGGTCGCCGCCCGAGCTTGATCGACGACAGGTGGCGGGCGATCTCCACCACGATGCCCGAGCCGACGGTCTCGGCCATCGAAAAGGCGACGACCACCAGCGGTGTCTTGTCACTGGCGAGAATGCCTGCGGCGAATTCCTCCAGCGCCGAGGTGATCTCACCATCCTGGTAGTACTCCGACCCGTAGATCGCCTTGGCCACCGCGCGAGGGATGAATCCGCCGGGTTCCGGCATCTCGATGTCGCCGGGCAGCCAGGGCTCGTAGTTCGGATTCCAGTAGTACCGCGGGTACTCCATCTTCAGGAACTCGCGGTATCGATTGAGCGCGGTCGACAAGGCGTCCTTGGACGGAATCGCCATGTCCACCGCCGAGACGCCGGGCAGGTCGGCGAGACCGTCGAACGATTGCGAGGCGATGTCCACCGCAAGCGCGGTGAACCCTTCCGGGGCGGACGCGGCAGCCGCTTTGATGACCGCGGCACCGGTCGCGCCGAGCCCCAGGATGTGCAGGGAGAACGGGCCCTCGTGGTCGCCTGCGGCATGCACCCGTTCGTTCAGCAGTGCCTCGACGCGGCCTAGTGCGCCCGAGTCATGCGAGTGGTCGTGATCGTGATCGTGGTCGGTGGACATCGCGGTGAGGTTCCCTTCGCGGAGATGCGGCCGGCGGCCGCAGAGTTGCGGTGCGTGGACAAGTCCACGGTAGAGCAATTACTTCCGTTGTGAAGCAATTGGAGTGTTAATCCTTCGTAACGGAAGGATCAATTCGATCCCCAGCGCCCTCAGGCGTCCATGGTCTTCTCGGTCGGCAGGTCGTAGACCGGACAATCGGCCACACCGATCGTCTCCCGGGTGATCGCCTCGACCGCCTTCTGGGTGGCCTCGGCGTCGGTGACCCAATTGCGATAGAAATCGAACGGGCACTCCGCGATTCCCTTGTCACCATCCCCACCGGCATACACCCCGGTATAACCCCTGTGCAGCAGCTTGAACAAATGATTCTGCGACTGATCATTGGCCCGCGCATCCCGAATCGTCGACAACGACAACTGCGCGTACTGCACCCCGTAATCCTCCTCACCACACTCACCCAGGGTGCGCCCATCGAAACCGATGATCGCGCTGTGCCCGAAATACGAGTACACACCATCGAATCCGGTCGCATTCGCCACCGCCACATAACAATTGTTCGCCCACGCCATCGCCTTGGCCATCAACACCTGCTGATCCTTGGCCGGATACATGTAGCCCTGCGGCCGCACGATCAACTCGGCCCCCTTCATCGCGCAATCACGCCAGATCTCCGGATAATTACCGTCATCGCAGATGATCAACGACACCTTGAGACCCTTCGGCCCGTCGGTCACATACGTCTGCTCCCCCGGATACCAGCCCTCGATCGGAGTCCAGGGCAAGATCTTGCGATACTTCTGCACGATCTCCCCCGCATCATTGATCAACACCAGCGTGTTGTACGGCGGCTTGTTCGGATGATCCTCATGCCGCTCCCCGGTCAACGAGAACACCCCCCACGTCCGGGCCTGACGACACGCCGCGGCAAAGATGTCGGTCTCCTCCCCGGGAATCACCGCCGCCGTGTCGAACATCTCCGCGTTGTCATACATGATGCCCATCGTCGAATACTCCGGGAACACAACCAGATCCATCCCCGGCAAACCCGCCTTCATCCCCACCACCATCTCGGCGATCCGACGGGCGTTGTCCAACACCTCAGCCCTCGAGTGCAGCCTGGGCATCTTGTAATTCACCACCGCCACCCCCACGGTGTCCGGACTCGATGAGATATCGCCATGTCGCATGAAACGCCTCCAGCTTTCGGTTCGATGAGCGTCTCCGAGATGACAGCCCGGCGTCCGGGATTTACTGTCAACTCGAAGTATGTTGCACGACCAGGAGACCGCGGTCGCGTTGCATCGACGTTTCAGCCCGATGTGAAGAGTGTTTATTGTGGCCGGCGTTCGACGACGCGTATCGCCCAGGGCCCCTCTCGACGACGGGCCCACCACGGAGAGAACGGAGAGAACGGTGAGCGAACGCACCCCGACGACCTCGGTCGCGAGGTTTCGCATGGGATTGGCACAGTCCCCCGACCATTTGTCCGCCGCCCTGAAGTCGGCGATCATCGGGCAGGACGACGCCGTCGATGCGGTGGTGCGTGCCCTGACCATCTCGGCAGCGGGAATCCGCGATCCGCATCGACCGATCGCGTCGCTGCTCCTGGTCGGGCCGACCGGCGTCGGCAAGACCGAACTCGCCCGCCGACTTGCCGACGAGGTCGCCGGTAGCGCCGACAAACTGTGTCGGATCGACATGAACTCCCTGGCCCAGGAGCACTACGCCGCATCCCTGTCCGGCGCACCCCCGGGGTATTCCGGCTCCAAAGAAGGGCTGACATTATTCGATCCGGATCTGATTCGCGGCAACCATTCTCGACCCGGCATCGTCCTGTTCGACGAGATCGAGAAGGCCCACACGACGGTGCTGCGCTCGTTGCTCCAGATCCTCGACTCCGGCCTCCTCCGGCTGACCGCAGGCACCGACGTGATCGACTTCCGCAACGCCGTGGTGCTGCTCACCTCGAACCTCGGGTCGGCGCAGGTGGCCGCCCGGCGGCGCGAACAACGCAGCATCACAAGACTTCTGCAGCCGTGGCGGCGCGAGGCCGACGACGGACAGACCATCGCCGAGGCCGTCGAGTCGTTCTTCGATCCCGAACTCTATAACCGCTTCGACGAGGTCGTCGTATTCGGAGCGCTGAGTCGGACCGACGCCGGCGCCATTGCCGCCCTGGAGATCGCGCGCCTTCAGACGCGGTTGGCCGCGCGCGGCATCGCCTGGGAACCCGGCCACGACGTCCACGCACTGCTCGTCGAGCGCGGATTCGATCCGACCTACGGTGCGCGCCACCTCAAACGCACCGTCCGGGTGCTTCTGCACGCACCGGTGGCGCGGGCCGTCGTCACCTATCCGGAGACGCAGGCACTGCGCCTGACCACGCGCGTCGTGTCCGGCGAGGTGATCGTGACGGTCGTGCCGGACCTGCCCGCTGCCGAATCGCCGATCTCGACGAACCCGAGTGGTGAGTCCCTCCCCTGAACGAGACCTCCCGTAAACGGCAAAGGGGATCTATCGGAAATCGGGCAGCGGCGCCGGACTCCCGGGCTTATCGTCTGCACTGATCACCAGTGCAGCAACGGCGCTACACCTCTCGGTCGAGACGATGGAGGCGCGCCATGCCCGAAGGGCACGAAATTCTCAACGAGGACGAGGCCCACCTCGCCCGGCTCGGCTACACCCAGGAACTGCACCGTTCGTGGTCGGGCTTCTCCAATTTCGCGATCTCGTTCTCCATCATCTCGATCCTGTCCGGATGTTTCACCTCGTTCGGGTTGGGCTGGAACAACGGTGGCCCCGCGGCGATCGCGTGGGGCTGGCCCATCGTGTCGGTGTTCATCCTGCTCATCGGCTTCTGTATGGCCGAACTCGTCTCGGCGTATCCGACGTCCGGCGGAATCTACTGGTGGGCATCCAAACTCGGGGGCGCCAAGGCCGGCTTCTACACCGGCTGGCTCAACCTGATCGGCCTGGTCGCCATCCTCGCCTCGGTGGCCTACGGCGCGGCCACCTTCGTCGACCTCACCATCGGCACGTTCAGCGAATCATGGTTGGGCGGTTACAGTCTCACCCGGGTGTTCATCATCTTCGTCATCATTCTCATCGCCGCGGCACTGATCAACATCTTCTCCGGACATCTGCTGTCGATGATCAACAACGTGTCGGTGTGGTGGCACGTCTTCGGAGCCGCGGCAGTCATTCTCATCCTCTTTCTGGTGCCGGATCAGCACGCCTCGTTCTCCGACGTGTTCGCCCGTACGGTCAACAATTCCGGGATCTTCGGCGGTGCCACGTCACACGCCGGATTCATCCTGTACGTCCTACCGATCTCGGCGATCCTGACGCAGTACACGATCACTGGCTACGACGCGTCGGCCCACATCTCCGAGGAGACCAAGGGAGCCGCCGGCGCCGCGGCCAAGGGCATCTGGCGCTCGATCGCCTATTCGGCGATCGGCGGCTGGATTCTGTTGCTCAGCTTCCTCTTCGCGGTGCAGGACGCCGATGGGGTGTCCAAGAGCGGCGGCGCGGTGGCGACGATCTTCACCCAGGCACTCACCTCCCGGTGGGCGGGTGTGGTGTTGCTGATCTCCACCGCAGGCCAGTTGTTCTGTACGGCCGCCTGCCAGACGAGTGCGTCGCGGATGATGTTCGCCTTCAGCCGCGACGGCGCCGTTCCCGGCCACCAGATCTGGAAGCAGGTGAACACCAAGGGGATTCCCGCCTACGCCGTCATCGTCACGGCCGCGGTGGCCGCGATCATCACACTTCCGGCCCTCGTCGCCGTCGACATCAACGGCGCACCGGTCCCGGTCGCGTTCTTCGCGGTGGTCTCGATCGGCGTCGTCGGGCTGTATCTGTGTTTCGCGGTGCCCATCTACTTCCGGTGGCGCGCAGGCGATTCCTTCGAATCCGGGTCGTGGACACTGGGTTCGAAGTACAAGTGGATCGCCCCGCTGGCACTCGCCGAGATCGCGTTGACCTCGATCATCGCCATGTTCCCGACGTCGTTGGGCGGCATGCCGTGGGACCCGGGATTCGCATGGAAGTACGTCAACTACACGCCGCTGCTGGTCGGCGGCGCCCTCGTCGCGCTGTACGTGTACTGGCACCTGTCGGTCAAGAAATGGTTCACCGGCCCGGTGACACAGGTCACCGCCGATCCGGCCCTCCTGCAGGAAACCTGACCGGGCCACCCGCCCCCGACAATCCGGACGCCCGGCCCGGGCGCCGACCGTCCATCGTCGCCGCACCAGTAACGTCGTGGCCGAGACAGGCATGTGACGACGGGAGCACGACATGGGGTCGATGACGATACGGCGTGCGGTGGCCGTGCTGGCGATCTGCTGCGGCGCCCTGCTACCCGCGGCATGCGCGCGCCCCGACGACCCGACGGGCGCCGACACCGCCTCGCGCAGCGTCGACAACAACGTCAATCCACGCACGCTCACCAACACCGCCGACGAGGTGGCACGGCAGGGATTGCCCGTCACCAATCAGCACAATGTGACCGCACAGGTCTGCCCGAGCGCGGGGTGTACCTCGGCCCTGGCCACCGATCAGTTCACCCTGATGCAGTTCCAGACGACCGGGCGCGCCGAGATCTATCTCGGCGCCCACCTGCAGTCGTTCCAGGTCCTCAACGTCGTCGTCGACTTCCCGGCCGGCACCTCCGCCGACCAGCAGAAGCGCTACCAGAACGCCATCCAGACCGCGCTCGCCTGAGCGCGGCAGATCCGGTGCCGATCGGCAACCGTCACAAACCGAACTGTTTCTGCATGTTCCGCAGGGTGTCCGCCGAGGCCATCAGGCCCGCACGTTCGGTGTCGTCGACGCTGACGTCGAGGCGTTGGGCACATCCGGTGCGATCCACCAGCGACGGCAGCGACAGGCACACGTCGTCGAGGCCCTCGAACCCGGTCGCCAGCGTCGAGACCGGCAGCACCCGGTGTTCGTTGTTGAGCACCGCCTCCACGATGCGGGTAGTGGCCAGGCCGATCGCGTAGTTGGTGGCGCCCTTGCCATCGATGATCTTGTACGCGGCGTGCACCACCTCGTGCGCGATGCGCCGACGCACCTCCTCATCGATCGGCTCGTAGCCCGGTAGCGGCTTCCAGTCTCGAAGCGGGACGCCACCGATGGCCGCCGAGCTCCACAGGGGAATCTCCGAATCGCCGTGCTCGCCGGCGATATAGGCGTGCACGTTCTGCACGGCCACCCCGGCGTGCTGGGCGATGAGGAACCGCAGGCGCGACGAGTCGAGCACCGTGCCCGACCCGAACAGCTGATTGTTGGGCAGCCCACTGATCTTCAGCGCCGCATTGGTGACGATGTCGACCGGATTGGTCACCATGATGAACACCGCGTTCGGCGCGGCCTCCACGGCCTTGGGCAGGATCGCCCGCGTCAGACCGATGGTCGCCTCGGCGAGTTCGAGCCGCGACTGCCCGGGCTTCTGCTTCGCGCCCGCGGTGAACACCACGACGTCGGAGTCGGCGACGACGTCCATGGTGTCGCCGCCGATGATGTCGGTGCGCGGCACGAATTCGAGTCCGTGCGACATGTCGAGAACCTCGGCCTCGACCTTGGCCGTGTTGATGTCCATCAACGCGATGGTGCGTGCCACGCCGCGGATCAACGACGCGTAGGCGACCGCCGTACCCACCGCACCGGCCCCGATGACCGCCAGCTTGGTACCCCGAGTTTTCATCACTACCTCCGCGTCGATCGGTCCCGGCAACGTACGTGTCCAGTCCTATCCCATCGACCCCGACGCTGCCGTGTAACGCCCACACCCGTCATCGGGTCTTCACCTCGTCGGCAGTCGCACGCACACGACGGTCACACCCGCGACGGGCTCGCCCTGTCCGACCGGACAGTTCCTCACTCACCTGCTGGACTGAACATCTGATTATGTGTTCAGGTGTTCTTGTGTGAAGTGTGATGCCGACGACATCCTCGAAGTGTCACCCCACAGCGACGCAAGGAGATCGACCGTCATGGCCATCGAGCTGAACCAGATCTGGGACTTCCCGATCAAGGATTTCCACCCCTTCCCCAACGCGAAACTCGGTGTCGGCGCCCACGACATGCTCGGGGTCGAGGCCAAGAACCTCGGCATGACCCGTGTCCTGCTGATGACCACCGGTCTGCGCGGATCGGGAATCATCGAAGAACTCGTCGGCAAAATCGAATACCAAGGTGTCGACGTCGTTCTCTACGACAAGGTCGAGTCCAACCCCAAGGACTACAACTGCATGGACGCCGCGGCGCTCTATCAGAGCGAGAAGTGCGACGGCATCATCTCCGTCGGCGGCGGCTCGAGTCACGATGCCGCCAAGGGCGCCCGGATGGTCATCGCGCACGACGGCCGCAACATCAACGAGTTCGAGGGATTCTCGAAGGCCACCAACAAGGAGAATCCCAAGCACATCGCGGTTTCCACCACCGCGGGCACCGGCTCGGAAACCTCGTGGGCCTATGTCATCACCGACACCTCCGACATGAACAAGCCGCACAAATGGGTGGCCTTCGACGACACCTGCCTGGTCGATCTGGCCATGGACGACCCGCTGCTCTACTACAGCTGCCCCGAGCACTTCACCGCGTTCTGCGGTTTCGACGTGTTGGCGCACGCCTCCGAACCGTACGTCTCGCGGCTGGACTTCGCGCCGTCGCTGGGCAACGCCAAGTACTCCATCGAGCTCATCCGCGATCACCTGCGCACCGCCGTCTACGAGCCCCGCAATCTCGAAGCGCGGACCGGCATGATGCACGCGCAATACATAGCGGCCCAGGCGTTCAACTCGGGCGGCCTCGGACTGATCCACTCACTCTCGCATGCCGTTTCGGCGTTCTACGACAGCCACCACGGACTCAACAACGCGATCGCACTGCCGCGCGTCTGGGAGTACAACCTGCCGAGCCGCTACGAGCGCTACGCCGACATCGCCGCGCTGCTCGGCGTCGACACCACGAACATGACCACGGTGCAGGCCGCCGACGCCGCCGTCGAAGAGGCCATCCGGCTCTCCAAAGACCTTGGCATTCCGGACAATTTCGGCCAACTCAGCGTCGGCAGCTACGAGAAGAACCGGATGAACACCGGCAAGTACGAGGGCCGCGGCGATACGATGGACACCTCCGACAAGCAGATCCGGGCGATCGCCGAGCACATGATGGACGACTGGTGCACGCCCGGCAATCCGCGCGAGTGCACCGTCGAGTCGCTGATCCCGATGGTCACCCACGCCATGACCGGAAGCTACTGACCATCGGTCACCGGCCACACAGACCGGGAGCCTGAGCAACTCCCGCACCGTGGGTCGGTCCGGGCGAGGACGAGACCTGTCCCTTCGCCCGGACCGACCCGCACCTTGCCCGCATGAGCTGCTGAGCTGACCCACGAAGAGGAGTCATGTCCGAACCCTCGACCCTGCCCACCACACCGGTATCCCTCGACTCCGTCGAGAACCTCGCGGTCGACTCCGTCGAGGATCTCGCCTTCGACACCGTCGATGATCTCATCCGTGGACTCGACGAGCAGGGCTACGTCATCGATTCCGATCTCGCAGTGGTGGTCCATCTCGCGACGCTGCTGGACCGGCCACTGCTTCTCGAGGGGCCCGCCGGCGTCGGCAAGACCGAACTCGCGAAAGCCCTTGCCGCAGCATCTGGTCGGGATCTGATCCGATTGCAGTGCTATGAGGGACTCGATGAGGCACGGGCACTCTACGAGTGGGACTATGCCCGGCAGCTGTTGCATGTGCAGATGCTGCGCGATCGCATCAGCGCCGACCTGGCCGCCGAACCCGATCTGTCGGCCGCCTCGGCGGCGTTGGCCCGCAACGACATCGGCGTGTACACCGAGGACTTTCTCGTCGCCCGCCCGCTGCTCGCCGCGATCCTGTCGGCAACACCGACGGTGCTACTCGTCGACGAGGTCGACCGCACCGACGAGGCGATGGAGGCGGTCATGCTCGAGGTGCTCGCCGAACGACAGGTGACGGTACCCGAGCTCGGTACCTTCACCGCACGTTCGGCGCCATGGGTGATCTTGACCTCCAACGACACTCGCGAACTCTCGCCCGCTCTCAAACGCCGATGCCTGCACTTTCAGGTCGGTTATCCCGACGCGGCCCGCGAATGCCGCATCGTCGGTGTGCGCGCACCCGACGTCGAGGAGTCGGTGATCGCCGAGGTCGTCGATCTCGCGCGCCGCCTGCGTGACCTACCCCTGCGCAAGAGCCCGTCCATCGCCGAGGTCATCGACGCCGCGCGGGCCGCTTCGCTGCTCGGCAGCACCGGTGACGACAACCGGGCTGTCGCCGATCGCACACTCCTGTCGTTACTGGTCAAATTCGGCAGCGACCTCGAACTCGCCCGACGAGAACTCGATTCCCCGTCGGGTGAGAACTCCGATTCCGCAGAGGTGGGTACCGACGGAACCACGGCATCAGGCTCGGTCACGGCCACCGCGTTCGGCGCCGGGCGTGCCCGCAGTTCCACGCACCAGGCGTCCTCGCGCCGGTCTTCGCCGCGCCAGTCTTCTCAGCATCCCTGACCGGCCGACGACAATGGTTTCCCCGCAACGGCATTCGCGAGTGTCGACTGGTCCACGCGACGATACACTGGATAGGCTGGCGGTGCTGTTCGGCCGGGTCCTGCGCGGATCGGGCGTCGCCGTGTCACCGGCCGAGGTGATCGAGATCCGTCGGGTACTCGACATCGTCGGCGGTGACACCGATCGCCTCCGCGCGGCACTGCAGTCGGTCAGCGTCAAATACGGTTACGAATCAACAGGATTCGATCGTGCCTTCGACGCCTTCTTCGGCGAAGGACGGATCGACGGCGCAGACGAGGCGCTCCCCCGACCGCGTGGCGCCGCCGCCGACCTGCCCGACGACGTCGAGTGGGATGAGGACTTCGCCGGCGCCGGCCGCCGGATCGGGGCGGACGAGCACACCGACGACATCGGCGGCCTCCTCGTCGACGACCCCGACGCCCGACAACGCAACGGTGAGAGCGCACACCGGGAGGAGAACGACTTCACCGTGTCGGCGGGTACCGAATCACTGGGCGTCGACCAGGATTCCGCGTCCGTGTCGGGTGGAGTCACCTACACCATCGAGGTGGATGAGGCCGATTCGTCGAGCGTCGGCGAACTCGTCGGAAGTGCCGCACGGGTACACGGCAGCCCGCTGGGAGTCGCCGGCGCACAGGCGATCCTCCACGCCCTCGCCGATTTCGACGCTCGACGCGCCTATGGCACCGACGGCACAGATGACCTCGACGCGGCTGCGCGCGCCGAGTTGGAACGGGCACTGGAGGCGTTCGTCGACGCCCTGGCGGCGCGACTGGATCTGGCGGCGCAATCGGATGTCGGTGTCGATTCCGCCGATTCGTCCACTGGTCCCCTGTGGTCGGATCAAGCCGACATCGATCGCGCCTGTCATCGACTCGTCCAACGTATGCGCGGTGCTCCCCGGAAGGTTGTTCGACGCACCGATCACGGCGGCCTCGACATGCGCCGCACCATGCGTGCGGCTGTGGCCACCGATGGTGTGCCGGTGCAACTCTGGCGGCGCACGACCCACGCCGGACCCGTCCGCCTGCTCTTGCTGGTGGACGTGTCGTTGTCGGTGCGACCGGTGGCGGGGTTTCTGTTGCGGCTCGCCCAGACCCTTCATCGTCACGGCGAGCGCTGCGAGGTCGTCGCTTTCGTCGACAGACCAGTGCGGGTCACCGACGTCCTGCGCCTCGGCAACGACGATTCCGCACTGGCGGCGGTACTCGCCGACGACGATCTCGACCTCGCGGCCACCAGCGACTACGGTTCGATGCTGACCGAACTGATCGGCCGTCACGGCGACCTCCTCGGCCCCCGCACGTCGGTGATCGTCGCCGGCGACGCTCGTAGCAACGGCTTCGACCCCCGCGTCGACCTCCTCGCCGAGCTGAGTCGCCGCGCGCACCGGCTCGCCTGGATCACCCCCGAACCGCGCCGCTACTGGAATCAAACCGGTTGCGCGCTGACTGATTACATCGAGTACTGCGATGCCTTCATCAGCGCACGCGACGGCGCCGAACTCGTCGACCATGTCGACGAACTCGCCGCCGCCCTTCGCTGACTCCCCTCCGCCCCTTTCCACCCGGGACACCCCATCGATGACCCCGATCGTTCATGCTCTTCCCCGCCGGTCGAGACCTTTCCCCCTCTGTCGACAACTTCCCGACAGTCGAGAATTCTCCCCCGACGGTCGAGAACTATTCCCCCCGATGGCGGAGAGCTTCTCCCGTTGTCGAGAACTTTTCCCTCGATCGTCGAGAACTTTCCCCCCGATGGTCGAGGTGCGAGCCGCGTGCGGCGAGCCTCGAGACCCGGCGAGATAACCAGCCTCCCAACCACATTTACCACCCGAGAGCCGAACCCGAGCCGATTCTGCAGACGCCCCCGCTGCACCAGCCGCGTCCGCAAGGTGGGGCCGCGAACTCATCACTCCCGACAGTCAACCCCCTCCCCCGACGGTCAAGGCGCCTTCCCCGATGACCGAGTGCCCTTCCCCCGATGGTCGAGGTGCACGGCGCGCCAAGCGCCGGGCCTCGAGACCCGGCGAGACAACAAGCCCCCCAACCACATCGAAAGCAAGGCCAACGAAACCCACACTCCCCTACCACACCCCACCGACAGAATTTCTAGGCCGAAACACGTTGTCCAAAAGCAGAATTCATCAAGTTGCCCCTTGCATCGAACACCCTGGCGAGGTACACTGGAGTCATCACACCGATCAGCCACCGGGGAGGGGCCCATGATCGAATCCACTACCATTCTTGACGCGGAAACCGTTGACGCCGAAGCGATCTTCGCCGACATCGTCAGCCGACTCGGCGACCTGCAATGGAACCCGGACATGACCGGACCCCAGGCTTTCGGCGCGATGAAACAAGTCCTGCTGCTTCGCAATCTGGTTGATCACCACGCCACCACCCTCGCCGGCGAACTGGACCGACTGGGCGTGGCCGACCACAAAACCACCCGGCTACGAGAACTGTTGATCAGCATGGGCTTCGCGCCCTCGGTCGCAGGTCGGTACGTGCGGCTCGCTGCCACCACCGATATCGATCTGTTGTTGGGGCACGCTGCGGACGGGTCCATCTCGTCGGAACACACCGACGCCATCGTCCGCGGACTGGCGCACATCGACGCCCGCTCCCCCGAACCACTCGACACCGTCCAACGGTGTGAGTTCTTACGGAAACTGCTGTCGCACTACTTCGCCGGCTTCACCCCCGCCGAGATCAACCTCTACGCACGGCAGCTGGGTAACGAGCTCGCTGCGGAGATACCTGGCGGGTTACCGGCCTCAGAGGACAAGAGAATCAACTCCTACACCGACCGCATCACCGACGACGGACGGCTGGCGATCTCGGCGAACCTCGACATCGTGGCCGGTGAAAAGACACGGACTTTGATGGAAACGCTGTCGTCGCCCAAGCCGCAGCCCGACGGGTCACCCGATCCGCGGACGCCTGAGCAGATCTGCGCCGCCGCGTTCGAAACCATCGTGGAGTTGGCGGCACAAGGACTAGCGGACACCACCTTCTCCGCCAAACCGACCAACGGGTTGTTGTGGACGTGGTCAGCCGACAACCCGGCACTCGGCGGGGATTTGCAGAATTTGGGCGCGATCACCGAAGCGACCGCCAAGTTGTTGTCGTGTGACACGACGATCACCAAGATCATCCTCAACACCGACGGTGTACCCCTCGACGTCGGACGCCAGGAACGCTTCTTCACCCCCGGACAGCGCAAGGCCCTACTCGTGCGTGACCGCGGGTGCATCAAATGCGGTGCGCACGCCGGACGCTGCCAAGGACACCACCTCGTTCACTGGAGCAAAGGTGGCCCCACCGACCTCGACAACGGCTGTCTGCTCTGCACCAGCTGCCACGACGACGTCCACCACCACGGATGGGACATCATCATGGGATTCGACCGACACCCCTGGCTGATCCCACCCGCCAGCATCGACCCGAAACGCCGACCCGTGCCGTCCTACCACCGCAGAACCATGCGACTCGACGACGCAGCAGCCTGATTCCCGCACCCGGCCTAGCCGGGACCGCATCCGATCTTTGAAAACTCCATAGAGACAAACCCCACCCGGTGGTCGAGGTGTTCGAGCGTCCGTGGCCCGGAATCCTTTCGGCACAAGGGGTCTCGAGGCTCGTCGCTAGCGCTCCTCGGCACCTCGACCACCGGGGTGGGACACCATCGGACGGGAAGGGCTTCAGCGTCCCTCGACGGCGAGTCGCCTTCCCCGCTGGTCGAGGTGCGAGCCGCGTGCGGCGAGCCTCGAGACCACCAGCGCCGGTGCTGGATTCGTTCCACGGTAGCCCGGAAGCTCTTCGACACAAGGGGTCTCGAGGATCATCGCTAACCACCGGGCGGGACGGACCCCCGCTGGTCGAGGTGCGAGCCGCGTGCGGCGAGCCTCGAGACCGCCTGCGGCAGAGCTGGAACCGGACCACCGCGGCTCAGAAGCTCAGCTTCTGTTCACACCACCGAGTACCGCAGCAGCCAAAAGGAATGCAACCTGAAGGAACCCGAATATCAACGCGACAATGGCGCCGGTCCCGACTCCGATGACGGGCACCGACGTGGTGGTCACGGCGGCGGCAAACAAGGCGAGCCATGCGCCCGCGGCGATCACGGCGAGAAAGGGCACGGCTTTACGGAATCGCGGCACCAATACCACCGCAGCAGCGACACCGATCGCACCCAGGATGATCAGGAATTTGCCGGGGTTGAGCACGATCTCGTACGAGGCGAAGCCTGGTACCCCGGAGTTTCCGTTCTCGAAGTTCTGACTCCAATTGTCGAGTTGACTTTCGCTGACGTTGTTGTCGACCACAACCCAGCTGACGAAACCCATGAAGTAGGTGATCAGCCCGGTGACCGCGGCGGCCACCAGCAGGATCGAGGGAAGTTGAGCGCGGGCGTCGAACTGCCGTCGAGGTGCGGCGGGCGGGGAACCCCATTGTTGCCCCGACGTCGACCACTGCCCCGATGGCGTTCCCGGCTGCCCGAACCCCTGCGTGGGTGCCGGGCCGCCGTGCTGGCCCTGCGGGGCGGTGGGCTGGGCGGGATACCCGGCCGCCCAATTCTGCTGGGGATTGTTCGGGTCACCAGGATTCACTGCTCGTCCCTTTCGGTCGGCGAAACTCTCATTCGCGACATCATGTGCGTGTCAGCGTAGAGCCAGACCTGGACATCGGTACCCACAGCAGCGCAGATTCATTCGTCGGACCGTCACACCCCAGAACCGTCACACCCCAGAACCCGTCACACGTTGGACCGTCACGTGCCATCAGGGCGTGACGGGCACCCGTAGCGCCGCGAGCGCCATGGCGCGCAGCAGCGACCGCAACCTGTCGGGATCAAAATCCGGGAGACGTGGCGAGGAGTTGAGCAACCCGAACATGGCGTGCACGCGAACGCGAGCCTCCTGGCGTTCGAGTTCGCGGCCCTCGTCATCCGACATCAGGACGTCGACCCAGTCTTCGACGTAGCGTCGCTGCAACCGCCGTACCTCGTGATTGGCCTCCGGTGTCAATGAGGACAGGTCACGATCCTGGACCGCGATCAGATCCGGCTTGGTGACCAGGACGTCGATGTGGAAGGCGATCAGCGCATCGAGGGTCTCGGCCGGCGAGCCGCCGCGCTGCACGACCTCTCGCCCGCCGGTGTAGAGACGACGACTGATGTCGAGCAACATCTCGTCGAGCAGTTCGGTTTTCGACGAGAAGTGTCGATACATCGCCGGCCCACTCACGCCGACCGCTCCCCCGATGTCCTCGAGTCGCACCCCGGCGAATCCGCGGTCGGCCATTTGACTGGCTGCGGCCGTGAGCAGCTCAGCACGGCGAGCCGCCTTGGCAGCACTACGACGATTCGACGGACGCGGACCACCCGAGGCCACCCCGGAACCCGAATCCGGGGTGGTGTGGGCAGACTCGGCGGACGACATGGTGATTCTGAACTCTACCGGCTCACCTCGGCGGCGGCGGCACTCCACCGCCCCGGGCACCGCGTCTCACCACTTGTTGACGTGCAGCACTTCGTCGAGGGGTTTGCGCCCGGCAGGCTTGAAGTCGGTGCCCTTCGTGTAGGCAACAGGCAGCAGAACGCCCTGGTGGACGGTGGGCGGGATACCCAGCAGCTCCGCGACCTCCTTCTCGTAGGTCAGGTGCAGCGTCGTCCACGCCGACCCCAGACCACGGGCACGCAAAGCCAGACTGAGACTCCAGGCGCCGGGCAGCAACGAGCCCCAGACGCCGGCTTGATTTCCGGCCGGCAGATCGCCGCCGGTATAGATGGCCCCGATCACCAGGGCGGGCACCTTGCCCATGATGTCGGCGAGATACTGCGCGCTCGACGCGACCCGACGGGCGGTGTCGTCGGCGAGTGTGCGCTCGGCGGAGTACGCCGCGAACGAACGCGCGTAGTAGGCACCGACCTTCTCCTTGATCTCGGGATCGGTCAGCACGATCCAGTGCCAGGTCTGGCTGTTGGATCCGGTGGGCGCCTGCAGCGCGACCTCCAGGGCCTCGGTGATCACCTCGAGCGGAACGGGCCGATCCAGATCGAGCCGTTTGCGCACCGAGCGGGTGGTGGTCAGCAATTGGTCGGGGCCAAGCGGGAGTAGCTCTGTCATCGGTCACCTCGTTGTTCGCGTCTGGGTTGCGTGCGTGTGGAGCTGCGTGGCGACGGGCTCAGCGATGTCGTGCGCGGCGGGCCAGCCAGTTGCCGAAGTACTGTCCCACCTGTACCAGAATCACCAGCAACGCGATGACGACAACGGTCAGTTTCCAGTCGAACTGCTGGTAGCCGTATTGGAAGGCGAAATCTCCGAGTCCCCCTCCACCGACATAGCCGGCCATCGCCGACATGTCCACGATCGCGACGAAGATGAAGGTGTAGCCCAGTACCAGTGGCGCGAATCCCTCGGGCACCACCACCGTCAGCAGGGTGCGCACGCGACCGGCGCCGCACGCGCGGGCGGCTTCCACCACTCCCGGGTCCACGGAGACGAGACTCTGCTCGACCACTCGGGCGATCACCACCATCGCCATCAGTGTCATCGGGAAGATCGCCGCCTCGGTACCGATTCGGGTTCCCATCACCGTCTTGGTCAACGGCGCGATGGCGGTGATGAAGATGATGAACGGTATCGGTCGGACGATGTTGACGATCACGTTGAGTCCGTTGAAGATCCACACGTTCGACCACAGGTTCCCGGGACTGGTTGCATACAGCACCACACCGATCAGCAATCCCAGCGCGCCACCGATCAGCAGCGTGAAGCCGACGAGCTGGAAAGTCTCCCCGATCGCCTGGAAGAGCAACGGGCGCAGTTCGTCACCGAACACCCGGGTGAAGCCGTCGGCGGCCAGTGCGCTGTGGCTCATCGGTTCACCTCCTCGTGTACGACAATGCCGGTGGCGGTATGACTTTCGCCGATGACTTCCTCGAGCGCCGAATCAGGGGCGTGGACCTCATAGGTCAATGCCCCAAACGGGTGGCCGCCGAGATCGGCGATTCCACCGTGGATCACCGACGCGGTCCCGCCGGCCCGGGCCACCGCACCGGTGAGATCGACGCGGGCGACATCGTCGCGGACCTCGACGGTGACGAGCCGGCCCGAGTGCCGAGATCGCAACGCGGCCAACGTGTCCGTGTCGGGAACGCCGGAGACGGCATGCCGCAGCAGGCTGCGGGTGACCTCCGATCGCGGGTGGGCGAACACCTCATAGAGGTCGCCGTGATCGACGAGTCGCCCGTCGGCGAGAACGGCGACCTTGCCGCACACCTCGCGGACCACATCCATCTCGTGGGTGATCACCACGATGGTGGTACCCAGATCGGAGTTGATGCGACGCAACAGTGTGAGCGTGTCGTCGGTGGTCTGGGGGTCCAAGGCGCTGGTGGCCTCGTCGGCGATGAGGATCGACGGCGAGGAGGCGAGCGCCCGCGCGATGCCCACCCGCTGCTTCTGCCCGCCGGACAACGCCGATGGCCACGCCTTCGCCTTGTCGGCGATTCCGACGAACTCGAGGAGCTCGGTGATGCGTTGTTGTCGAGCGGATTTCGGCACGCCCGCCGCCTGCAGCGCAAATCCGACATTGCCGGCGACGGTGCGCGAGTTGAACAGATTGAACTGCTGGAAGATCATGCCGATCTGGGTTCGGAAGGCGTTGAGTTCGCGCTCGCGCGCCCCACCGTGGTCCCGTCCGTCGACCAGGACATGACCACCGGTGGGCCGTTCGAGTCCGTTGATCAGACGCGCAAGCGTCGACTTCCCCGCGCCTGACGGCCCGATGATCCCGACGATCTCGCCGGCATCGATGCGCAGACTGATGCCGTCGAGCACCGCAGGTGCATCCTTGCCGAAACGCTTTGCGACGTCGACGAACTCGATGGCGGCGGGGCGCCGGGCCTCCCCGGCGGGGACGGGCTCAGGAGCCATTGGCCCGCACGTCGGCTTCCAATCCCTTCACGGTCGCCTGCAGATCGGCAGGCGAGTTCGTCTTGATGACCCCGGACTCGCCCAGGGACTTCTTCACCGCCGCGATCACCTGGGGATCGTGGTAGATCTGCACCAGCTTGGCGTAGGTGGCGTTGTCCTTGTCTGCGGCGCGGGCGACGAACGCATTGATGTAGGGCTTGGAGGCCTCAGCATTCGGATCGTCGGAGGCGATGATCTGATCTGCGGTCAGTTTGGCCGAGGTCGCGTAGTTGTTGTTGACGATCGCCGCGGCCACCGAATCGAGATTCGCGGCGGTCTGGCCGGCGTCGACGGCGATGACCTTCACCTTGGATCGCGCCTGATCGATGTCGGCGGGCGTGGAGAAAGCGTTGCCCGGCTTGGTCAGCGTGATGAGTCCGGCCTGCGCGAGCACCAGCAGTCCGCGTGCCTGATTGGTGGGGTCATTGGGGATTGCGACCTGCGCCCCCTGCGGGATCTCACCGACGGACTTGTACTGAGTGGAGTACAGCGGTAGCGGGTAGACCGCGGTCGCGCCGATCGGCACCAGATCCTTGTTGTTCTTGGCATTGTAAGTCGCCAGGTAGAGCAGGTGCTGGAACTCGTTGAGGTCCAACTCCCCCTCGGCGAGTGCGGGATTGGGCTGATTGTAGTCGGTGAAATTCACCAGCTCGACGTCGATGCCCGCAGCGGAGGCCTTCTGCTTGAACACATTCCAGTAGCTTTCGGACGCGTCGGCGACCCCGATCTTCACAGCCTGCGAATCGTCCCCGCCGCACGCGGTGATCACGCTCGCGGCGGCGATGAACGAGAGCAACAGGACGAGAATCCGCGATCGCACGGCAGTACCTCCACTGGACTGGTTCGAGAGACAACCTCAGGAACGCTAGCGTCCGATTCGCGTGATTGATGACGTCGAGATCGGGCGCGACCCGATGTCGCCGAACCCACCTGGGACGATGGCCGTGCACGCGATTGCGTTCAGTGTGGGTCAAATGCGATGGGCACCGGACGGAATGTCTGCCAGGCGCCGGTGATGCGTGCGGTCAGCTCCGTCGGAATTGAGCCCGGGTCTCCGGATCGCTGGTGTCGACCGCGGAGATCGACTGGTCGGAAACGGTGAGCTGCCACTCGTTGTCCGAGCACTGGCCATAGGTGACGGTCGCCGTGACCACGACGTGGGTGGCGTCGCGCGAGGTCTCCTTCCACGTGGCGCCACAACGGCCGGGGATGTCGATGGTCGCGAGGAACGGCTTGTCGGTGACCACGCCGAGCTGTGCGCTCTTGGTCTCACCCACCGACGTCCACGTCCCCGTCCACGCGCCCGACAGCGCGCTCGACGTCGGCGTATCGATCGCGCCGGCACTGGAGGTCGGAGCGGTTACCGTGGTGCTCGTCGAATCGTCGCCGCAGGCACTCAGCCCCATCGACAACGCCACCACCGCGATCAGCGGTGCCATGATGCGTCGGCTCACCGACATGGTTCCCTCCCCGGTTGACCCCCGGCCACGAGTACGGGCCGCTCTGTCCAATAGCGCACCGCAGCTTACCAATACACGAGGTCCATCCATCACCGGCGTCACAGCATCCCGTGCCGGTCGAGATGGTCGAGCAGCCCTGGTGTCAGTGGCAGCGCGCGCATCTGTTGGTGGTCGAACCACCCCGCGTCGTCGGCATCGTCAGCGGCGACGACGTCGGTGGTCAGCGGGGTGGCCACGAAGTCGTGGACCTCGTAGACCACGCCGGCACGCCGATCGGGGATGTCGACGACCCAGGCCTCGCGGATGACCTCGATGGCAACGCCTGTCTCCTCGGCGATCTCCCGGATCACGGCCTGCTCCAACGTCTCACCGGGCTCGACCTTGCCGCCCGGCACCGTCCACATACCGGCCTGCGGCTCATGTCCGCGCTTGACCAACAGAAATCGTCCGGCCGCATCCCGCACGACGGCGCCGACCGCCGGGATGCGTGTCGCCGACTCGGGTGACGACGGGGCGGCGGGGACACGGGTTCGGGCAGCAGGGTCCGGCACGGACAGCGCGTGCAGTTCGTCGGCGATCACCTCGCGTATCCGCGTCGCCGCTGCGGCCAAGACGTCCCCTGCGTCCCCGTCTCCCACCTCGTCCACCGCAACGATGCGGTCGAACACCCCGACCCGGGCCAGCTCGACCGCCAGGATCTGCTGTCCCGCAGCGATATCGGCGGCGTGACCGATGTCGCGATGGACGATCAGACTGGCCCCCTCGGGTGGCAGTGGCGACAGCCACGCATCCGACACCGCGACCCGTCGATCGGTCGGGAACAGCGCGAGCGCCGCCCCACCTGAACCCTGTCCGAGCGACACCGAGACGGTCACCGACGGCAAGCCGATGAGTTCGGCTGTGCACCGGGCGATCTCACCGGCGAGTCCGTCTTCCTCGGCGGCGACCGACAACTCGGCGCCAGGGGTGTCGATGACCGTCACCACCGGGAGCCCGAGTTCGGAGGCGAAGGTCAATGCGCGGCGCACCATACGCAGGTGGTGCGGTCCGATCAGCTCGCCGGCACGCTGCCGATCGGCGTCGTGTCCGATCACCAGTGCGGGTCGGCCACCGAATCGGCTCAACGCCACCACGATCGGCCCGCCTGCTCCCACCAGAGCAGACCCCGGCACCGCGATCAGATCGCGGACCCCGACGCGTCCGGGACGCCGGGTCGCGGTCACCGCCGACCACACCGATGCGGCATCTCGCACCGCGGGGCTCACCGGATCATGCTGTGAAACAACGGATCGCGACTCGACAGCACCATCGGTCGCGTGCTCGATACCGAGCGCGTCGAGGACGCCGCGCAGCCGGTCGCGGAGGTCTTCCGGTGCGACGACGTCGTCGACGATGCCACGCCGGACGAGATTCTCGGCGCGTTGAACGTCGTCGGGGATCGGCGTGCCGACGAGTCCGGCAACGACCCGCGGCCCCAGGAAGCCGACGAGCGCGCCGGGCTCGGCCCAGGTAATCGCGCCGAGCGAACCCCACGACGCGAACACCCCACCGGTGGTGGGATGACGCAGGTAGATGAGGTAGGCCAGACCGGCCGCTCGATGCCGGGTCACCGCCCCGCTGATCGCCGCCATCTGCAGGAAGGCCGGGGTGCCCTCCTGCATGCGGGTGCCGCCGGAGCACGGCAGGCCCACCACGGCGAATCCGTGCTCGGTGGCGCGTCGGATCGCCGTGGTGATGCGATGGCCGGCAACGTGTCCGATCGAACCGCCGAGGAAGCCGAACTCGTTGACGATCACCACCACCGGTGTCCCGCCGATCCGGATGAGCCCGGTCCGCACCGACTCGTCGACCCCGGATTTCTCGGCGGCGCGGCGCAATTGATCCTGGTAGGTGTCGGTGACGACGGTGGGCGGCGGTGAATCGTCCCACGGCTCCCAGGAATTCGGGTCGGCGAGCATGTCGATCAGTTGCGCTGCCGACGGATGTTCTGCACGCCCGCTCACCGCGAATACACCACGCGCGTGCGCACCACCAGATCGGCGACCGAGCGACGACGTGGATCGACGATGACCCACAGCAACCCGACCGAGAAGAACACACAGATCAAGGCGCGGATCAGCGCCACCGGAAGCCGAACGCGCGGTTTGCCTTTCCTGCTGACCAGACGCAAACCCATCACCACCGACCCCAGGGTACGGCCGGAGACGCACCAGCAACCGGTCAGGTAGATCACCGACACCGCGACGAAGGTCGTCGCGGTGAAGAACGGGTTCGCGGCCGGCAACGAGAACTGGTGCACGTCGTAGATCAGACGGGCCATCAGCCAGCCGACATACAGTCCGCCCATCACCGCGAGCACCAACAGCAGGTCGAGGACGGCCGCGATCGCTCGGCTGACGATCCCGGCCGAACGATCGGTGTCGAGGACGATGTGCGGACGCACGATCGGATTCCCGGCCGAATCGTGGTGCGACGCCGAATCATTCTCCGACTGCGATGTCATCGCGGCGTACCGTTTCGTTCCCCACCGTTCTGGGCCCCACCGTTCTGGGACTCACCGGCAAGCGCGGCGTCGGCGACCCGGGCGGCCACCTTGCGTCGCAGCAATCGGTTCACCAGGTCGGCCACCGCGTCGTCGGCGCGTTCGCTGCTGCTGCGCACGTCGGTCATCACCTCGGTCGTCACCGACGTACTCGCCTCGCGGATGATGTCGGGCAGGTCGACACCGTCGATGATCTCGTCGGCGAGACCGATCAGATCGATGCGGGAGATGATGGCGTCGATGTCGACCCGCTCCACGGCGCCATCGAGGTCGACGCGCGTGACGATGGCATCGATGTCGATCTTGTCCAGGATGGCGTCGATGTCGAGGTGGTCGACGATCGCCGCGACGTCGACCGCGTCGATCACCGCTGCGAGGTCAACCGCCGCGATGACCGCGGGAAGGTCGAGTCCCCCCACGATCCTGGGTAGGTCGAGGCCGTCGAGCAACGCCGCGATGTCCACGCGACCGATCACCGCGTCGAGGTCGAGACTCGCGATCAGGGCGTTGATGTCGATGTTGCGGAGCACCGCGTCGAGATCCACCGCGTCGACGACCCGATTCAGATCGATGGCACCGACGAGCGGCGTGAGGTCCATCGAACTCAGCTCGTCGACCACGGCGTGGATCACCGCCCCGATCGAGGTGCCCGCCGCCGCCGTGGCGAGGGTACCGACGCCGTCGAGGACCTCGTGTGTGGTGCGCCGTGCGACGCGCACGACGTCGCCGGCGACCGGTACTCGCTCGGCGGCGTCGGCCGCGGCGGACGCCACGTGCCAGGGCATCTGCAGCATCGCCGCCAACCCGCCCGGCCGGGATCCCGTGTCGCTCACCGCCGGATTATCGCACGCACCGCGACCGCACCCAGGGGATTGCCGCGATGACTTTCATGGTGATCGGGGGTCATACTCTCAGTCCGATCCACAGAAAAGGAAGCCCGATGGCCGAGAACTACACCGTGGTGCGACGCACCTCGATCGCCGCGCCCGCCGCCGAGATCCACGCTCACATTCATGATCTGCATCGTTGGGTCGATTGGTCGCCGTGGGAGGGCCTCGACCCCGATATGTCGCGAACCTATTCCGGAGCCGAGCTCGGCGTGGGTGCTCGCTACGCGTGGTCGGGAAATCGGAAGGCGGGCAGGGGCACCATGGAGATCCTCGAGGACTTCGCGCCCACGCACGTGGCGATCCGGGTCGAGTTCGAGAAACCCATGAAATCCACGAGCCTCAGCGCCTTCGACATCACCGAGAACGCCGGCGTCAGCGAGGTCACGTGGACGATGACCGGCAAGCATTCGCTCTTCAGCCGGGTGGCCGCTCCGCTGGGCTTCTTCGACAAACTGCTCGGCAAGGACTTCGAGAAAGGACTTGCGCAGCTCAAGGCCGTCAGCGAATCGTGAGCTCCGCCCCGGGTTGTCGCATCACCCCACGGTCACAACGCCTTTCAGCGGCTGACCTCGGAGTGCACGATCATCACCGGGCACGGCGCGGTGTGCAGGACGGCTTGGCTGGTCGATCCGAGGAGTAGCCCCCGGAAGCCACCACGCCCCCTGCTCCCGAGCACGATCAGCCGGGCATCCCCGGCGGCCTCGATGATGCGCGGCGCCGGGTCGCCCGCGACGACCACGGTCTCGACGGACACGGTGTCGGCGGGATGGTCGCGACGGTGGTCGGCGAGCTGACGTCCGACGGATGCGGTGGCCTCGTCCCGGAATTGGGCCATCACCTCGTCCTGGTCGTAGAACCCTTCACCGGAGAATCCCGGATAGGTGCTGACGACCACCAACGTCGTCTCGAGTTCGGTGGCCTGGGTGATGGCGGCCCCCAGGGCTGCCTGCGAGATCGCCGATCCGTCGACGCCGACCACCACCGGCCCGGTCTCGGGTCCGGGACCCGAGACCACCACCACCGGACAGTCGGCGTGTGCGGCAACGTCGGAGCTGACCGAACCGAGCAACAACCCGGCCACTCCCCCACGACCACGACGACCGATGACGAGAAGGTTTGCACCACTGGATATCTCACGCAGGACGAGGGCCGGTCTGCCCTCACGGACCTCGCCCTCGGCGTCGACGTCCGCCGATATCTTGGTGGCCACGGCGATCGCCTCGTCCACCGCTCGGCGGGCATCGGCGTGCAGTGCCTCAGCCACCGCCGGGGTCATCAACACACCCGGCGCATATCCCGCTGCAACGGTCTCGACGATGCCGATCACGCGCAGGGACCTGTTCTCACGAACCGCGGCCAGCGCGCTCCACCGAAGCGCCTCGAGCGCCGTGTCCGACCCGTCGACCGCCACCACGATCGGGGCATTTACTGCCATGACCCGCTCCTTGCCGATCTTCTCGTCGACCAACTCGCCACCCGAGTTCGTCACTTCCATTGGACACCACCGCTCGGTGGTGACGTAAGGGCCAAAAGCATCTGCCGTCCGAGGCATTCGCGGGGCACCATGGAGAGGAGATGAATTCACCAGCCGCACCACACATCGTGACCGTCACGATGAATCCTGCGCTCGACATCCATAGCTCGGTGCCGATCCTGCAGGCGACGGAGAAGATGCGATGCACCAGCCCCCGATACGATCCCGGTGGCGGCGGGATCAACGTGGCACGAGCGGCGGTTCGGCTCGGCGTGCCGGCCACCGCGGTCTTCACCCGAGGTGGCCCCACCGGAGCGCACATCGAGGCACTGCTCACCGCCGAGGGCATCGCGACCGGGCCCCTCGACATCACCGGAGGAAGCCGGGAATCGTTGACCGTCCGCGAGGACCGGACCGGCCAGGAGTACCGCTTCGTGTTGCCCGGCCCCGACCTCACCGCCACCGAGGAGCAGCAGTGCCTCACCGCCCTGGACGAGTACGCCCACACTGCAACACATCTCGTGGTGAGTGGCAGCCTCCCACCGGGATGCTCGGACAGCTTCTTCCCGGCGGTGTCGGCCATCGCCGAGCGGCACGGGTGCACACCGATCGTCGACACCCACGGCCCGGCACTGCTGCGCGTGCGCGGCGCCGCAGTGATCAAACCGAGCCTTCGTGAACTCCGTGAAGCACTGGATCTGCCGCTGCCGGACACCGATTCACAGATCGACGCGGCCCGTACCCTGATCGCCCGGGGCATCACCGACGCCGTCGTCGTGTCGCGTGGGGCGGCGGGCGCGCTGGTGGTGACCGCCGATCAGGTGACCGACGTCGCCGGCGTCCCGGTGGCATCCGAGTTCGGCAGCGGTGTCGGGGCGGGCGACAACATGGTCGCCGGGATCACCGTCGCCCTGGCCCACCGATGGCCGCTGCCCGACGCCGTCCGATACGGTGCCGCTGCCGGCGCCGCGGCGACACTCCCCCGGGAACCGAACCCTGCCGCCGGCACGACGTCGAGGGCCTCTACCGACAGACGCCCGCCTCCGGAGCGCACGAATGACCGCCACCGGCCACCACTCACCGATCTAGCACAAACGAAGAACCCGCCTGCACACAAGTTCTCTCTCGCGTGCAGGCGGGTTTCGGAAATGATCTCCGACCGTGGGTCAGAGAGCCTCGTAGAGCTCCCGGGCCAGCGTGGCGGTCTCGGTCGGCGTCTTGCCGACCTTGACGCCCGCAGCCTCGAGGGCTTCCTTCTTGGCCTGCGCGGTGCCTGCGCTGCCGGACACGATCGCGCCGGCGTGGCCCATCGTCTTGCCCTCGGGCGCAGTGAATCCCGCGACGTAGCCGACGACCGGCTTGGAGACGTTGGCCTTGATGTAGTCGGCCGCACGCTCCTCGGCGTCGCCGCCGATCTCACCGATCATCACGATGACCTTGGTCTCGGGATCCTTCTCGAACGCCTCGATGGCGTCGATGTGGGTGGTCCCGATGACCGGGTCACCGCCGATGCCGATGGCGGTGGAGAAGCCGAGATCGCGCAGCTCGTACATCATCTGGTAGGTCAGGGTGCCGGACTTGGAGACCAGGCCGATCGGACCCTTGCCGGTGATGTTGGCCGGGGTGATGCCCACCAGCGATTCGCCCGGGGTGATGATGCCGGGGCAGTTCGGCCCGATGATGCGGGTCTTGTTCCCCTTGTCGACGTTGTAGGCCCACGCATAAGCGCTGTCCTGCACCGGGATTCCCTCGGTGATGACGACCAGCAGCGGGATCTCGGCGTCGATCGCCTCGATGATGGCGTCCTTGGCGAACTTCGGCGGGACGAAGGCGATCGAGGTGTCGGCCCCGGTCTCCTTGATCGCCTCGGCGACACTGCCGAAGACGGGCAGCTCGACGTCGGAGCCGTCCTTGGCGGTGTGGGCGACGGTGGTGCCGGCCTTGCGGGCGTTGACACCGCCGACGATGTTCGAACCGGCCTTGAGCATCAGTGCGGTGTGCTTGGTGCCCTCACCGCCGGTGATGCCCTGGACGATGATCTTGTTGTCTTTGTTCAGGAAAATCGACATGTTCTCTAGCCCCTCACTTGCTCGCCAGTTCGGCGGCCTTGTCGGCGCCGGAGTCCATCGTTTCGGCGAGCGTCACCAGGGGGTGATTCGCATCGGCCAGGATCTTGCGGCCTTCGTCGACCTTGTTGCCGTCGAGGCGGACGACGAGCGGCTTGTTGGCCTCGTCGCCGAGCTTGTTCAGCGCGCCGACGATGCCGTTGGCGACAGCGTCGCAAGCGGTGATGCCGCCGAAGACGTTGACGAAGACACTCTTGACCTGCTCGTCGCCGAGGATCACGTCGAGACCGGCGGCCATCACCTCGGCCGAGGCGCCGCCACCGATGTCGAGGAAGTTCGCGGGCTTGACACCCTTGTGCTTCTCACCGGCGTAGGCGACCACGTCGAGGGTGCTCATGACCAATCCGGCGCCGTTGCCGATGATGCCGACCTGTCCGTCGAGCTTGACGTAGTTGAGGTCGTTCTCCTTGGCCTTGAGCTCCAGCGGATCGGTGGCGTCACGGTCCTGGAATGCCTCGTGATCGGGATGCCGGAAGTCGGCGTTCTCGTCGAGGGTGACCTTGCCGTCGAGAGCCAGGATCTGGTCGTCGGGGGTACGGACCAGCGGGTTGACCTCAACGAGGGTGGCGTCTTCGGCGATGAACACCTCCCAGAGCTTCTGGATGGTGTTGGCGGCGGCGTCGAGCACCTCGGCGGGCAGCTTGCCCTTCTCGGCGATCTCGCGGGCGAATGCGAGATCGACGCCCTTGACGGCGTCGACCGGGACGCGGGCGAGCGCGTCGGGGTTCTGCTCGGCGGTCACCTCGATCTCCACGCCGCCCTCGACCGAGCACATGGCCAGGTAGGTGCGGTTGGCGCGATCGAGAAGGAAGGAGATGTAGTACTCCTCGGCGATGTCGCTGGCCTCGGCGACGAGGAGTTTCTTGACGACATGGCCCTTGATGTCGAGACCGAGGATGTTCTCGGCGTTCGCCTGCGCCTCGTCGGCGTCCTTGGAGTACTTCACGCCGCCGGCCTTGCCACGTCCACCGACCTTGACCTGCGCCTTGATCATGACGGGCTTGCCGATTTCCTCGGCAATCGTGCGCGCGTCGGCGGCAGAGTCGGTTACACGACCGGGTGTGGTCGGAACTCCGTGCTTGGCGAACAGTTCCTTCGCCTGGTATTCGAAGAGATCCATTCAGCTCACCATTTCGTAGATTTGCCCGCTCGTCTGGGTGTAACGCGGGCCATACGGGACTTTAAACCTGCCGCATATCCGGTTTGAGTACACCTCCTCACCTTGTGCGACAGATCACTCGCTCGGTCGGTGAACGGGCGGACGCCGACCGGGCACCATCGGCCCGGCGAAGAGAGCGTGTTGCGGCAAATCCGCCAGCCACCACAGAGAATTCAGCACAATGCGAATGATGTCACCAGCCTGTGACCCAGCTCACTTTATCCCGGGTTTTCACTCCCCAGGGTTGGACTTGCCGCAATCATTTCGTTACCGTCGGCAGGCAGTCTCAGGTCGTAGTGGTCCATTGCGCCACATCCGTAACGCCGAAAGAACGCGGGCACCTGGGTGTATCGCAACCATGAGGTGAGGTGGACGACTTGGCGGAACGTGGTTTTCCAGGCGGGTCGATATCCGGCACCGCGGTCGTCGGCGGACGTCGACGCCGCGACGAGCGGATCGACGATCTCACCGCCGAGGAGATGACCACGATCATCCCCGTCGACCGCAGCGACATCTACTACAGCGACGAGACCGCGTACGGCGACACCGCCGACTTCGAGTGGGACGTCGATGACTGGGCTCCCATCGAAGACGGCTCGACCTCGGTCGGTCGCCGACGCTCCACGCGCCGCACCACCACCTCGGAGATCACGCAGGACATCCTCATCCCCGAGGGTGAGTTCGACGAGTACCGCCACGACGAGCCCTTCGACGTTCTCGGCGCCCAAGTCGACGAATACGCAGTCGATGAGCACGAGACCGACGAGCGGGTAGGGACGGTCACCGCGGAGCCGACGTTCCGTCGCGTGCCGGCGGGTGCGACGCGGCGTTCGCGCGGCAAGCACCGCATCGCCGCTCCGCCGACCGCGCTGCGCAGCGGACGCGTCGCCCTGGTGGCTGTCGCCGCCGGCGCCGCGCTGGCCGCCGCCGCGGTGCAGGTCAACTCCGACGACGACGCCGGATCAGCCGCGCCGGTACCCACCGCCGATGTCGGGGGCGCCGCAGCCGCCGACACCGGACCCGGGATCGCACCCGCGTCGGCGAACACCCCCGACACGAGCATGTACGGCCAGCAGCTGCAGGTCGGCAAGCAACTCGCCGACGCCGAGGCCGCACGAATCAACGCCTCGCTGCCGCCGGAGTTCGTCTCACCCGTGCCGCTGGGCCAGTATCAGCTCACCTCGCTGTATGCGATGCGCTGGGGCGTCATGCACGCCGGTCTGGATTTCGCGGCGCCGCTGGGCACCCCGATCCACGCCGCCACCGATGGAGTGGTCCTCGAGGCCGGTCCGGCGTCGGGCTTCGGGAACTGGATTCAGGTCAAGGCCCCCGACGGCACCGTCACCGTGTACGGCCACATGTATTCCAACGGCGTGCTCGTACAGAAGGGCCAGACCGTCAAGGCCGGACAGGTCATCGGCCTGGTGGGCAGCGACGGCCAATCCACGGGCCCGCACTGCCATTTCGAGGTGTGGCTGAACGGCAAGACGAAGATCGACCCGGCACCGTGGCTCGCCGAGCACGGTGTGCGGCTGTCGAACTACGTCGGCTGACCCGCCCGCACCCCTCGGCGTCCCTCAGAGCTTCTCGCCGGGGATTCCGCCGATCGTCAGCAGCGTGATGCGGCCGGTGTTGCCGCCGTAATCGATGACCACCCGCTCGGTCGCCCCGCTGCCCTCCTTGCCGACGACCTTGCCCATCCCGTACTTGGGATGATTGTGCCGATCACCGACGTCGAGCTGAATCTGCTTGTTACGCCCTCGATTCGGGTCCGCGGAGAACGACGAACGCCCCAGCGCACCACTGGAACCACGATCGTCGCCACGGCCGAACACCCCACCCGAGGATCCGAGGCCGCGTCCGGGACGCCGCCGTTCGGTTTGCCGCCAGTCGAGCAGATGCTGCGGAATCTCTTGCAGGAAGCGCGATTCGGGGTTCGACACCGGCTGACCCCAGGATGCACGGGTGACCGCGCGGGTCAGATACAGCCGCTGCTTGGCCCGGGTGATGCCGACGTAGGCGAGGCGTCGTTCCTCGCTGAGCTCCGCCGGATCTCCGAGAGCCCGCAGATGCGGGAAATGCCCGTCCTCCCAACCGGTCACGAAGACCACCGGGAACTCGAGTCCCTTCGCGGTGTGCAGGGTCATGAGCGTGACCACCCCCTCGCCGTCGTCGGGGAGCTGATCGGCGTCGGCAACCAACGACACCCGTTCCAGGAAGGCGGCCAGCGAACCGGGTTCGGGCTCGCCCTCGCGCAGTTGCGCCGCTTCCGCGTCGGTACCGTTGTCCACCTCGGCTTGCGCGGCTTCGGCCGCATCGCGGCTGAATTCCTTTGCCACCGAGATCAATTCGTTGAGGTTGTCCAGCCGGGCGCCGTCCTGCGGATCGTGGGAACCCTCGAGCTCGGCGCGGTACCCGCTGCGATCGACGATGGCGTCGACGAGCTCACCGATGTCGGCGCCCTCTTCGGTGGCATCGGCGACGGCGACGTCGGAGCCCTCCGTGCCGCCTTCACCGAAGGTGGTCAGGAAGTCGTTGCGCAAACCCTCGATCAGGTCGACGAAGCCGCCGATCTGCTTGACCGCGCGGGTGTTCAACAGCCCGACCTGACCCTGCGCCCCCTCGATCAGCGCCTGGTAGAACGAGATCCCGCGGTTCTCCGAGTGCACGGCGACGCACGCCTCGGCACGGTCCCCGATGCCCCGACGCGGCGTGTTCAGGATGCGCCGCAGGCTGACCGAATCCTCGGGGTTGGCGACCACCCGCAGATACGCGACGACGTCGCGCACCTCTTTGCGCTCGTAGAATCGGGTGCCGCCGACCACCTTGTACGGGATGCCGTGACGGACGAACACTTCTTCCAGCGCGCGCGATCCGGTGTTGGTCCGGTAGAACACGGCGATGTCGGAATAACTGTTGGACTGAGCACCGCCGATGGTGTGGTCGGTGAGCCGCTCGATCTCGGTGGCGATGAACGTCGCCTCCTCCCGATCGGAGTCGGCGACGTATCCGACGATGAGCTCACCGTCGCCGGAGTCGGTCCACAACCGCTTGTCCCGCCGATTCGGATTGCGGGCGATGACCGCGTTGGCGGCCGAGAGGATGGTCTGCGTCGAGCGGTAATTCTGTTCCAGCAGAATGGTTTCGGCGTTCGGGAAGTCGCGCTCGAACTCCTCGATGTTGCGGATCGTCGCCCCACGGAAGGCGTAGATCGACTGGTCGGCGTCACCGACCACGCACAGTTCCGACGGCGCCAGCCCCGATGACGTGGTCTCGCGGCCGACGAGTTCGCGCACGAGCACGTACTGCGCGTGGTTGGTGTCCTGGTACTCGTCGACCATGACGTGGCGGAATCGACGACGGTAGTACTCGGCGACGTCGGGGTGACTCTGCAGCAGGGCGACGGTCTCACCGATCAGGTCGTCGAAGTCGAAGGCGTTGGCCGCGGAGAGCCGACGCTGATACTCCGCGTAGATCTCGGCGATGGTGCGCGCGGTCGGTTCCTCGCCGGCGGCGGCGTGCGCATCGTCGGGGTCGGACAGTTCGTTCTTGAGATTCGAGATGCTCACCGCGACGCCACGCGGGCTGAACTTCTTCGGGTCGATGTCGAGATCGCGAATGATCATGCCCAGCAGGCGTTTCGAATCGTCGGAGTCGTAGATCGAGAAGTTGGAGTTGCGATTGCCCAGCAGCGCCGACTGGGCGCGCAGGATGCGCACACACGTCGAGTGAAAGGTGGAGACCCACATGTAGGCCGCGCGGGGGCCGACGAGTCCGATGACGCGCTCGCGCATCTCCGCGGCCGCCTTGTTGGTGAAGGTGATCGCCAGGATCTGGCCGGGGGTGACATCGCGTGCGGCGAGCAGATAGGCGATGCGGCGGGTGAGTACCGCGGTCTTGCCCGAGCCGGCACCGGCGACGATCAGCAGCGGCGGACCGCTGTGCACCACCGCCGCGCGCTGCTGGGGATTCAGCCCGTCGAGGAGCCGTTCGATGCGCTCATCGGCGGCGGGCGGCGTGGTGGCTGCGGACTCGGTGGCTGCGGACGCGGTGGCGGGTGCGGAACTGGGTGCAGAGCTGGTGGTCATCGGTATCTCAGGTTACTCCGGCCCACCGACAGGATTCGTGAGGGCGAAGGCTGCCGAGAGACCTTCGGTGGGTCACCTCCACCGGTTACGATGACCTCGCACCGAATCCGGGGGGCCGCGCGGTGCGAGATGGTGTGGGACCGCCCCCATGTGGTCAGGGGAGACGTGGTGCGACCGGTGCTCAGCGATGTGTCATTCATTCGTCCCATGCGGTCTCCCGAAGCCGGCCCGGTGCTGTCTAGTGTTGACATCATTCGGCCGAAAACGGACATCGCCGTGATCTCACGCCCGATGCCCCTTGCCCCGGGAAGCGAGCGATGAAGAACACCTCGAAGGTCATTGCGCTGGTACTGACCAGTGTCGGGGCGGTGGCGGTGATCATCGCGCTGATCCTGTCGTTCATCCCGTGGAGCAACTCCGGATCGGCCGAGCCGACCGCCGCGTTCCGGGCACAGAACAACCTGGACCAGACCGCTTTTCAGTACGGCAGCAGTCCGGGCGCCAAATACAAGGGGACGTTGACGCGCAAGTACAGCGACGGCGTCTCCCTCACCGTCGAGTTCTCCGACCTGCAGGTGGCGCTGTCGGGCAACGTCAGTGGTTCGATCACCGTCGACGGTCAGCAGGGCGACTACAGCCAGATCGGCAACTATTACTTCACCAAGGCCCCCGCCTCCTTCTGGAAGGCGGTCCTGGGCGGCACCGCCCCGGACAACGTCGACATGTCGCCGGTCGACAACAAGTGGGCCAGCGCGGAGTGGAGCCTGCCGAACCTCGGGTATGCGTTGTCGCCGATCGTGCTGGCCGGACGGCTGGGCAACAACGACCTCGTCAATCCGCCGACGCTGGGCGCCCAACTGCCCTCACCCAACAAGGACACCCCCGACGCCCGCTACTGGCCGACCTCGGATCCGGCGATCACCTCGCTGGCCGACAACAAGGTCAAGGCCGGTGACTGGGAGATCACCTTCGCCACCGACACCAAGGCGATCAGTCATCTCAAGGGCCAGTACAAGGATGGTGACGTCACCACCACCATCGACACCGACGTCACCCCGCTGTCCTTCGATCAGGTCTCACCGATCTTCGCCCAGCAGAAGGGTCTCACCAGCGATCTCGGGTCGGTGCCGGTTCCCGGCATGACGATCGACGACCTTCCGGGCGGGCAGCTCGACCAGGTCGGCTGGAAGCAGACCGGCGGCTGCTCGAATGTGGCGTGCGGCTATGACCTCACCGTCAACGGCACGCCGCGGCGCGGTTCCGACAACAAGCCCGGACACGTGAACTATGGCCTGACGGTCAACTTCATCGTCAACGGCCAGCCGGCCGGGGCCGTCGGCGGCACCTGCACCCCGGTGATCCGGGTCGACTTCGACAAGACCGCCACCACTCGTTGCACCGCAACCAATCTCGGTTCCGGAGGCGGTTCGATCCGACCCAACGTGACCTTCTCCTACCTCCCGTTCATCGACTACGGCGCCGATACCCTCAGCGACTACCTCGACGACAACACACAGGCCACGCAGCGTCAGTTCACCATGGTGCGCACCGGGACCAAGCAGCCCGCAGCAGCCACCTACGCCTCCGAACACACCGGCCTGCCGAGCAGTTATGCCGTCAAGCGCGGCGACTATCTGTTCGACGGCTACGGCCCGGCCGGTGCCTACCTGGTGACCTTCGCACCCGGTTACGCCGCGCATGTCACCAATGGCGCCTTCGATCCCAGTTGGGCGGGCACGGCCACCCTGCGCGATCAGATGAGCAAGCAGGTGCAGGCCATCGGCGACGACGGCCGCATCGCGTACTACGTGGCCGAGCAGTCGACCAGTGACGCGCTCACCGCGCTGGTGGCCCAGGCCGGATACTCGAGCAAGATCTCGGTGTACTACGACGCGCCGGAGTCGTCCGACACGAGCGGCTGAGACGTCACCGGCGCGGCGACGCTCACTGGCCCAGCAGCCGGGCGTCGACCACCTCACCGACCCGTCCGTCACCGGTGTGCAGCGCCAGACCCCGGGTGAGCGGGCGGATTCGGAGCTCGGTGCCGTGACCGTCGAGTTGCACGTAGACCACATGCAGTCCGGCCTGCAGCGCAACGCGAACGGCTGGTCCGCCGTCGAGGGACATCTCCACATCGCCCGCGGTGTTGGCGCAGTAGCCGAGCGCGACGGTCCACCGCCAGTTGATCAGCGGGCCGTCGAGCCGCAGTGACGTCGGGCCGGTGAGTTCCGGCCGCGCACATGTTCCGCGGCCGGCCTCGATGGTTCGTCTCGGGGTCACCGCACCGGGCGTGAGGTTGCCCGCATTGTCGAGGACGAAGAGCCGGTCGGTGGTGTCACCGAACGGCGAACGATCGGTGACGCGGCCGAAGGTCGCACTGATCTGGTTGTACGGGTAGGCCACCGGTAGCAGGACCTCGAGCGGCAGCGCCTGATCGAACATCGTGTTGTCCCGATTGTCGGCGAGCGCACGCTTGGCGTTGGCCAGATAGGCGCCGGTCGGGTCGTCGGTCCAGGAGGACTGGTACGACGCGGTCGAGATCAACGACGACGCGAACGCCAACACCGCGGTCACTGCGGCGAGGACGCCGACCGCCGTACCCACTGTCCGACCGCGGCCCGCCGTCTCCTCGTCGGTCTCGGGAGCGGCATGGCGCCCACCCGACGGTCCGACCGGGTCCGCCGAACGCCGGGGCGCGGCGACGAGCAGGGCGAGCGCGGCGGTGATCACGACCGCCGAATCGGGCAGATACCGCAAGGTCTGGGCGAGTTCGAGTGCGGTGTTTGCCGATGAGCGATTCCACATCACCGGGATCTGCGCCACGACGACGTACAGCGCGGCGCACACGAGGACCGCCACCGCACCGATCCGGGTACGTACGGCCCAGATCACCACGGCGGCCACCACCAGCCACCCCAACACGATCATCCACACCGCGGAGAACCCCATCGGCGGGCTCGGCACCCATCGTTCCCAGTCCCACGGACCGCCGACGAGGGACGGTATGACACCACGGTTGATCGACCGCCACACGAGTTGCGCGGTCTGCGACACCGAATGCTGCCCGGCGGTGGCGTCCGACACCGAGAAGAACAGCAGCGCCCACGCCACGAAGATCACCGACAGAGGTGCCCACAGCCGGCGGGCGTGGACGAATGCCGTTCCCAGCGGACCCATCTGGACGGCGGCGGTGTCAGCCGCGGCAGATTCATCGGCATCAGCGTTGGCATCGGCAACGTCCGCCGACCGGGACCCTGTGCGGTTCACCAGAACCGCGGCGACGAATGCCACCGGCAGGATGAACAGCGACTTCTCGAAGAAGGCGAGGGAGAGCACGAAGATCACCGATGAGCGCAGGACGATCAGCCGCGTTCGCCGGCGGTCGGCGCCCCCGCGGGCGAGCAGCACCGCGTCGGCGACGATCCAGGCCATCGCCGCCTGCATCGGCAACGTGTTGAGGCCGGCGGCCCACCACACGAAGGACGACACCGTCAGCGGGGTGAAGAGGTAGAAGGCCAACGCGCCGACCGAGGCGATCTCGACGGCAGCGCTGCGTGACCGCCCCTCCCCGGGGTCGGTCAGGACCCGTATCATCCGCCACACGCACATCGACGCGAGTCCCTGCAGCACCACGAGCGTGATCGCCGGCGCCACCCAGTTCAGCGGCGCGAGCACCGTCGAGATCCCCGCGACGAGGAACGCCGCGGGCATGAAATGACCGTCGTGGCTGTGGCCGAGGTAGTCCCACGACCAGATCGACATGGTCGAGGCCCGGCCGACGAGGATGAGGTCGTCCCAGTAGAAGTTGCCGGTGGCCACCAGCCAGCCGCGGACGATCAGTTGCGCGACGATCAGGGTGATCACGGCCGCTACCACCATCTGCGCCACCCGGCTCGCCGTGGCGCTCACAGATCCGGCGGACCGGGTCGGACCGGTGTCTTCGGGATCTCGGGAGGGGTCGATGCTTGCCCGGGGTCTCGGCATGGCCACCAGTGTCCACGGCACGGTATCTGCGTGGCAAAATCGACACGGTGACCGACCCCAGCGACTCGTCGACCAGCCCGGACAACACCGCACCCGCACGCACGGGCGGCGCGTCCTTCGCCGATTCGATCGATCTCTCCTCCTACGAACTGGAACACGATGTGTCGGGCCTGCCCGACGACATCGAGGTGTTGCGACACGAGATCGACCGCCTCGACGCGATCATCCTCGCCGCGGTGAAGCGCCGGTCGGCGGTGTCGAAGAAAGTCGGAGCCGCCCGCATGGCCTCGGGCGGACCGCGCCTGGTGCACAGCCGCGAGGTCAAGGTGCTCGACCGGTTCGCCGAACTCGGTCAGGAGGGTCATACGCTCGCGATGCTGTTGCTGCGTCTGGGTCGGGGCCCGCTCGGCCGCTGACGGTGTGCGCCGGTGCCGATTGCGCCGGTGCGTACGGGCCGCCCACCACATAGGGTGGTCGTATGAGTGACCTCGATGACAACGAGCACGACATCACCGGCACGCAATCGTGGCAGGCGCTCTCGGCGCATCAGGATCATGTTCATTCGATGCACCTGCGGGAGGTCTTCGCGGCCGACCCCGATCGGGGCCGCGAACTGACCGTCGACGTCGGTGATCTGCACATCGATTACTCCAAGCATCGCGTCCTGCGCGAGACGTTGGAGTTGCTGTTCAGCCTGGCCCGGGAGGCCGGTCTCGAGGACAAGCGCGACGCGATGTTCGCCGGTGTCCACATCAACACCTCCGAGGATCGCGCCGTCCTACACACGGCACTGCGCCTGCCTGCCGACGCCGAGCTGGTCGTCGACGGCCAGGACGTGGTGGCCGACGTCCACGAGGTGCTCGACGCGATGGGCGCCTTCACCGACAAGCTCCGCAGCGGAGAGTGGAAGGGGCACACCGGCAAAGCGATCACCGACGTCGTCAACATCGGCATCGGCGGCTCCGATCTGGGACCGGTGATGGTCTATCAGGCGTTGCGCCACTACGTCGATTCGCCCATTCGCTGTCATTTCGTCTCCAATGTCGATCCCGCCGACCTGGTGGCCACGCTTGCCGACCTCGACGCCGAGACCACGCTGTTCATCGTGGCGTCCAAGACCTTCGGCACGCTGGAGACGCTCACCAACGCCGCCGCCGCCAAGCGGTGGCTGCTCGCCGGCCTCGGTGCTGCCGACGACGCCGTCGCGAAACACTTTGTGGCCGTGAGCACCAACGCCGACAAGGTCTCGGCGTTCGGCATCGACACGGTCAACATGTTCGGCTTCTGGGACTGGGTCGGCGGCCGGTATTCGGTGGATTCGGCGATCGGCGTGTCGGTGATGGCGGCCATCGGCAAGGACCGTTTCGGCGAGTTCCTGCACGGCTTCCACCTCGTCGACGAACACTTCCGCACCGCGCCGCTCGAGCGCAACGCGCCGGTCATCCTGGGCTTGATCGGGCTGTGGTACTCCAACTTCTGGGATGCCCAATCACGGGTGGTACTCCCCTATTCCAACGACATGGCGCGGTTCGCGGCCTATCTGCAGCAGTTGACCATGGAGTCCAACGGCAAGTCGGTCACCGCGCACGGCCATCACGTCACCACCGACACCGGCGAGGTCTTCTGGGGGGAGCCCGGCACCAACGGACAGCACGCGTTCTATCAACTGCTGCATCAGGGCACGCGGATGATCCCGGCCGACTTCATCGGATTCGCCGAGCCCACAGACGATCTCACCACCGCCGACGGCACCGGGTCGATGCACGACCTGCTGATGAGCAACTACTTCGCGCAGACCAAGGTGCTGGCATTCGGCAAGACCGCCGACGAGATCGCCGACGAGGGCGTGGACCCACATGTGGTGCCGCACAAGGTGATGCCCGGCAACCGGCCGTCGACGTCGATCCTCGCGCCCGAACTCACCCCGTCGGTCATCGGCCAGCTGATCGCGCTCTACGAACACCAGGTCTTCGTCGAGGGCACCATCTGGGGTATCAATCCCTTCGACCAGTGGGGCGTCGAACTCGGCAAAACCCAGGCGATGGAGTTGCTGGGATCGATCACCGACTCGCAACCGCCTGCGGCACTGGGCGATTCGTCGACCGACGAGTTGGTGCGGTGGTATCGGTCGCGGCGCGGCCGGCAGGCCTGAGCGTCCCCGGATGGCGCGCGCTCACTCCCACCGGGTGGCGTCGAACACCTCGTCCGGGATGTCGTCGCCGGGTGCCAGACCGAGTTGCTCGATGCGGCCCATCAACGCTGCGCAGCTGGCGATGTGGGAGACCAGCGACAGCGGTTCGACGGCGCGTTCGGCGGGGTCACCACCGATGAACTCCGGCAGCGACGGCGGCACGCAGTCGCCGACGGCGATGCCGTCGACCCCGGTCGCCGCGCGCCATGCGTCGAAGCTCTCGGCGTCGACCGCCTCGGCGATGTCACCGTCGGCGACGGCGGCCATGACCTCGTCGAGGGTGGCCAGTGGCCCGGAGCTGCCGCTGGACGCGTCGAAGCCCATGACGGTCGAGGCGTCGATCTCGTCGTCGTCGGCCAGGGTGAAGTACACGATGCCGCGCCAATCGGCGCCGATCGTCGCGATGTCGTTCCGCCCGAACACATCGCGGAGCAGTTCGTCGACGGGTTCGGCGTCCCCGGTTCCGAGGACCTGGAAGGCACCATGGGCGACCGCTTGACTGTGGTGAATCGACACATCGGTTACCTTACGCAGGTGAGTACGTCACCGTCGTCGCGCGCGCCGCGATCCGCCAAGCGCCTGCCACGAGCCCTGATCCGGCCCCGACGAGCCCGCGGTTCGATGACCATGCGCGTATCCGGTGCGCTCCTCGCGGCTGCCGCGGTCGGCTCGGCACTCACCGCCTGTTCGTCGTCGACGCCGTCGTCGGCGCCCGGCACCTCGTCGTTCCCGACCTCGGTCGTGGTGTCGGTCCCGCCCGGCGCCCCGGCGCGGACGGCGCCGGGCACCGCGCTGCGCTTCGGCGATTCGGCGGTGCTGCCCGCCGATGCGTTCCGCCCGTCCGGCCCGACCGCGATGTACACGGTCACCGGCATCACACCCGGTGAGGGAGTTCCCGATTCGGCGACGCAGGGCGGTACGGCATTCTTCGTCTATGTGACGGTGACGTCGCTGGCCGCGCACTCGTCTGCCGCACCGACGGTCGTGGGGCTGGCGGGCAGCGTGGACGGCCGGACTCCGGCTCTGACGCTGCCGCCGCCGGTGGCCCTCAAGGCGTGCGGCAATCCGTCGCCGCCGGAGCAGATGAAGCGCGGCGACTCCTACGCCACCTGTCTGGTGGCCTACGCCGACGCCGGGCAGAAACTCACCAGCGTCATCTATTGGGCCGAGACCACCACGGCCGACGGTTTCGACTTCAAGACCTCGCCGGTCGTGTGGGGCACCCCGACCCCGGCCTCGTCGACCGCCCCGGCCTCGACCACCGCAGCGGGCTGAGACCGGATCAGATCAGTCGACGCGTGATCGACGCCGGCAGTAGTCGCAGGGCCGCGGCGATCGGCACCCACGGCCACGCGGGCACCGGCGCCGAGGCCTTCTCGGCCTCGATGGCCGCCACCATGGCACACACACCGGTGTCGGTGTCGGTCATGAGTGCGGTCTTGAGGCCGCGGTTGATGTCGGTCTCGATGTAGCCGGGCAGCACGATCGACACCGTGATCGGCGAGTGCGCGAACTCGGCCTGCAACCCCTGTCCGATCGCGGTCAGCCCGGCTTTGGACGCCGAGTACGCGGTCTGCGCCTTGGGTAGCCCGCGGACGGCGCTCATCGAGCTGATCAGCACGAGATGGCCGTGATCCTGGGCGCGGAAGATCTCCAGTGCCGCCTCGATCTGGGCGAGCGCCCCGATCAGATTGGTCTGCACGGTCTCGATGTTGGCGTGCATCTTGCCGGTGCCCAACGGTGCACCCTTACCGAGCCCGGCGTTGACGATGACGCGATCGAGACCGCCGAGCTCGTCGCGCAGAGCCCCGAACACGACGGGAACGGTGTCGACGTCGGTGACGTCGAGGGCCGCGGTCGCGACCGTGCCTGCGTGGGGCCGCAGTTCGGCGGCGAGGGTATCGAGGCGGTCGAGGCGTCGTGCGGCCAGTGCCAGCGAGCGGCCCATGCCGGCGAACTCGCGGGCCATGCCCTCGCCGAGTCCCGAGCTCGCGCCGGTGATCAGGATCTTGTCGCGGTGCGTCACGTCCGCCAACTTACCCGAGGGTCAGATCAACTGGGCATCGTCAGCGCCAGCACCACGGTGCGGGAGTCGTCGGTGGCAAAGAGCGCCGGGCGGGCGAAAACCGCCGTTCGACACCGTTCGGCGGGGTCGGTGACCAGGCGCGCCTGCTCCTCGTTCATCTCGATCGCCAGCACGCCGTCGGCGGCCAGCCATCCAGGTGCCTGCGCGATGAGGGTGCGGATGTGGTCGAGTCCGTCGACGCCGGCCAGCAGTGCCCGGCGGGGTTCGTGGTCAGCGGCCTCGTGCGGCAACAGTGCCAGCGCCCCGTCGGGTACGTACGGCGGAACGGCCGCGATCACGTCCACCTGTCCGCGCAGCGCTGCGGGCAGCCCGGCCAGACCCGAGCCGCGCAGCACCCCCGCGTCGGCTCCGAGGTTACGCCGCGCGCATCGCAGTGCGACGTCGTCGATATCGGTGGCGTACAGCCGGGTCGTCGGCACCCAGGCGCCCACGGTGGCCGCCAGTGGTGCTGCGCCGCAATAGGGTTCGACCATCACCGGGCACTTCCGGGACGCGGCGGCACCGACGGCGACCGCGGCGAGCAGTTCCGAGCGTCGGCGCGGCACGAAGACCCCGGGCCCGACCGCCAGGCGCCGGCCCGCGAACTCCACCCAGCCGACGAGGTGCTCGATCGGTTCACCGGCCACCCGACGCGCCACGAGCCGGCCCAGATCCGCGTCATCGGCGGCGGCCTCGCGCAGGATCGTCGCCTCCTCCTCGGCGAACACGCACCCGGCCGCCCGCAGTTGCGCGACCACACCGTCTTCGGACAGTTCTTGCCTCACTTGAGGAGTCGCGACATCCGGCGGTCGGCGAGGACCTTGCCACCCGTCTGGCAGGTCGGGCAGTACTGGAAGGATCGGTCGCTGAAGGCGACCTCGCGGATCGTGTCCCCGCACACCGGGCACGGCAGACCGGTACGGGCGTGCACCTTGAGTCCGGTCCGCTTCTCCGACTTCAGCTTTGCCACGCCCTGGCCCTCGAGACGCCCGATCGCGTCGGTCAGCACGTCGCGCATCGCCTCGTAGAGGGTGTCGATCTGTTCGCCGGTCAGGGTTTTCGCGGTGGCGAACGGCGAGAGCTTCGCGGTGTGCAGGATCTCGTCGGAGTAGGCGTTGCCGATCCCGGCGAGCACCCGCTGATCGGTGAGCACGTTCTTGATGCGCGCGCCGGTGCCGGCGAGGATGTCGGCGAACTCGTCGCGATCGAGCGCGAGGACGTCGGGCCCCAATGTCGCGATGCGCTCGACCTCGGTGATGTCGCGGACGATCCACACCGCCAACCGCTTCTGCGTTCCGGCCTCCGTCACGTCGAAACCCTCGCCGCCGGTGGCGCTGGGAATCCCGCAGTGCACCCGCAGCGCGATCGGGCTCTTGCCGCCGGGTCGAAGGGGTTTGGGTGAGAGGTCCTCGCTCCATCGCAGCCAGCCCGCCCGGGACAGGTGGATGACCAGGTTGATGACGGGTTCGGGATCGGTCTCGGAACCGGGGATGGTGCGGATGATCAGGTATTTGCCGACTCTGCCGACGGAATCCACGATCCGCCCGGTCAGGGCCGTGTACGGGGGGTCGGCGGTTTTGAGCACCGACAACGATGCGATGTCCACCCGCCGGATCGGGAGTCCGGCGGTACGTCCGTCCACGAAATCGGCGATCGCGGCAACCTCGGGCAGTTCGGGCATGACACCAGTGTGCTCTAGTGAACAGATGAGTTCCGGTCTTTCCGACGCCGAGCTGGCCACACGCATCGCGGTCGGGGCCGGGGAGATCCTGCTCGGGGTGCGCTCCGGCGACCTGTTGGGTGGGCGGTTGCTCGGCGATGCTGGTGACGCGCTCGCCCAGGCGTGGATCGGCACCGTCCTGCGCAGGCACCGGCCGCGGGACGCGGTGTTGAGCGAGGAGGCCACCGACGTCGGCGACCGCGCTGTGGCACAGCGGGTCTGGATCATCGATCCGCTCGACGGCACCAGCGAGTTCGCCGCGGGCAGCGATCAGTGGGCGGTGCACGTCGCACTCACCGAGAACGGTGCGGTCACCGACGCCGCCGTCGCCTTGCCGGCGATGGGTGAGGTCTTTCGCACCGACACCGTCGACGCCGTGCCCGCAGACGCGTCGGGCCGCATCGCTACCTCACGATGGGGCACGAGTTACGAGGTGGCCGCGGTGGCGCGGCGGCTCGGGCTACGCCCGGTGCCGATCGGTTCGGCGGGTGCCAAGGCGATGGCGGTGGTGCGCGGTGACGCCGACGCCTACGTCCATTCCGGAGGGCAGTACGAGTGGGACAACGCGGCACCGGTCGGTGTGGCGCTCGCCGCGGGGCTGCACTGCAGCCGGCTCGACGGCACGCCGATCGTGTACAACCAGCCGCAGCCGTACATGCCCGACTTCGTGATCTGCCGGCCCGAACTCGCCGAGGACATCCTCGACGTGGTGGGCGAGGTGTGGTGGTGACCTGTCCGGCGCAGTCCCCCGGCGCCTATCGCGCCGTGCGGAGCAGGTAGATGTCCATGATCCAGCCGATTCGGGCGCGGGCGGCCGCACGCGCCTCGACGATCTCGTCGGTGACGTCGCCGACTCGGCCGCTGATCAGGATCTCGTCGGGCGTCCCGAGGTAGGCGCCCCACCAGATCTCGTCGTCGGCGGCCGCGGTGTGGCGGAAACCGAGATCGGCGTCGAGCATGACGATCTGGTTGGCGTCGGCACCCGGAGGGGTGTCGGCGAGGCGACGCCCGGTGGTGATGTGGATGGGTTCGCCCACCCGGTTGGCGACGATCCCGTGTGCGGCGGTGAGCGCCGACGCGCTGGTGACGCCCGGGATCACCTCCACAGACACCTGTAGGTCGTCGCGCGCGGCGAGGTCGTCGACGATGCGCAGGGTGGAGTCGTAGAGTGCGGGGTCGCCCCAGACGAGGAATGCCGCCACCCCGTCGTCGGGGACGTGGGCGAGGATCGCCCGGGCGAGGAGTTCGGCACGGGCGGCGTGCCAGCGGCGGACCTCGGCGTCGTAGTCGGCGGGACGTCTGTCGCGGGGCGGATCGGGAATCTCGACGAGCGAGTAACCCTGCGGTGCATGGTGTTCGAGGATGTCGCGGCGAGCCTGCAGCAGGCCGTCCTTGGCGTCGCCCTTCTCGAGCGCGAGGAAGACGTCGACGCCGGCCATGGCGTCGATGGCCTGCAGCGTGATCTGTCGCGGATCTCCCGGTCCGATGCCGATGACGCGGATGGTGACCTGCACGGCGCTCAACTCTTGACCCGCGGCAGCCCGTGTTTGCGCGCGGTGACATCGAGGATGATCTGACGCGGCACCAGCCGTCGCAGAGCGAAGACGATGGCCGCGTTGTTTCCCTTGGCGTAGAACGGTTTCGGATGCTCGGCGAGCGCGGCCTCGACGATGACCCGGGCCATCGTCGACGCGTCGATCCCTGCGTCCTCGTTGCGTCGGGTGGCGGCGGCGAGGGTCTCGTACTCGGCCGCATACGGCGATCCGTCATCGATGTGGATGCTGCGCCGGCCTCCGATACCGGTGGCGATGGTCCCCGGCTCGACGCTGATCATCCGGATTCCGTAGGGCGCCACCTCTCGTCGGGTCGCGAGCGCGAAGGCCTTGAGCGCCGACTTGGTGGCCGCATAGTTGGAGCGGAATGCGACGGGGAAGCTCGACAGCATCGACCCGACCATGATGACCGTGCCGTGGCGCCGTTGCCGCATACCCGGCAGGACCGCCTTGGTCAGGGCGACGGGCCCGAACACGTTGACGCGGAACAGATCCTCGATGGCACTCATCGGGGTGTCCTCGAGCGCACCGGCCTGCGACTCACCGGCGTTGTTGACGAGGATGTCGACGTCACCGACCTCTGCGGCGCAGGCATCCGCCGAGGCGTAATCGGCGTTGTCGAGGCGCACGTAGGTGACACCGGGAATCGGGTCGGAAACCTTGTCGGGATGACGGCTGGTGCCGTAGACGCGGTGCCCGAGCGCCGCCATCTGCCGTGCCACCTCGGCGCCGATTCCGCTGGTCGCGCCGGTGACGAGAACTGTCTGAGGTTTCCGCGAGTCCACGATGCTCACCGTAGCGCAGCGCCTCGATGAGCAGGTCACCCGTCGACGCGGCGCAAACGCCGGGCGAATGTGCCGACGCGGTCGGTGTACCGCGGGCGTTGGCATACTCGGACGGCGTTCGATCTTGGGCGCGCCTCCGTGGATCTCTTTCAAACACAGCAGGCGCACACCGGCCGGAGGCCGGAAGGGATGTCACAGTGCCCCAGGCAGGATTCGAACCTGCGACCCTTCCTTTAGGAGAGGAATGCTCTATCCCCTGAGCTACTGAGGCGGGCGGCGGCACCCAGACGCAGCGGGTCGACGCCATCGGCAGTCTACGTCAGCGCTCGTGGGGCGACGCACCGAACCTCACCGGACCCGCTGCACCGCGACTACTCGACGCGCTCAGCCACGGTCGCGGGCGCCAGCGCCCACCGCTGCTCGATTCGCCCGACGCGCCAGACGACCACGGCGACGAGCCAGGTGACGATGAACAGACCGACGATGGCGTAGCCGACGATGTTCAGGTCGATCCCGGAGACGTCGTCCCAGAACGGGCCGCTCCAGCCGAACTCGTCGGCCAGCAGTCCGAGGATCTCGATGGTGCCGATGACGAAGGCGACCACGACCGACAGTCCGGTGATGGTGAGGTTGTAGTAGACCTTGCGTACGGGGTTGGCGAAGGCCCAACCGTAGGCGAAGTTCATGAACGTGCCGTCGATGCTGTCGAACAGGCTCATACCCGCGGCGAACAGGACCGGCAGGCACAGGATCGCGTACCAGGGCAGTCCGGCGGCGGCGCTACTGCCGGCGAGGACGAGCAGGGCAACCTCGGTCGCGGTGTCGAAGCCCAGCCCGAACAGGACCCCGATGGGGTACATCTGCCACGGCTTGGTCACCGACTTCATGAAGCGACCGAGGATGCGGTTCATGAAACCCCGGTTGTTCAAGTGCTTTTCGAGTTCGTCCTCGGAGTAGTCGCCCTGGCGCATCGCGCGGAAGACCTTGACGATCCCGAACAGGATCACGATGTTGATCGCGGCGATGAGGTAGAGGAAGCCGCCGGAGACCGTGGTGCCGATGAGACCCGTGTAGTGGTGCAGCGCCGACGAGTCGTCCTCGACCGGCCCCGCGAGTGCCCGCACGCCGAAGGACAGCAACAACGCCAGCCCGAAGACGATTGTGGAGTGCCCCAACGAGAACCAGAATCCGACGGTCATCGGCCGCTGTCCGTCGCCGAGCAGTTTGCGGGTGGTGTTGTCGATCGCCGAGATGTGGTCGGCGTCGAAGGCGTGACGCATACCCAGGGTGTAGGCGGTCAGCCCGACGCCGAGGCCCAGGGTCTTCTGCCCGACGCTGAAGTCGTGCGGTGCCACGAAGACGACCAGGGTCACCCATCCGATGATGTGCAGGGCTGCCACGACGGCGACCATGCCGCCGATACTGGCCCATTCGGCCGGGGTCAGCGACCGGCGGAGCTGAGCGAGCCGATCACCGAACGACGGACGTCCGTTTTGTCCTTGTTGAGCGAATTGCGTTGCCATGCAGCCGAACTCCTCATCAGATGATCTGTTCATCTCAACAGATGAATTGCCCGGACGTGAGCGTTTCGGGCGAGCGAGATCCGACTGTTCTCCACAGATCCCCTGCGCCGCAAGAGCGAATCGTGCACTTCGGACACAGTAGGGCCACCACACCAGGCCGCGACCTACCCGACCGGACAGCCTCGATGTCGCACTTGTCCGCGTCGGATCCGCCTTACAAGCAGTCTGGACTGTTTCTATGATTGTCGTTAGCATCACATCCCATGACGCCTTCCGACGCACCCGCGCACGACCCCGATCGTTTCGACGTCCTCGTCGTCGGCTCGGGTTTCGGCGGCTCGGTCGCCGCACTCCGACTCACCGAGAAGGGCTATCGCGTCGGCGTCCTCGAAGCCGGACGCCGATTCGCCGACCACGAGTTGCCCACGACCAGTTGGCGACTCCGGGACTACGTCTGGGCGCCGGCACTCGGCCTTTTCGGCGTGCAGCGCATGCATCCGCTCCGCGACGTGCTGGTCATGGCCGGCGCAGGTGTCGGCGGCGGATCGCTCAACTACGCGAACACGCTGTACCGTCCGCCCGCGGCCTTCTTCGACGATCCGCACTGGAACGCGATCACCGACTGGGCCGCCGAACTCGACCCCTTCTACGGCCAGGCCTCCCGCATGCTCGGCGTGACGAGCTTCCCGGGTGTCACCCCCGCCGACCGCGCGATGCGGTCGGTCGCCCAAGAGATGGGAGTCGCCGACACCGTCGTCGCAGCCCCGGTGGGGGTGTTCTTCGGGACGCCCGGCGTCACGGTCGCCGACCCGTACTTCGGCGGAGCCGGGCCACAACGCACCGGATGCACACAGTGCGGCGCGTGTATGACCGGATGTCGTGTCGGCGCGAAGAACACCCTGGTCAAGAACTACCTGCACCTCGCCGAACAGGCCGGCGCGCAGATCATCCCGATCACGATGGTCGATGGCCTCCACCAGCGCGGCGGCGGCTATGAGGTCAGCACCCACCGCACCGGCGCTCCGTGGAGAGGACGCCGGACGCTGTATGCCGACCAGGTCGTGATGGCCGCCGGTACCTACGGCACCAACAAGCTGCTGCTCGAGATGGCACGCTCACGCCGACTGCCGAACCTGTCGCCCCGACTCGGGACGGTGGTGCGCACCAACTCCGAGGCCGTCCTCGCCGCGACGGCCCACACCACCGACGTCGACTACACCGAGGGTGTCGCCATCACGTCGTCGTTTCATCCCAACGATCACACCCACATCGAGCCGGTCCGATACGGCAAGGACAGCAACCTGATCGGGCTCCTGCAGGCCGTTCTCGTCGATGGCGGCGGACGCATGCCACGGCTGCTGCGCGCGGTACTGACCATGCTCGCGCACCCGATCACCGCCGCCCGCTCGCTATCGGTGCACCGCTGGTCTGAGCGGACCATCATCGCCCTGGCGATGCAGACCGTCGACAACTCGATCGAATTACACGCGCGGAGAGGACGATTCGGCCCGATCCTACGGAGCCGACCGGGCGGCGGCGATCCGCCACCACGATGGATTCCCGAGGCACACAAGGCCGTCCGGGCCGCGGCGCGCCGCATCGACGGCGATCCGGGTGGGTCGATCCTCGACCTCGTCGACATCCCGATGACCGCCCACTTCCTCGGCGGCTGCGCCATCGGGGACGATCCCGACGACGGCGTCGTCGACGCCTATCACCGCGCGTTCGGTCATCTGGGTCTGCACATCGTGGACGGGTCGACGGTCTCGGCGAACCTCGGCGTGAACCCGTCGCTCACCGTCACCGCCCAGGCCGAACGCGCCATGGCGTTCTGGCCCAATGCCGGAGAGGCCGACCCACGACCGCCACTCGGCGCACCGTATCGCCGGATCACCGCGGTGGCACCGCAGCATCCCACTGTTCCCGACCACGCGCCCGGCGCGCTTCGGCTGTACGCGTAGCGAGTGGCAACAAGCGTCCCAACCATATCGGCAACTCGGTCACGGAAGCCACACCTCTACCACACCCCACCGACAGAAAACCGCCGCCAGTGCACCACCGAAACCCGTTGTCCACAAGCATCTTTCCCCGCGCTAAAGTTGTCGAACACCCTTTCCGTAATTCATATGTTCGAGTACTATGAAGGCATCGCACCGGTCAGCCACTGGGGAGGGGCCCATGATCGAACCCACTGCCATTCTTGACGCCAAAGACGTTGACGCCGAGGCAGTCTTCGCCGCCATCATCTCCCAACTCAGCGACCTGCAATGGGATCCGGAAATGACCGGCCCTCAGGCTTTCGGTGCGATGAAGCAGGTCCTGTTGTTGCGGAACCTGGTTGATCACCACGCCACGTCGCTCACCGGCGAACTGGACCGCCTGGGCGTGGACGATCACAAAACCGCCCGACTTCGAGAATTGTTGATCAGCATGGGTTTCGCACCCGCGGTCGCAGGTCGGTACGTGCGGATCTCGGCCACCACCGATGTGGATTTGTTGTTGGCGCATGCCGCGGACGGGTCCATCTCCTCCGAACACGTCGACGCTATCGTGCGCGGACTGAGCCACATCGACACCCGATGCCCCGAACCCCTCGACACCGTCCAACGGTGTGAGTTTCTGCGGAAACTGCTGTCGCACTACTTCGCCGGCTTCACCCCCGCCGAGATCAACCTCTACGCCCGGCAACTCGGGAACGAACTCGCCGCAGAGACACCCGGCGGGTTACCAGCCGCCGAAGACAAGAACATCAACAGCTACACCGACCGCATCACCGACGACGGCCGGCTGGAAATCTCGGCGAACCTCGACATCATCGCCGGCGAAAAGACCCGCACTTTGATGGAAACCTTGTCGACACCGAAACCTCAGCCCGACGGCTCCCCCGACCCCCGCACGCCCGAGCAAATCTGTGCCGCCGCGTTCGAAACGATCGTGGAGTTGGCGGCACAAGGTTTGGCGGACACCACCTTCTCCGCGAAACCGACCAACGGACTGTTGTGGACCTGGTCGGCGGACAACCCGGTACTCGGCGGCGAGTTGCAGAATATGGGTGCCATCACCGAAGCCACCGCCCGTATGCTGTCGTGTGACACCACCATCACCAAAATCGTGCTCGACCCCAACGGTGTACCGCTCAGTGTTGGTGAAGAGAAACGCTTCTTCACCCCCGGCCAACGCAAAGCCCCGCTCGTGCGTGACCGCGGGTGCATCAAATGCGGCGCCCACGCCGGACGCTGCCAAGGACACCACGTGCACCACTGGAGCAAGGGTGGTCCCACCGACCTCGACAACGGCGGCCTCCTCTGCACCAGCTGCCACGACGACGTGCACCACCACGGCTGGGACATCATCATGGGATTCGACCGACACCCCTGGCTCATCCCACCCGCCAGCATCGACCCGAAACGCCGACCTGTGCCGTCGTATCACCGACGGACCATGCGACTCGACGACGTAGCAGCCTGATTCCCGCACCCGGCCTGGCCGGGACCGCATCTGTTGTTTGAGAATTCCATAGTGAAATCCCCACCCGATGGTCGAGGTGTTCGAGCGTCGGTGGCCCTGGAAGCCCTTCGGCACAAGGGGTCTCGAGGATCGTCGCTGGCGCTCCTCGGCACCTCGACCACCGGGATGGGAACGGTCTCCCCGATGGTCGAGGTGCGAGCCGCGTGCGGCGAACCTCGAGACCACCTGAGCGGTCGCTGGATTAGGGTAACGGTGGCCCGGAAGCCTGTCGGCACAGGGGGTCTCGAGGCTCGTCGCTAGCGCTCCTCGGCACCTCGACCACCAGGGTGGGACACCATGGGACGGGAAGGGCATCAGTGTCCCTCGACGGCGTGTCGTCTTCCCCCGATGGTCGAGGTGTGAGCCGCGTGCGGCGAGCCTCGAGACCACCTGCGCTGGTCCTGGATTCGATCTACGGCAGACCGGATACCCATCGGCGCAACAGGTCTCGAGGCTCGTCGCTAGCGCTCCTCGGCACCTCGACCACCGGGCGGGAAGGGCTGGAGCATTTCCGCGCGGGGTGGAACGGCAATCCGGGAGAGACCGGTCCTCCCCGCTGGTCGAGGTCCGAGCCGCGTGCGGCGAGAGTCGAGACCATCGGGACAATGAGCAGCGGACCCAGAATGAGTAGCACACGACCATGAAGCGCTTCGGTGTGCAAGCATGGACAGGTGACGACAGTCGACGCCTCCGCCGAACTCGGCGACTCCCCAGATGAGGACGCCAGGGTTCGTCGGCTTCTGGACGCCCAGGCCAAGGCTGAGCAACTCTTCGCCGAGATCACCGAGCGTGGGATGATCCGACCGGGTGTGGGCGAACGGGAACTGTCCAACGAGATCCGCGACCTCGCCGCCGACATGTTCGGCGTGACCCGGCACTGGCACAAACGGATCGTGCGCGCCGGCGAAAACACCTTGCAGACCTACCGCGCCAATCCGCCGGACCACATCCTCACCGACGACGAAATCCTCTTCCTGGACTTCGGTCCGATCTTCGAGGAGTGGGAGGCCGACTTCGGCCGTACGTTCGTCCTCGGCGACGATCCGACCAAACATGCGTTGCGTGCATCGCTGAGCCAGGTGTGGGAGGCCGGCCGCGAGCACTTCCGCACCCACCCCTACATCACCGGAGCGCAGCTTTACGACCGCGTGGTCGAACTGTCCCGCGAGGCGGGCTGGGAGTTCGGCGGCGACATCGCCGGGCATCTCGTCGGCGAGTTCCCGCACGAGAGCATCGACGCCGCCGAGATCGAGAGCTACATCGCCCCCGGTTCCGACGGGCCGATGCGTCGCACCGACCGCGCAGGCCGGCAATGCCACTGGATTCTCGAGGTGCACCTCGTGACCCCGGACCGCCGGTTCGGCGGCTTCTGCGAGGAATTGCTCGACCTCCCCTGAGTTCCTTCAGGACGCGGCGCGCCCCGACCCCCGCGCGGCGCGGTCGATCCCGAGATGGTCGCGCAGCGTCGTACCGGTGTAGTCGGCGCGGAAACTTCCGCGCTCCTGCAGGATCGGCACCACTTCGTCGACGAAGCGGTCGAGCCCGCCGGGCGTGATGTGCGGGACCAGGATAAAACCGTCGCTGACATCGTTCTGCACGGAATCGTCGAGGCGCTCGGCGATGGTCTGCGCGCTACCGACGAAGGCCTGCCGGCCGGTCACCTCGATGATGAGTTCGCGGATCGACCAGTTGTTGGCCTCGGCACGCTCGCGCCATTCGCGGGCGGTCTGCAGCGGATCACGGTAGGAGCGCACGCTGGCCCGTCCGCGGGCGATGGTGTGCTCGCCGACGACCGGATCGAACTGCGGCAGTGGACCGTCGGGGTCGACGTCGGAGAGATCCCGGTTCCACACCTGCTCCAGGAAACGCAGTGCGGTGGCACCGCTGACCTGCGCGAGACGCACCTCGTGAGCGAGGTCGGCCGCCTCGGAGTCGGTGTCGCCCAACACGAATGACGCTGCCGGCAGGATCAGCAGCTGCTCACGTCGGCGCCCGTACCTGGCCAGCCGGGACTTGACGTCACGGTAGAACTCCCGCCCCTCGTCGTAGGCGCTGTGCCGGGAGAAGATGGCATCCGCCTTCGCCGCGGCGAACTCACGGCCGTCTTCGGAGTCACCGGCCTGGAAGATCACCGGCCGACCCTGTGGGCTGCGCGGCACCGAGAATCGTCCCTCGATGTCGAATTGCTCACCGCGGTGCTCGAATTCGCCGACCGCACCGTCCCGCAGGAACCGGCCGGATGCCTTGTCTGCGACGATCTCGTCGCCACGCCAGGACTCCCACAGCTCGATCGCGGTGTCGAGGAACTCCTTGGCACGCGAATAGCGTTGGGAGCTCGCCAGATATCCGCCACGGCGGAAATTCTCCCCGGTGAATTCGTCCCACGAGGTCACCACGTTCCAGGCCGCACGCCCGTCGGTGAGGTGATCGAGGCTCGCGAATTGCCGTGCCACCTCGTAGGGTTCGTTGAAGGTGGAGTTGATGGTGCCGGTCAGACCGAGCCGCTCGGTGACGGCACCGAGTGCGGCGAGAATCGAGAACGTGTCCGGCCGCCCGACGACGTCGAGGTCGTAGATGAGACCGTTCTGCTCCCGTAGCCGCAACCCCTCGGCGAGGAATAGGAAGTCGAATTTGCCGCGTTCGGCGGTCCGGGCGAAATGCTCGAACGACTCGAACTCGATGTGACTGCCGGAGGCGGGATCGCTCCACACCGTAGTGTTGTTGACGCCGGGAAAGTGCGCGGCGAGATGGATTTCCTTGCGGGGTGCGGTCATGGCGTTCTCCGATCAGGCTGCGTAGCGGTTGGCGGGGCGGGTGAGTCCGAGATGTCCGCGGAGGGTGGTTGCGGTGTACTCGGTGCGGAAACGCCCGCGGCGACGCAACTCCGGGACCAGGTGGCCGGTGATCGCGAGCAGGTCGTCGGGCAGCACGGCTGGGCGCAGCCGCACCCCGGCGAGCGCTCGTCCGGGGTCGGCGTCGGTGGGCACAAGCTCCTCGATGAGGTCGGCGAGCCCGGTGGCGGTGCCGACGAAGATCGGTGCATCACTGCGTAATTCGGTTCCGGCGAGTTCGTCGAGTCGCCGAGCGCGGGCGGCAGCCTCGGCGTCGGTGTCGCCGAGGATGACGAGTAGATCGTCGAACACCCGCACCGGATCGGCGCGCCCCGCCGACACCCGGACGGCGTCGATCTCGGCGACGGTCGCAGCCGCTGCGGTCGCGTCGGAGGCGGTGACGAATCCGAGGTCGGCGACCCGGCCGATCAGGTCGTAGGCCGAACTGTTGTGTCCGAGTGCGGCGATGGGCGGTTGCCCCTGCGGCGGGCGCGGGGTGATCGACGGTCCCCGCACACTGAAGTACTCGCCCTCGAAGTCGATGTAGTGCAGTTTGTCGCGATCGATGAAGCGACCGGTGGCGGCGTCGCGGATCTCGGCGTCGTCCTCCCACGAATCCCACAGTCGGCGCAGTACTTCGGCGTAGTCGGCGGCCTCGGTGAACAGGGCCTCGATGATCACCGGGTCGGGATCTCCGGGCACCAGGTCGGGCAGCGTACGACGGCCGAACAGCCGCGCATCGGCAGCCGAACCGTCGACCCGCAGTTGCACTCCCGCGCGCCCGTGCGCGACGTAGTCGAGGGTGGCGATCGCCTTGGCGGTGTGGAACGGTTCGGTATGGGTCGTGATCGCCGTCGGGATCACGCCGATCGCACGGGTGGTGGGCGCCACCCGGTTGGCGACGAGTACCGCGTCCACCCGGCCACGGACCCGATCGGTCCGGTCGTCGGGGCGTAGATGGTCGTCGCGTTGCAATCCGAGTCCGTCGTCGATGGTGACGAGGTCGAGGGCACCGGATTCGGCCTCGCGCACCAGATCTGCCCAGTAGCGACCGGTGAGCAGTTCGGTGGGACGCGCACCGGGTTCACGCCAGGCGCCGGGGTGCCAGCCCGCATCGGACAACGCGACGGCCAGGTGGATCTGATCAGGCATGAGCGGACTCCTTGGGGAGGTTGGTGGCGGAACCGGCGGTACGGCCCCGTCCGGGAATGGCGGCGAGGAGCGCACGGGTGTAGTCGTGGCGCGGATTGTCGAAGACGTCCTCGACCGTCCCCTCCTCGACGATCCGGCCGGCACGCATGACCGCCACCCGGTGACTGACCTGCCGGACGACGGCCAGGTCATGCGAGATGAACAGGTAGGCGATGCCGTGGCGGCGTTGGAGATCGGCGAGCAGCCGCAGGACCTGCGCTTGGATGGTGACGTCGAGCGCTGAGACCGGCTCGTCCAGGATGAGCAGCTTCGGGGTGGTGGCCAGGGCACGCGCGATCGCCACCCGCTGCCGCTGACCACCCGACAGCGCGGTGGGCGGCCGGCGCGCATAACCCGGTTCGAGCGCGACCGCCGCGAGGAGCTCGTCGACGCGACGCCGGCGCTGTGCTCGGGGGACCCCGCGCAGCGGTTCGGAGATGATCTGTTCGACAGTCAGTTTCGGGTTCATCGACGAGAAGGGGTTCTGATAGACGAAGCCGACATCGCCGCGACGGTCACCGGCCTCGACGACGCCGGAATCGTGGGTCTCCAGCCCGGCCAGGATGCGGGCGGTGGTCGTCTTGCCCGACCCGCTCTCCCCCACCACCGCCAGGGTTTGCCCGGCGCGCACCGCCAACGAGACGTCGTCGACGGCGGTCAACCCGTTGCCGCGGCCGACCCGGAACGACCGCGAGATGTGGTCGGCGCGTGCGATGATCGGCGCCCCGTCGTCGCGGGGTGCGGCCAGGGTGCCCGAGGTGAGTGCCGGTGCGTCGGCGATCAGTCGCCGGGTGTAGGCATGGCGAGGCTCGGTGAGAACCTGTGCTGTCGAGCCGCTTTCGACGATCTGCCCGCCGGACATGACGACGAGCCGATCGGCACGGTCGGCGGCCACCCCGATGTCATGGGTGATCAACAGGATCGAGGTGCCGGTATCGGCGGCGCGGGCGGCGAGATGATCGAGGATGCGGCGCTGAACGGTGACGTCGAGAGCGCTCGTGGGTTCGTCGGCGATGATCAGCTCGGGTTCGCACGCCATCGCCATCGCGATCAGCACACGTTGCCGCTGTCCGCCCGAGAGTTGGTGCGGTAGTTGGTGGTAGCGCACCTGCGGATCGTCGATGCCGGCGTCGGCGAGGTGCTCGAGCGCGTGGATACGCGCCGTCTTGCGGGCGGCGCGACCGTGGATTCGCAGCACTTCGGCGACCTGATCGCCCACGCGTTGCACGGGATTGAGCGCAGTGCCCGGGTCCTGCGGGACCAGGCCGATCCGTGCGCCCCGAATCCGGTTCATGGCGCGGGAGCCGAGCTCATCGATCCGCAGATCTCCGAGGTGTACGCGGCCCGTGGAGTGCGCCGTGCGCGGCAGGAGTCCGATGATCGCGTGCGCCACCGATGATTTCCCGGAGCCGGACTCCCCGACCACGGCGACGGTCTCGCCTCGCGCCACCGTGAGATCGACACCGCGGACCGCCTCGGTCTCGGCGCCGTTGATCCGGTATGCCACATGCAGATCGGTCACGTCGAGGACAGGGATGGCGGACACGGGGCTCATCGGTGATCTCCCGCCGAGATACGGTGTCCGACGGTGTGTGCCGAGAGAACGACGGCCACGATCGCCAGTCCCGGCAGCGTGGTCATCCACCAGGCCGTGGCCAGATAGTCACGGCCGTCGGAGATCAGGGATCCCCATTCGGGGGTCGGCGGGGTCGCGCCGAAGCCGAGGAACGACAGCGACGAGATGAGCAGGATCGCCATCCCGAATTCGGCGGCGGCCAGCGCGAGCACCGGGGCGTAGGAGTTGCGCAACACGTGCCGCACGAGCACGACCGGGGCCGGGACCCCGAAGGCGCGCGACGCCTCGACGAACGGGGCGTGACGGACCCGCAGCACCTCGGCCCGCATGACCCGCGCGAAGCTCGCGATGAGCACCACCGCCACCGCGATCGCGACCTTGGTGGTGCCGAACCCCAGGGCCGCGACGATGGCCAGGGCCAGCAACAGTTGGGGGACCGCGAGCATCACGTCGATGGCCCTCATGATCACCCCGTCGGCGATGGCCCCTGCGGTACCCGCGACCAACCCGAGGATCGCCCCGATGAGCAGCGCTACCCCGACGGCACCGATGGTCGCCGTCAGCGACAGACCCGCCCCGTGGACAAATCGCGCGTAGACGTCGCGGCCGAGGTTGTCGGTGCCGAACCAGTGCGACGCGCTCGGTGGTGAGAGTTTCTCCGAGGGCACGGCCAGCAGCGGGTCTCGCCCGGTGAACAAGCCCGGGGCCACGGCGAATCCGACGGCGAGCGCCAGGACGATCACCGCGACGGTCACCGCCGCATTGGACCGCAGCCACGCCCACACCGCCGCGGGCCGCACCGCCGTCGGACTCCACGACCAGGACGGCACCGACACACTGGTGTCGGATGAGTCAGACATTGATCAGCTCCGTCCGGGAGTCGTTGTCGCGCACCGTCGGCTTCCGTCGGCGTGCACCGCTGAGGATGCGGGGGTCGAGGAACGGGTAGACGACGTCGACGAGCAGGTTGATGGTGACGAAGACCAGCGCCGAGAGGGTCACCAGCGTCAACACGACCGGGATGTCCTGTGCGAGGACGGCGGATTGGGCGAGCTTGCCCACACCCGGCCGGGAGAACACCGTCTCGACCACGACCGCCCCGCCGAGGAGGTTGCCGACGACTACGCCGGCCACCGTCAGCGCCGGCAGCGACGAGACCCGCAGGATGTGTCGGGTGATGACGCGCCCGCGGCTCGCACCCTTCGCGGTGGCCGTCTGCACGAACGGCGCCGCATCGGTGGCGGTCATGCTGGTCATGAGGACCTGTCCGAGTACCCCGGCGTACGGGATGGCCAACGTCACCGCCGGCAGCACGATCGACCCGGGCCGGGTGTCCCCGAATGCCGGGAACCACGGCAGGCGAAAGGCGAAGACCTGCAACAGGACCAGTCCCACCCAGAACGTGGGCAGCGCCACCACCAGCGGGGGAATGGAGAGCAGCACCCGACGCAGCAGTGTCGAGCGGGTCCAGGTCGCGAGCACCGCGAGTCCGACCCCACCGATGACGGCGAGCGCCACCGCGGTGAGTGTGAGCGCCACGGTGCCGGGCAGGGCGTCGGCGATCACGTCGGTGACCGGGCGACCCTGGGAGATCGACAGACCGAAATCACCGTGCAGCGCGCCGGTCAACGCCGACCAATACTGTTGCCACACCGAACGATCCAGGCCATAGCGGGCTTTGAGGGCGGCGACGGCCGCCGGGTCGGCGGGAATCGAGGCATCCGAGGTCGCGATCGACACCGGATCCGAGGGCAGCAGGATCAGGATGACGAAGGCGACGGTGAATGCCGCCCACAGCACCCCGATGGCCGAGGCGATTCTGATCGCGAGATAGCGGATCATCGCCGGTCACCGACCCGAGAGCCAGGTGTCGTGGAATTGCAGGCGCGCCGAGGCGTCGAAGGACACCTGGTGTGCGGTGCTCGCGGTACCGATGGCCTGCGAGAGTTCGATGGTCGGCAGGAACAGTCCGTGCTCGATGATCTGGGTCTGGGCGGTGGCCAGATCCGCGTTGCGAGCGGCGGTGTCGGTGGTGCTCTGCTGCTGCGCCAGTGCCGTATCCAGCGCGGGAATCGGACCGCGCCGGTTCAGGTTTCGGGTGGTCAACCCGAACTGGGTGCGCAGGATATCCCCGTCGGCACGGGTCACGTTGTAGTAGATCGCGTCGTAGTCACCGGCGTTCTGTCGGACGGTGGCCTCGGCCGCGGGCACGACGTCGAGCGCCATGTCGACGCCGACGTTCTTCAGCTGCTGCTGGACGAGTTCGAGGATCGCCTGGTTGCCGGCGAACACCGGACTGTAGAGCATCGAGAACGCCAGGCGCCGGCCGTCTTTGACGCGAATGCCGTCCGGGCCGGGCCGCCAGCCGGCGGCGTCGAGCAGCTGCCTGGACTTGGCGGCGTCGAAGGTCAGCGCCGCGGTCTCGGCATGGAACCCCGGGGTGTTGGCGGCCAGCACCCCGGTCGCCGGGTGGAAGTCCTTGTCGAGCACGGTGTCGACGAGTTCGGTGCGGTTGATCGCCGGGAGCAGCGCGGTGCGCACCTGTTCATCGGCGAGCACTCCACGGGAGACGTTGGGCTGCAGGCCGAACGGCACACCGGGGTTCACCGCGGTGAGTACCTTGCCACCGGCCGAGGAGATCTGTGCCTTGTCGTTGGGGAGGGCATCGCTGATGACGTCGAGCTGACCGGAGCCCAGCGACCCGGTGCGCACACCCGATTCGGGGACGACGGTGAAGTCGATCCCGTCGAGGTAGGCATCGCCGGTGTGGGTGAACACCGCCGAGCCCCACTGATATCCCGTGCGTTTGCGCAGGGCGGCCGAACGGCCTTGTTGCCATGCGGAATAGACGAACGGCCCGGAGCCGATGTTGGTGCCCTGGCACCGCTGTTCGGGTGTGGCGGCGACGGTCGCGTCGGCCTGGATGCCGAGCTGCGGGGTCGAGGTCGCCTGCAGGAACTGTGCGTTCGGCGCGGAGAACTCGACCCGTGCGGTCAACGGGTCGACGACGGTGGTGCCGGTGTAGCCGCTGAGATAGGTTGCGGCCAAGGGCGCCTTGGCGCCGCCGAGGGTGGTGACGATGGCGTCGAAGTTCTTCTTGACCGAGTCGGCGGTCAGCGGGGTGCCGTTGCTGAAGGTGACGTCGGGCTTGAGATGGAAGGTGAAGGTCTTGGCGTCGGGGCTGACCTCCCAGCTCTGCGCCAGCCACGGTTTCAGGTCGCCGCTCCCGGGTACCTGGTCGGTCAGTGAGTCGACGATCTGACGGGTCACGTAGATCGTCTGGTTGGTGGCGCTCTGGGCGGGGTCGGAGCAGGTGGGCGCGTCGGAGAGGCCGTAGCGCAGCGTGCCGCCGGAGACCGGCGGGCCGGCGTCCTCGGACTGCGAGGAGCCCCCGCCGCATGCGGCGAGACCGAAGACAGCCAGCGCGGCAACGGTTGCCGTCGCGGTACGGGCGACGGTGGTGGTGATGCCACGCATCAGATGAGGCCCCATTTCTTGGCGAGGAGTTCGTGCGAGCGCAGCCGGTCACCGTGATCGTGGGTGACCGAGGTGATGACGAGTTCGTCTGCGTCGGTGAGTTTTCCGAGTGCGGCGAGACGCTCGACGACCGTGTCGGGGCTGCCCACGAACTGGGTCTCGAGGCGGTCGGCGACCAGTGCGCGCTGCTCGTCGGCCAGTGGTGGCGCGGTGGCCGGATCCGGATACTCGACGGCGCCGTGGCCGCTGCGGATGCTGTACACCCAGTGCCCGTAAGTGGAGGCGAGATGGCGTGCGGTGTCGTCGTCGTCGGCGACCACCACGTCGGCCGAGACCACCACGTACGGTTCGGCGAGCACCGCCGACGGCCGGAAGGCGGCGCGGTAGGCCTGCACCGCTTCGAGCGTGGTCCCGGGGCTCACGTGGTAGTTGGCGACGAACGGAAGTCCGCGCGCGCCGGCCACCTGGGCGCTCTGGCCCTTGCTGCTGCCGAAGATCCAGAGCTCGACGTCGGCGCCCTCACCGGGCACCGCATGCAGTTCGAAACCGGACGGGCTGCGATAGGTGCCCTCGAGCAGTGCGGCGATGTCGGCGACCTGCTCGGCGAAGTCCGGGGTCTGCGCACCGGGTTGGGTGAGTACCTCGAAGCTGCGTGCCAGGCGCGAATTCGCCAGCAGCGCCGACACATCGAATGGTTCGGGGAGCACCACACCGTCGACGACGCGACTCGGGCCGGGAATGCTCGGCAGGGGCGGCGCAGGTGTCGAAGCCTTCGGTGTCGCCGTGACCGCTTCCGCGCGCCGTTGACCGGAGCGTCCGAGACCCAGGTCGATGCGGCCGGGGTGGAAGGCGTCGAGCAGTCCGAAGGACTCGACGACCGAGACCGCGGTCGTCTGGCCGACCTGCACCGCCGCCGACCCGACCCGGATGGTGGTGGTGGCACCGGCGATGTGACCGATCAGGACGGCCGGGTTGGAGCCGGCCACCGCGACGAAGTGATGTTCGGCGACCCAGTAGCGGCGATAGCCCCACTGCTCGGCGTGCTGCGCGAGATCGATTGTATTTGCCAGTGCGGCAGCAGGATTGGAGCCCTCACTGATCGGTGCGAGGTCGAGCACCGACAACGGGGCATGGTCATGAAATGGCACGAGCCGACTCCCATCGATCCCGGCGTTAGCACCCTCCTCTGGGGGGTTGCTGCGACGTCGACGAGCCGGGTCTCTCGGTCGCTCCAGATGGTCGATTCACGGTAGGTCGGCGGCGCGGCGCACGGCAAGAAAGTCAGGAGTCACCCGGGTGCGTCGACGGCGTTCGGGCGTGTATGCGGCACATACTTTCGGTCACCATGGGATTAACCCGGACGCCCGCACGGCGTCGAGGACGAGCCGCGTCGTCGGAACGCCCATGTCGGTCTTGTCCGATACCGGCGATTTAGCCTAACCTAACGAGATGCGTGTTCGTGGAGTCCTCGCCGGCCTGTTGACCCTGATGTTCGTCGCCCTTGTCGGATGTTCGTCCCCCGACGATCCGGCCGGATCCACGGGTGGGACCGTGACCGTTGAGCACCAGTACGGATCGACGACGATTCCGAGCGATCCGACCAAGGTCGTGACATTCGGCGGCGCGTGGTCGGATTCGCTGATCCGCCTCGGGGTCCCGATCACGGCGGAGTTCCTCGCGCAGGGGTATTCGGGCCCGAACAATCGCTTCGCCTGGACGCCGGAGCACTCGTCGACGATCGTCACCTACGACGTGGAGGCCGGTCCCCCTGACGTCGCCGCGATCGCTCGGTTCGCCCCGCAGGTCATCCTCGCCGGATACCTGCCCGACCGTGCGGCCTACGACCGCCTGACGCAGATCGCCCCCACGATTCCGGTGATGGCCAAGAACACCGTCACCGACAGTTGGCAGGACGTGATGACGACGGCCGGCCGGATCTTCGGCAAGCAGCAGCAGGCCGATGAGGCCGTCGCCGAGGTCGAGCAGCAGATCGCGACCACCAAGGCGAAATACCCGGCGAGCCAGGGCAAGACGTTCACCTTCGGACAGTTGACCCCGCAGAATCAGTTCGGTGTGGTGACCAGCGACACCGACCCCTCCGCGAAACTGCTCGCCGAACTCGGCCTGGTTCTCGACCCGGCGGTCAAGGGGCTCGCGCCCGGCGGCGCACGCACGGTCGTGTCTGCCGAACGTATCGACATCTTCGCTTCGGACCTGCTGATCTTCTGGCCGCTGGTCGGCGGGCCCGAGGCCTTCGATGCGATACCCGGCTGGGATTCGCTGCCCGCGGTGCGCCGCGGCACGACGGTGTTCCTCACCAACGACACCGCGGCGGCGTTCAGCGCGCCCACGATCTACTCGGTGCCGTGGGCGGTCGACAAGCTGACGCCGGCGTTGGCGAAACTGTAGACGCGCCGCCTCAGGCGGCGCCGCGTTCCTCGATCTCCTCGAGCCGGTCGATCACGGTGCGCGCGAACACCTGCTGTTCGGTGACCGCGAGCTGGTTGCGGCTGCGCGAGGTGAACGCGAAGAGCCAATCGATCAGCGTGGTGAAGCGGTTGCGGAATCCGACGAGGTAGATCAGGTGCAGGAACAGCCATCCGAGCCAGGCGAGGTAACCGGAGAACTCGATGTGCCGTGACGTGCCGGGGATCGGCACGCTGGCGACGGCCGAGTACCGCGAGACCGTCGCCATCGATCCCTTGTCCCAGTAGGAGAACGGCTTTCGGGCGCGCAGGCTGCCGTTGAGCCGAGCGGTGATGGTGTCGGCGGCGTACCGCGCGGACTGATTGGCCGCCGGAGCCTGGCCCGGCACCCCGTCGAGTGCCATCATGTCGCCGACGATGAACACCTCGGCGTGGCCGGGCAGACTGAGATCGGGCTGCACCCGGACCCGGCCGGCGCGGTCGGTCTCGGCTCCGCTCCGCTCGGCGAGATGGCGGCCCAGTGGGCTGGCCGCGACACCCGCCGACCACACCTTGCACTGGCTCTCGATGCGTCGGGTGGTGCCGTCGGGGTCTTTGACCACCAGCCCATCGTAGTCCATGTCGACCACCATCGATCCCAGTTGGACGTCGACTCCCAGTGAGCGCAAACGCTTTTCGGCCCGCCCCCCGAGCTTGCGCCCGAACGGCGGAAGCACCGACGGCGCGGCGTCGAGCAGGATGACCCGCGCCTGCGTCGGATCGATGGAGTCGAACGCGCCGCGTAGCGTCTTGGCCGCCATCTCCGCGATCTGCCCGGCCATCTCCACCCCGGTGGCACCGGCGCCGACCACCACGAAGGTCAGCAGGCGGGCGCGCTCGTCGGGATCGGTGGACAACTCGGCCTGTTCGAAGGCGCCGAGGATACGTCCGCGGAGTTCGAGGGCGTCGTCGATGGTTTTGAGACCGGGCGCGAATTCCGCGAAATGGTCGTTGCCGAAATAGGATTGGCCGGCACCCGCGGCGACGATCAGACTGTCGTAACCGGTGATGAGTTCGCGGTCGAGGAGGCGTGAGGTGACCCTGCGCTGCTGGAGGTCGATGCTCTCCACGTCGCCGAGGACGACCCGCGCGTTGCGCTGATTGCGCAGGATGACCCGGATCGGCGGGGCGATCTGGCCCTGCGAGATGAGGCCGGTGGCCACCTGGTACAGCAGCGGCTGGAACAGGTGGTGGGTGGTGCGGGCGATGACGGTGACGTCGACATCGGCGTGGGCGAGTCGCCGGGCCGCGGCGAGCCCGCCGAAGCCCGAGCCGATGATCACCACGCGGTGGCGGCCGGTCTCCGCGGAGGATGCGGCAGCGGTGGAGTGGGCGGCATCGGTGGGTTGTGAGTGGGCCATGGCACGTTCCTTTGTCGGGGATCGACACCCAGGCGGACGATGTCTCCGAACGTGCTCCTTGCCGGTCGATTCCGGCTGCGCCAGTCGCACTGCCGAGGTTAGCGCACGGCGACGCCCGGCGCGAGGACTTTGTCGAACTCGGGCTCAGGTGAGGGCGCGCATGGCGCGGTCGGCGACCGCCGGTGAGAGGTAGTCGAGGACGGGCAGCACCGCTCGCAGGGCCGCGGGCGCGACCTCCTCGGGCTGGTGGGTGATCGCGCGGACGATCCAGTTCGCCGCCTCGGTCACATCCAGCGCATGGAGGTCGTCGTATTCCGCTGTGGGAGCGATCATCTCGGTCCGCACCAGGGGGTAGTAGACGTTGGTGGCGCAGACGCCCGGGTGGGGGCGTTCGGCGTTGAGGCTGCGTCCGAAGATCCCGAGGGCGTTCTTGGACGCGGCGTAGGCGGAAAAGCGTGGGAACGTCCCCGCCATCAGGCCCCAGGTGCAGATGTTCACGATCTGACCGGATCCGCGTTCGACCATGCCGGGCAGCAGGCCCAGCGAGAGTTGGACGGCGGCAAAGTAGTTCAGTGACATCGTGCGCTGATAGTCGTGCAGCCGCTCGGTGGAGTCGAGGATCGACCGCCGGATCGAGCGGCCCGCGTTGTTCACCAGGACGTCGATCCGCGCATCACCGAGTTCGTCGAGAAGCGCCGCCACGCCGGCCTCGTCGGACAGGTCGGCGACGATGTGGTCGCACCCGGTCTCCGACGCCAGCAACCGCAGTTCGTCGGAGCGTCGGGCGACGGCGACGAGATGGGCGCCGCGCGCGGTGAGCGCACGGACCGCCTCCCGCCCGATCCCCGCCGAGGCGCCGGTCACCAGCACGGTCAGGCCGGAGACGTCGCGACCGGGTCCGGACACCACGTTCTCCACCGCACCCGGCAGCAGCGACCGCCGCTGCGCCAGGTCGAACAGCGCCGCGGCGACATCCACCACGCGCGCCTACCCCGCGAGCGCCGAGCGCAGCTTGGCGTCGGTGTGCTTGATCGCCTGGGCCGCGAACGGATCCATGATCGCGCCCAGCGCCTTTCCGGCCAGGCCGCCGGGCAGGATGTACTCGAATTCGGCGTCGACCGTGGTGCCGCCGTCCGCGAGGTCGGCGAAGCGCCAGGTGGTGTTGGCCTGGAAGCCCTCGATGGCCTTGAGCACGATGAGTTCGTTCTCGACCCACTCGATGGTCTCGATGGTGGACTTCAGGGTCTTCGGGCCCGCTTTGATCGCGACGTCGAAGACCGATCCCTTACCGCTGGTCTGATCTGTCCGGGGGGTGAACTTGTGAATCCCGAACATGTACTCGGGAACGTTCTCGTAGTCGTTGATGTAGGCGAACACGCGATCGCGTGCCACCTCGATCGTGGACGAATGACGCACCACACTCATCGTTGTTGAACCTCCCCTGTCGACGTGAGCCGCGACCCGCCGACGGCGGCAGGTCGTGCAGCCCACAGTAGGCGGTCGGCGCGCAGGCCCGGCACACAGCCCACCGGCCCAGCGTGGCGCGGCAGACGGGTGTGGACGCGACGTCATAATCGAGGGCATGCGTTCGAGAGGGAAGATCATCGACGCGACGCTCGGCCTGATCGCCGCAGAAGGTTTTGCCGGGGCCAGTATCGCGGCCGTCGCCGCGTCGGCGGGCGTGTCGAGGCAGACGGTGTACTCGATCTTCGGTTCCCGGGAGGATCTCGTCTCCCAGGCGCTCAGTGAACTCGCGATCACCGCGATGGGTGCCATTCACGCGCGGCTCGAGGGCATCACCGATCTGACCGACTATCTCGTCGAATTCATCGTCGCGGGCCGTTCGATGGCCGCGGCCGATCCGGCTCTGTCGATGCTCATGACCTCGCAGGAAAGCCATCCGTTCTTCGACTCCGGCGCGATGTCGAGGACCCGCGAGGTCGCCGCGCAGATCCTGCAGCCGATCATCGTCGCGGCCCCGCAGTACGCACCGCATGTCGATGACATCGTCGACATGACGGCCCTGCTGAGTCTGTCGCTGGTCGTCGTCGACGACGCCGACCGCACCGATGCCGAATTGCGCACGTTCCTCGACCGCTGGCTGCGGCCCGCCCTCGAGGCCATGCCCGCCGCGGCGGCGTCGGCGCCCTCAGATGAGTGAGCCGACGTCGGCGGCGACGATGCGGTCCAGTGCGCGTTCGGCGACTGCGGCGATGGTCATCGACGGGTTGCACGCGGCGCACGTGCCGGGCATCAGCGCACCGTCGACGACGTAGAGCCCGCGCTGGCCGTGTACCCGACCTTCCAGGTCGCATACGGTGCCCATGGATGCGCCGCCGAGGGGATGCCAGGTCGACGGGAACACCGCGGTGGTGTCGATCAGGGTGGAGTCCGGCCCGGCGATGCGGTTCACCGCCGGGGTGATGTGGCGGGTTTGGAGCACCGAGTCCCCTTCGTGCGGCCACTGCAGGACCGCTTGGTCGGTGGCGCCGTCATAGGTGAAGTGCCCGCGCCCGGCGCTGACGCCGTAGGCGACCATCATCGTGGAGTGGGCGTCGACCGGGATCGGCGGGATGGACGCCTGGATCACGGTGAACGCGTGCTGCGGGTCGGACCAGTTGAGGCTGCCGTAGACGACCGGGCCTCCTTGTGCCGCACCGAAATCGGCGGTCGGGGCGTTCCATATGTAGATCCGGTCGGCGTTGGTACCCCAGCCGGTGCCGAGCGCGTCGGGGAGGTCGGTGATCGCCCCGATCGCCTGGGCGCGCACCAGCATTCGGGTGGTGTTCATCGAGCCGGCGGCGAGGAACAACGCCGGGGTGGACATGATCACGGTCTCGAGAACCCGGCCGGTCTCATCGGTCCGGTTCGCCGTCACGCGCCAGCGGCCGGTCGGTTCGCGGTGAATCTCGGTGACGTCGTGCAGGATTCGGGCGTCGAGGAGTCCGGTTTGTTCCGCCTGCGCCAGGTAGGTGACGTCGACGCTGTGTTTGCCGCCGTTGTTGACGCCGATCGCACCGTCGCCGTTGGTGTAGGAGGGGCGCATCTTCCCGGCGACCTCGGCCAATGCATAGTTCCAGTCGATCGGCATCGGGATCTTCTGCAGCGGCAGTCCGGCGCGCCGCACATGGGCGGCGAACTCGCGGACGACACGGTAATTGGGGGTGCGTATCAGCGCGTCGGGGGCCACCTGCGCACCGAGCATGCGTGCGACCCGCGGGTAGTAGGTGCCGTTCATCGACGGCCAGTCGAGGCCAGCGGGGAAGTGTGCGCTGAACACCTCTTCCGACGGTTGCAGGGTCATACCCTGATAGACCAGTGAGCCCCCGCCCCAGCCGGCGGCGACCATGGGTGTCATGTTCTGTCCGGCAATCGATTCGAACAGTCCCACATAGGGTTCCACCGACAGCGGACGGCCGAAGACCTGTGGTGTCGACTGGTGCCAGAGGATGCGCTTGTCGGGATGGGTCGCGCTCGGGAACGTCGTCGAGTTCGGTCCGGTCGGCCAGCGTCGTCCGCGTTCGAGGACGACCACCGGCACCCCGGCGCGGGTCAGCCGTAAGGCCGTGACTCCCCCACCGAATCCGGAGCCGATCACCACGACGCGGTGTTCCTCGCGAGTGGTCGGGACGCCTCGGGCCGGCGTCGCGAAGCCGCGGCCGACCCCTGCGGTGGAGGCGATCACCCCGGTGACCCCGGCACCGACGGCACCGGTGAGCACCTGACGGCGAGAGAATGTGCGCATGAAACCCCTGTCGGACAACAACGTCGAGTGTTGCGAGAAAACTAGACAGTAATTCCAGATTGTGTCAAGAACTTGTGTGTAAGCGGTGGTCAGCCGCCGACGACGAGCGAGATCTTGCGCAGCAACGCCGCGAGCGTCGCCCGTTCCCGCTCGGTCAATGCCGCCAGTGCGTCCTCGTCGTCACGCAGCCGGCGTGGCAACTCGGCGTCGACGAGCCTGCGGCCGGCGTCGGTGGGGCACAGCAGCACCACCCGACCGTCCCGCTCGGACTTCCTGCGCTCCAAGAGTCCACGCCGAGAAAGACTTTCGCTGATCTTGGTGATCGACGCGCCGCTGAGTGTCGTCGTCGAGACGACCTCGCTGGCACGCAGCGGCCGCCGGGCGCGCACCAGCGCACCGAGGACGTCGAACTCCGATCGACCGATCCCGTGCTCCTCGAGATTGCGGTCGAGTTGGGCGTTGGAGATCGCGGCGATGCGCTGAACCCGACCGAGTACGCCGATGGGCGCGACGTCGACGTCGGGAAAGGCCTGTGCCCACTCGTCGATGATCCGGTCGACCAGGTCGCGCGGACCCGCATCCCGGGCGGCGTCTGCGGCATCGGTCACGCGGCTCATCGTAGCCCCGCCCACATATTTCACTAGTAAAATAGTGATAAAGTAGTTCCATGTCCACGGCTTCCCCCTACCTCGACCTGCCCGCTCGTCCCTCTCGCCGGGCCGCACTGCGCCATGCGGTCAGCGTTCGGGCGTGGCGGGACGCGTTGTCGGTGGACACCAGCCGGATCGGCTACGCCGCTCCACTACGGGTGGGCATGGCCGTCGGAGTGGTCCTGGTGATCGGCGGACTGACCGGCCATCGGGACATCGCCGGCCTCGCCGCCCTCGGCACCTTGATCTCAGCGTTCTGCCGGCCCGATCCCTATCCGGTGCGCGCCGGCCGGCTGGGCGTGCTTGCCGTTGCGATCACCACGGCCGTCGGCATCGGCGCCGCGCTCGGCGCATTCTCCGCGCCGTTGGTGGTCGAGATCGGCGTCATCTCGGCCCTCGCCGGAGCCGCCGCCTATCTGGTGTCGGCACTGCACATCGTCGGCCCGGGAGGCATCATCTTCGTCTTCGCGGCGACCGGCGCGGCCGGCTTCGCGGGCGACCTCACCGATGTCGGCCGGGCTGTCGCGGCCACCGCCCTGGGCTCGGTGATCGGCATGTTCGCCGCGTCGGCACCCTGGCTGATCGCGATGTCGACTCGTCGGGGCCGCGCCGGGATCACCGAATCGGCCACACGGGAATCGCTGTGGACGCAGCTGTGCGGAGGTCACTCCTCGCACACCCGACGCCATCTGCTGATCTCGGCAGCACGCATCACGGTGGCCGCCGCGGCGGCAGCGGGCGTCGCCGCGGCAGCCGGGCTCGCGCACCCGATGTGGGCCGCGATGGGCGCAATGGCCGCCATGCAGGGCGTGAGCTATCACCACACGGTCAGTCGCGGGGTGGCCCGGCTACTCGGCAACATCGGCGGCGCGGCGATCGCCGCGGTGTTGCTCGCGCTGCCCCTCGGCTATTGGGGCGCGGTGGCGGCGATCGTGGTCCTGCAGACCTGCGCGGAGGTCTTCTCCACCGTCAACTATGCGATCTGTTCACTGGCGGTGACGCCGATGGCATTGCTGCTCACCGGCCTCGGCGCAGGCCTGTCACCGGAGATGGCGGTGGATCGAGTACTCGACACCGGCATCGGCATCGTCGTGGGAATCGTGGTCGCCGCGCTCGCCATCACCTCGCGTGACCTGCACACAACAGGAAACTGAACCGAGTTTTCACGTACGTCACATTGGCGCAACGATGCGGGTACCTGTCACTCATAGCTTCGTATCGCTCGTACAACGCCCCGGCCCGACCACGACACCCAGTCGACGATCCGGGGCACGAACCCAGGAGTACCCCATGAGTGGCAGCATGTCGCGCCGTCAGGCCATCGAGGCCGTGACCACCTACGAGATGGAGACCGATGGCTTCCCCGAGCCGTTGGCCGACACCTTCGGCCGCAACGTCTTCACCCTGTCGGTGATGAAATCGCGTCTCCCCAAGCACGTGTTCAAGGCCGTCTCGGCCACCATCGACAAGGGCGCGCCGCTGGACCCAACTCTCGCCGACTACGTCGCCTCGGCGATGAAGGACTGGGCGATCGAGAAGGGCGCCTCGCACTACGCCCACGTCTTCTACCCGCTCACCGGGTTCACCGCCGAGAAGCACGACTCGTTCCTCGAGCCCGACGGTTCCGACGGTTCGCTCGCCGAATTCCAGGGCAAGACGCTGCTGCAGGGCGAGCCGGATGCGTCGTCGTTCCCCAATGGCGGTCTGCGCGGCACCTTCGAGGCCCGCGGCTACACCGGGTGGGATGTCACCAGCCCCGCCTACATTCTCGAGAACCCCAACGGCAACACGCTGTGCATTCCCACGATCTTCATCTCGTGGACCGGTGAGGCCCTCGACAAGAAGACCCCGCTCCTGCGCAGCCAGCAGGCCATGAGCAAGCAGGCCATGCGACTGCTGAAGTTGTTCGGCCACAAGGACGTCGACACCGTCGTCTCGTATGCCGGAGCCGAGCAGGAGTACTTCCTGATCGACCGTCACTTCTACTTCGCCCGCCCCGATCTGATGACCGCCAACCGCACCCTGTTCGGCGCCAAGCCGTCCAAGGGCCAGGAGTTCGACGACCACTACTTCGGATCCATCCCGGATCGGGTGCTGGCGTTCATGATCGAGCTCGACCGCGAGTTGTTCAAGCAGGGCATCCCGGCCAAGACGCGGCACAACGAGGTTGCGCCCGGCCAGTTCGAGCTGGCGCCGGTGTTCGAGAAGTCCAACCTCGCCCATGACCACCAGCAACTGATGATGACCACGATGAAGAAGGTCGCCGAACGCTACGGCATGGTGTGCCTGATCCACGAAAAGCCCTTCGCCGGCGTCAACGGCTCGGGCAAGCACGTCAACTTCTCGCTGGGCAACAACAATCAGGGCAACCTGCTCAATCCGGGTGACACCCCGCATGAGAACGAGCAGTTCCTGGTGTTCTGCGCGGCCATCATCCGCGGTGTGCACAAGTACGGCGGCCTGCTGCGTTCGTCGGTCGCCTCGGCGTCCAACGACCACCGGCTCGGCGCCAACGAGGCACCGCCCGCGATCATCTCGATCTTCCTCGGCGAGCAGCTCGCCGACGTCTTCGACCAGATCGCCAAGGGCGGCGCCAAGGAGAGCAAGCAGACCGGCGTCCTCGAACTCGGCGTCGACACCCTGCCCCCGCTCAAGGCGGACGCGGGCGATCGCAACCGCACCAGCCCGTTCGCCTTCACCGGCAACCGTTTCGAGTTCCGTGCGCCCGGCTCCAACCAGTCGATCGCCGACCCGATGGTCGCCATCAACGCGATGCTCGCCGACTCACTGGACTACGTGTGCACCTTCCTGGAGACAGAGACCGCAGCGGGTACGAAGTTCGATGCGGCAGTGCAGAAGTTGCTCGAGGCGATCGTCACCGATCACGGCAAGGTCGTGTTCAACGGTGACGGTTACTCCGATGCCTGGCAGGAGGAGGCGGCCGCTCGCGGACTGCTGAACCTGCGGACCACCGTCGACGCGATGGCCCAGCTCGACGAGCCGGAGATCAAGGAGTTGATGTCCAAGTACGGCATCCTGTCCGAGCGGGAACTCAAGGCCCGCAAGGAGGTCGTGCTCGAGCAGTACGCGCTTGCGCTGCTGGTCGAGGCCAAGGAAACACTGGAGATCGCCAAGACGATGATCCTGCCGGCCGCGACCCGCTACATGGGCGAGTTGGCGTCCACCGCGGCGAGCCTGAAGGCCGCGGGCATCGACATGGAAACCCCAGCGTTGTTGACGATGACCACCTCGGTCAAGGCGCTCAACAAGAAGATGGACGCCCTCGAGGAGGCCATCGCCGGATTCCACGGCGACACCGTCGAAGCGGAATCGGAATACGCGCTCACCTCGCTGATCCCGCCGATGGCCGAGGTCCGGATCGCGTCGGACAAGCTCGAGACCATCGTCGCCGACGATCTGTGGCCGCTGCCCACCTACAACGAGATGCTCACGATCCTGTGATCGGCTCGTACTGAGCCACCTCGTATCGATCCACTCTGCAGCCCTCACGTGCCCGCCGGGATTCGTTCTCGGCGGGCACGTGTGTATTCACCGGTCGGGGCCGTAGATTCGAGGTATGGACGAGGCGCGGATCGGGCTGGGGCGGCTGGTGCTCGCCCTCGACGCGACGCTCGTGACGCTGGCGGAGGCACCGCGGGGTCTCGACGTGACCGTCGGATCGGTGGCGTTGCTCGATCCCGACGATCTACGTCTGCCGTTGGGTGCGGCCGCGCGCGGCGCCGACGTGTTCCTGATGGTCGGCGCATCCGAAGCCGATGTGGTGCAGTGGCTTCCGACGATCGCCGCCGCACCACCGACTGCGGTGATGCTCAAATCGCCCGGCTCGGGGGTGACCGCGACGCTCGCCGCAGCGGGGATAGCCGTCATCGACGTCGACCCGCACGCCCGGTGGGAGCGGATCTACCAGTTGTTGATTCGCGTCCTCGACACCGCGGCAGGTGTCGGGGACCCTGATGCATTGGCGTCCGGGGCGTGGGCGTCGGGGACCAGCGGCGACCTGTTCGAACTCGCCGCCGAGGTGGCCCGACGTACTCACGGCCTGGTTAGCATCGAGGATCAACGTTCACATGTGTTGGCCTACAGTCGCGCCGGTGACGAGGCCGACGAGCTGCGGCGATTGTCGATTCTCGGCCGCGAGGGGCCGCCGGAGATGTTGGCGTGGCTGCGTCAGTGGGGTGTGATGGACGCCCTGCGCACCTCGCACGGCGTCGTGCGGGTGGCCGCGCGCACCGACCTGGGTCTACGGCCGCGGATGGCTGCGCCCATCCGATCCGGTCCGGACTTCCTGGGAGTCGTCTGGCTGCAGCAGGGTGACTCGGAGTTCGCCACGGACGCCGAGACCATCCTTCGTGGGGCGGCTGCCGTTGCGGCACGGGTCATCTCACGACGTCGGGCGGCGGGGACCGGTCACGACGAGATCGTTCGGCGGCTCCTCGGCGCACACGGTGAGAGTATCGATGCGGGATATCTGGGGGCACAACTCGGCATCGCGTCCGACGCGTCGGTGATCGTCGTCGGCTTCGCCGGCCGCGAGCCGACCGACGGTGAGATGGCGGGTTCGGGCATCCCGGCGGGTGTCGTGTCGGCATTGACATTGCACGCCAGCGCTTTGCGGCCGCTGTCGGTGACCACCACGCTCGGGGCACGTGCCTACGTGGTGCTGCCGGGCGACGGGCCGGAGGCGAACGGCCCCGGGGTCGAGTCGGTACTGGCGTGGGCCCATTCGGCGGTCGAGGCCGCCGACCGGCAATTTCAGACATCGGTACGCGCCGTCGTCGCCGGACCGGCAGCAGGACTGTCCGAAGTCCCCGAGCTACGCCGACTTGCCGATCGGGTTCTCGATGCGGCACAACGGGAGTCCGACCTCATCGACCCGGTGACGACGGTGTCGGCATCCCAGACCGGGGTGCTGCTCGGCGAGATCGTCGCGCTGCTCTCGGCCAACCCCGACCTGATCGACAGACGCGTCGTCGAACTCGCCGACCGCGACACCGATTCCGGCGGCGATCTCACCGCGTCACTGCGCGCCTATCTCGATCATTTCGGCGACGTCCGCGCCGCATCCGAAGCACTCCACATCCACCCGAATACGTTGCGCTACCGCATCCGTCGCATTCGAGACCTCACCGACATGGACCTCGACGACCCCGCCACCCGACTGGTGGTGGCGCTGTCACTTCGCGCCCGGTAGACGTCGGACGCCTGCCTCCGATGGTCCAGGCGCTCACCCGCGCTGGTCGAGGACTTTCCCCCGATGGTCGAGGTGCCTTTTCATGGTGGTCGAGGTGCGACGAGCGCTAGCGAGGAGCCTCGAGATCCGGTGAGCCACAGCTGGTTCCACCCCACAGCAAAACCCCGTCACCGCGGGAAAGTAACAATCACCTGCCCCGTCCGCCGACTCCGCCACTCCACCCTCCGATCCAGAAGGAGCGTCGGCACCCACTCGGCAAGATGCTTGCGTTGGTGATCAGCCCGACACAGCGGGATCAGATCACCGAGCACCGTCCAGCCACCGGCCTCGGGGTCGGCATGGTTGAACGGTCGCCAATGGTCGAGGTCGCACAGGTGCGACGGCATCCCGCAGTACGGGTATCGGCACCACGCATCGTTCGCCAACACCTCAGCGCGCAACTTCGCGCTGGGTGCATAGGTCAATGCCCCAGGTGGTGGCACGGTGTGACCGCCGTGTCCGGTCGGATCCGCCGGTGGGGCTTGGGGTCGGTCGGAGATCTGCGGGATCAATGGTCCAGCCGCACGTACGGATTCGGGGTAGTGGATGGTCTTCGCTATCTCGGCGAGGGTGATGGCGTAGTCGGGGTCGATGGGTCCGTATCCCTGCAACCGGGGCACCAGTACACCGTCGGGGTCAGTGACCACCGTCAACACGGGTGCCCCGGGTACGACCAGGGCCCGCCCGAACGCCACCGGCACCTCATCCGGGGTGGGCTCATCCATGGGGTCGGGGATCTGGGGTTCGACGACCGGCTCCACCGACTCGACGTCGGGCGCATCGGCATCGATAGGTTCCGGTAGCAAGTCGTCCCACGCTGCCGCGTCCGCAGCGTCGGCGGGTGTTTCCGCCGACTCGTCGCGGGCAGCACCGCCTTTCGCGCAGGTCTCCAAGCCGCATGCGCAGTCGAGGTGCGCTCCGGGCACGCCGGTGATCTCACCGAGGGCGATCACCCGCAGCGACCCCACGCGACGCGGGTCCTTGCGGCAGGTCCGTTCATCGACCAGCGCGTTGATCTGGGTGGTGAGGAACACCCCGTAATGGGCGGGCACAACCGCATCCAAGGTGGAGTGCCCCGCGACATCGGGGGTGATGGTGACGTTTCCCACCAGATCGGTGATGGTGTCGCGGTCCTCGATCACACTGTCGGGGTTCATCGAAATCAACGCGGCATCGAGTTGCTGGGACAGCACCGGGTCGGTCGTTGCCCGGGACCCGTAGTCCAAGACGATCTCCTCGAACGACATCCCGGACTCGTCATCGTCGGTGTCGGTGTCGCTGTCGGTGGTGTCGATATCCCCGCCACGCTGCGCGGCGCGCGCCATGATCGACACCCGATTCGTCGACAGTTCCCCATTCAAATAGGCGGCACGGATCAGCGGGAACTTCTCCAACAGATCCGCCAACGCCACCCAACTCCCGGCCTTGCTACGGGAGACCTTGAACTGCAACGACACCTCGGCCCGGCCGAGTCTCTCGGCATGCTCGACCACCGAACCCCACACACCGGCCTCAGGCCGACCGGCCAGATGCTCACGAAACACCCTCTCCGCCAACGCGGCAGCAGCCAGCACCGTCCGGGCCTCGTACTTACGCGATTGACGCAACAACTCAGGGCCGGTCTCGGTGAGCTCATCCCGCGACATCGATGCGATCGCGGAAGCATCGGCATCCGGATCGGTGAACGTCAACGTCGTCGACACCAGAAACCTCCCTCCCGCGATCGGACTTGATGAGAACAAGCGTACGAAGGGGTACCGACAAAACCGGCCCGACGAACGCGCGGCTCCAGAAATCTGTGGACAACTATCTTTCCACTCGTCGAGTGGGCGTCGATGTGGTTGCGATACTTGTCATCTCACCGGGTCTCGAGGCTCGCCGCACGCGGCTCACACCTCGACCACCGGGGGAAGCGGCAAGCATCGGTCAGGAAACGCTCCGTCGTTCTACTCCGGGGCTTTCCATCCGATGGTCGAGGTGCCGAGGAGCGATAGCGACGAGCCTCGAGCCCCCGCTCGCCGACAGGCGTCCGCACCAACCGCCGAGCTGGAACCAGCGTCGCTGCAAGCGGTCTCGAGGCTCGCCGCACGCGGCTCGCACCTCGACCATCGGGGGGGGGGAGGGCGACAATCGGTCAGAAAACGCGCCGTCGTTCTACTCCGGACTCTTCCATCCGATGGACGAGGCCTCGAGACCCCGCTCGCCGACAGGTCCGCACCACCCGCCGAACCGAACCAGCACCGGCACAAGCGGTCTCGAGGCTCGCCGCACGCGGCTCGCACCTCGACCATCGAGGGGAGGGGCGAGCGTCGGGTGATAGAAGCGCTGGACGAACGGGGGAAGGGGCAAGCGTCGGTCAGGAAATGCGCCGTCGTTCTACCCCGGGCCCTTTCCATCCGATGGTCGAGGTGCCGAGGAGCGCCAGCGACGAGCCTCGAGACCCCTCTCGCTGATCAGGTTTCCGCGCCACCGGAGGAAAGCGCGGCGTGCTACTCCCGTAGGACGGCTTCGAAGGCGATGCGGTCGCCGCGGTAGAGGGAACGGACCTTTTCGATCGGGCGGCCGTCGGGGTCGAGAGATCGTCTGTGCAACAGGATCATCGGCATGGATGTCGTCGTTTCGAGGAGCGCCGCCTCGCGCGGAGAGGCGAGCGCCGTCTCGATCCGCTCGTGGGCGGATGCGAACTCGACCCCGGTCGCACGGACTGCCGCATAGAGAGAGGTGGCGGGGTCGAAGGTGGTCAAGAAGTCGCTGAAGCGATCGACGGGCAGATAGGTGATCTCGAGGCCGAGTTTCGCTCCGTCCGCGAGCAATACACGTTCGAGGTGCAGCACACGCGAGCCGTGTGCCAACTCGAGGTCGTCGCACAGGGCGTCGTCGGCATCGACCTCGATGAACTGCACGAGTTCACGACTCGGTGTCCGGCCGTGCTTCTTCGCGCCCTCGGTGTAGGACTGCAATGACAACGGCTGCACCAACTTCGGCGCCGATACGACGGTGCCACGGCCGCGCCGCGCGATCCGTCCCTCGACGAGCAGATCGTGCACGGCTTGCCGAACGGTCTCGCGGGCAACGGCGAACTCCTCGGCGAGCGCGCGCTCGGCCGGCACCGGGTCACCCTCTTCGAGCCCAGCGAGCTTCTCCTCCAGGCCGGTGCGCACTTGGTAGTACTTAGGAGTTTCGCGCACCGAGCGCCTCCTGCGTCGCCACTGTTCGTTCGGCGACCGATCCGGCGATACGACACAATTCGTCGACGCTGATCGCCTGCGCTCCAGGAACTTTTGCCGCGTCGTCGAATCGGCGGAGCCGCAGCGCATCCGACCACCAGCGGTGGCCCGTCCACTCGATGCCGACGTCGTCTGCGCCGCCCTGGTGCTCCAGGGACTCGACCGAGATATCACTGAGCGACTCCGCATATCCCGGTTCGGTCGCGGCGAGATGCCGCTTGGCCGCCACATGCGCGCCGGCCAGCCACGCCACCCGATCGCCGAATCGTGGTGCCAGCCAAGCACAAGCGGCGCGATTGTGATGAGCATCGTCGTCGATCAGCGGACTGTGTCCGATGTCGTGGAGCGCAGCGGCGAGCACGAGCTCGTCGTCGGCGCCGTTCACCCGCGCCAGCCACGCTGCTTGCGTCGCGTGCTCGAACTCGTCGACGGCAAGCTCGTCGTAGACACCGTGGAGAGAGTCGAGCAGAGCGGTCACCTCGGCGACGATCACTGCTGGTGAAGTCATGGCCGCAAGCATACCGGGTTCGGTCTAGACCAAAAGTTAACCGAACGTTTTCCTCGCAGACCTTCTTTGGTCTAGACCAAACGGTGAAGATGGTGGAGCACACGCCCCGATCGCAACTGTCCAGACCAGGAGCACCCATGCGAGTCCGACACCTCACCCGCGCCGTTGCGGTCGCCACCGCAGCGGCCGCCCTCACTCTCACCGCCGCGTGCGGCGGCACCGGCACCCAGTCGTCGTCGGGCGCCACGACGCTCACCGTGTACAGCGCCGACGGCCTCGGCAGCTGGTACAAGTCCCAGTTCGCGGCGTATCAGAAGCAGACCGGCGTCGCCGTCAATGTCGTGGAAGCCGGTTCCGGCGAGGTGGTTTCGCGCGTCCAGAAGGAACAGTCCAACCCACAGGCGGATCTGCTGGTCACGCTGCCGCCATTCATCCAGCGCGCCGACGCCGACAAACTCCTGCAATCTTCCGGCGTGCAGGACGCCGCGATCGCCCAGGGCAACAATGCCGCCGACGGCAACTACGTCGCCATCGTCGACAACACGCTGAGCTTCATCGCCAACCCCTCCGCCCAGCCCGCACCGCGCACGTGGGACGACCTGCTCACATCGCAGTACAAGGGCAAAATCCAGTACTCCACACCAGGACAGGCCGGCGACGGAACCGCGGTACTCCTGCTGTTGCAGCACCTGATGGGCAACCAACAGGCCCTCGACTACCTCGCCAAACTCCAGACCAACAATGTCGGCCCGTCCAGCTCGACCGGCAAGCTGCAGCCCAAGGTCAGCAACGGAGAACTGTTGGTGGCCAACGGCGATGTGCAGATGAATCTCGCCTCCATCCGCGACGACGGCTCGAAGTTCTCCCTGTTCTTCCCGGCCATGCCCGACGGGACCCGCACCACCGTCTCGCTCCCCTACTTCGCCGGCGTCACCAAAGGCGCACCGCACGCCGAAGAGGCCAAGAAGCTACTCGCCTACCTGGTCAGCAAGGACGTCCAGAACACCGTCGCCACCGACGCCCTGGGTATCCCGGTCCGCACCGACGTGACCGCGCCGAGCGGCCCCGACAGCCCCGTCGCCGCCATCAAGGGGGTCACCGTGTGGCGACCCGATTGGAATGCGGTGCTCAGCACACTCGACGCCGACGTTGCCGCGTACCAGAAGGCCACCGGGAACTGACATGAGCGACAACCCGATCCGCCGCTCAGCACTTGCCGGCCGCGCCACCGAGACCGACACCACGACGGCCGTCAAGGCACCTGAGCGCATCGTGTTCAATCGTGTGTCGGTCACCTATGGCCGCGGCAAGAAGTCGACCGATGCACTCCGCGATTTCACCCTTCGGGCCCGGCGTGGCGAGACCATAGCGCTCCTCGGTCCGAGCGGTTCCGGCAAGTCCACGGCACTCAAGGCGCTGGCGGGCTTCGTCCGGCCGAGCGCGGGTCAGGTTTTCCTCAACGGCGACGACATCACCGATCTGCCGCCCGCAAAACGCGGCATCGGCGTGGTCGTGCAGTCCTACGCCCTGTTCCCGCACATGCGGGTCGCCGACAACGTCGCCTTCGGGCTGAAGGCACGACGCCTGCCGCGCAAGGTCATTGCCGAACGTGTCGAGGAGTCGTTGTCGATGGTCGCGATGGGCGAGTACGCCCCACGGCTGCCCCGCGAGTTGTCCGGTGGCCAGCAGCAGCGCGTCGCGATCGCCCGTGCCCTGGCCATCCGGCCCGAGGTCCTGCTGCTCGACGAGCCGCTCGCCGCCCTCGACGCCGCATTGCGGTCGTCGATGGTCGTCGAGTTGCAGCGACTTCGGGATGGCTTGCCCGACACCACGATGCTCTACGTCACCCATGATCAGACCGAGGCGCTCGCCCTGGCCGATCGAATCGGCGTCATGCGGGACGCGAGCCTGGTGGATCTGGGCACCGCCGACGAGTTGTGGTCGCGGCCACCGACCGATTTCACTGCCGGATTCCTCGGCGGCGCCAACCTCATCCCGTGCACCGTGGGGCGGGTCTCCGGCTCCACCGCGCTGGTGGAGGCCGGCGGAAAGATGTTCTCCACCAACGCCCCCGAACCCATCCAGCGGTGGGCACCGGGGTCCCCGGCGCTGATCTGCGTGCGGCCGCACGACGTCGAGGTGGCGCCGGCCGGCGCACACGGGTCGATGTGGGCGCGGGTGGACGGGTCGGTGTGGCGGGGCTCGACGACGCGCGTCAGCCTGGCCGTCGAAGGACTGCCCGATCAGCTCATCGACGCCGACGTCGTCGGTCACGTCGACTACGCACCGGGTTCGGTTGTCGGCGTGCGCTTCCCGGACCCCATCGGCGTCCTCGTCGCCTCCGAGGGCACCCCGCGATGAGCACCGGCGCACTGCTCACCGACGACGCCACGTCCACCCCACCACCGCAACCGAACCGCCCCCTGCGCTCGCGCAGCACGCTGTGGGTGTGGCCACCGCTCGTGATCGTGCTGATCATCGCGGTCTACCCACTCGTGCGGGTACTGACCGAATCCGCGGGCGGCACCGGTGAAAGCACCTGGGGTGCAGTACTGTCCAGCGAGATCTTCCGGACCGCGCTCCTGCGGACCGCTCAGGTCGCCGTCGCCTCGACACTCGGCGCGCTGATCCTCGGTACCTTCCTGGCGATCGTCCTGGCCTTCGTGCCGTTCCCCGGCTCCACGATCGTGGCGCGACTCATCGACACCGTGCTCGCCTTGCCGTCGTTTCTGATCACGCTGGCGTTCACCTTTCTCTACGGCACGGCGGGTGCGGTGAATGCGCTCATCGCCGACGTCACCGGCAGCCGTCCCCTGAATTTCCTCGCCACGCCGTGGGGCGTGATCGCAGCGGAGATCACCTTTTTCACCCCGTTCGTCGTCCGGCCGCTCCTCGCGTCGTTCGCGACGCTGTCGACCGATCAACTCGATGTCGCCGCGAGTCTCGGCGCATCCCCGTGGCGGGTGTTGCGCTCGGTCATCATGCCCGAGGCGTGGCCGGCGTTGATGGCCGGCGGCAGCCTGGTACTCCTGTTGACTCTCAACGAGTTCGGCATTGTGTTGTTCACCGGCGCCAAGGACGTGATCACGCTGCCGGTACTGATCTACACCCGTGGCATCGTCACGTTCGATCTCGCCGGCGCCGCGGTGATCGCCACCGTCCAGGTGGCCCTGTCATTGGCCCTCTACGGCATCTACCGCCTCATCTTCGCCAGGATATCGGGCAAGCGGAAAGGACTGTGAGACATGCTGTTCTGGAGCCGTGGCGGCCGCACTGCCGTGTGGACCATCTTCGCCGTCGTGGTGCTGGTGGTGTTCGTCGCCCCCATCGCCACCGTCGTTCTCGCCGGATTCGCCGGGTCCTGGACCGGTCCGCTGCCGTCACATCTGGGTCTGACACACATGGGGGACGCACTCTCGGGCGAGAACGTCGCCTCGTTGTCGGTGAGCCTGCAGACCGCGATCATCGCCGGCGCCCTCGCCCTGATACTCGGCACCTGGGCGGCGCTGGCGATCCGGGATTCCACGGGACCGCTGCGCCGGATCACTGACGCCGTCTTCCATCTGCCGATCGCGGTGCCGTCGGTGGCAATCGGCCTGGGCCTGTTGATCAGTTTCAACTCGCGACCGTTGCTGCTCGGCGGCACCAAGTGGATCGTCGTCGTCGCCCACACCGTGCTGGTGCTGGCCTTCGCGTTCAGTGCGGTCTCGGCCGCCCTGGATCGGCTCGACCCGGCATATCGGCAGGCCGCCGAATCGCTCGGCGCGTCACCGCTGCGGGTGCTGACCCGCGTCACCCTGCCGCTGCTCCTCCCCGCGCTCGGCGCCGCCGCAGGACTCTCGGTGGCCCTGTCCATGGGTGAACTCGGCGCCACGGTGATGGTCTATCCGGCGACGTGGAAAACCCTGCCGGTCACCATCTTCGGGCTCTCCGACCGCGGCGACGTCTTCTCCGCCGCCGCCTGCACGACCATCCTGCTCGTCACCACGATGCTCGCGTTGGTCATCCTCGGACGTATCCGGTCACGCGCCGTCGTCCGCTGACCTGCTTGTCCGATCAGCCAAGCATCAACCTCGATGATTGGCTGATCGAACATATCGCAGGTGTCGCCGTCTTGGTGGACTGACGGGTATGGACGCGATCACCCTTCCCCCACGCCCGGCGAACGAGCCGGTTCACACCTATGCACCGGACACGCCCGAACGTGCCCGCATCGTCGCGGAACTGCGCGCACAGTCACAGGCCGACCCCATCGACCTCCCCCACGTCATCGGCGGCCGCGCCCGGATGGGCGACGGCGACCGCATCGACGTCGTGCAACCGCACGCCCACGCCGAGGTGCTCGGCACCTTCACCAATGCCGGCCACGACGAGGCACGGGCGGCCGTCGATGCCGCTCTCGAGGCCGCCGACGCCTGGGCACACACCAGCTTCGACGATCGTGCCGCGGTGTTGTTGCGCGCCGCCGACCTGCTCTCCGGGCCGTGGCGCGAACGGATCGCCGCGGCCACCATGCTCGGACAGTCGAAGACCGTGCAGCAGGCCGAGATCGACGCACCCTGCGAGCTCATCGACTTCTGGCGCTTCAACGTGGCCTTCGCCCGCGAGATCCTCGCCGAACAACCGATCTCCTCGCCGGGCGTCTGGAATCGCCTCGACCATCGCCCGCTCGACGGATTCGTCTACGCCATCACACCGTTCAACTTCACCGCCATCGCCGGCAACCTGCCCACCGCGCCGATGTTGATGGGCAACACGGTGGTGTGGAAGCCGTCACCGACACAGGCGTACGCCGCGCACCTGACCATGGAACTGCTGCGCGCCGCGGGAATGCCCGACGGGGTCATCAACCTCGTCCACGGCGACGGTATCGCGGTCTCCGATGTCGCCCTTGCCGATCCGCATCTCGCGGGCATCCATTTCACCGGGTCGACGGCGACCTTCCAGCATCTGTGGCGCGAGGTCGGGGCGAATATCGACCGCTACCACAGCTATCCACGTCTCGTCGGTGAGACCGGCGGCAAGGACTTCATCGTCGCCCACCGTTCGGCCGACCCGGATGTGTTGCGCACAGCCCTGATCCGCGGCGCCTTCGAGTACCAGGGGCAGAAGTGCTCGGCCGCCTCCCGCGCCTACATCCCGCGCTCGGTGTGGGATCGGATGGGCGACGACTTCCTCACCGAGGCCAACGAATTGACCTACGGAGACGTCCGCGACCTCGGCAACTTCGGAGGTGCCGTCATCGATAGGCGCGCCTTCGACAAGCACGTCGCGGCCATCGATCGCGCGAAGACCGTGCCCACGATGACGGTGGCCGCCGGTGGACACTGCGACGACTCGGAAGGCTACTTCGTCCGCCCGACCGTCCTTCTCGGCGACGACCCGACCGACGAGGCGTTCGCGACCGAGTACTTCGGCCCCATCCTCGCCGTGCACGTCTACCCCGACGCCGACTATCCGAACATCCTGCGGATGGTCGATTCGAGCGCAAAGTTCGCGCTGACCGGATCGATCATCGCCACCGACGTCGCCGCGGTCGCCACCGCATCGGATGTTCTGCGCAACGCCGCAGGCAACTTCTACATCAACGACAAGCCCACCGGTGCCGTCGTCGGCCAGCAACCCTTCGGTGGCGGACGGGCCTCGGGCACCAACGACAAGGCCGGGTCGAAGGCCAATCTGATGCGCTGGAGTTCCACCCGCACCATCAAGGAGACCTTCGTGCCGTCCACCTCCTCCGCCTACCCCCACATGGAGCAGTGATGAGTACGGTCTTCGACGCGGTTCTGCGGCCGGTGATCATGAAAGCCGCTGCCAGCGAACGGATCAAAGAAGCATCGGTGCGGCTGCCGATCACCGAACGCGTGGTGAACCGGTTCGTGCCGGGCGAGACCCTCGACGACGTACTCGCCGCGATCCGCGGATGCCTCGACGAGGGGCTCTCGGTCACCATCGATCACCTCGGTGAGGACACCACCGACGAGAGCCAGGCGAGCGCCACCGTCGACGCCTATCTCGCACTCCTCCAGGCAATGTCGACGCAAGAAATGTCGCCGCTCGACGTCGGTCCCGGCAGGCTCGAGGTGTCGCTCAAGCTCACTGCGCTCGGCCAATCACTGCCCCGACATGGCCGCAAGATCGCCGAGGAGAATGCGCACACGATCTGTGCCGCGGCGCGGCGGGCCGGGGTGCTGGTCACCGTCGACGCCGAGGACCACGCCACCGTCGACGAACGGTTGCAGATCGTCCGCTCGTTGCGCGGTGAATTCCCCGAACTCGGCACCGTCCTGCAGGCATATCTGCGTCGCACCGAGGACGACTGCACCGAGTTCGCGGCCTCCGGCGCGCGAATCCGGTTGTGCAAGGGCGCCTACGCCGAGCCGGCGGCTCTCGCCTATCCCGACCGCTCCCAGATCGATGAGGCCTATCTGCGGTGTCTGCGAATCCTGATGAAGGGCAACGGGTATCCGATGGTCGCCAGCCACGATCCGACGATGATCGCAGCGGCCCGCCACCTTGCCGTCGAGGTCGGCCGCGCCCCCGACAGCTGGGAACACCAGATGCTCTATGGGATTCGCGCCGATGAGCAGCATCGTCTCGCCGCCCAGGGCGCGCGGGTGCGTGTCTACATCCCCTACGGCCAGGAATGGTACGGCTACTTCGTCCGGCGTCTCGCTGAGAAGCCTGCCAACCTCGGGTTCTTCCTGCGGGCGCTCGCGGAGTAGGACTCGGGGCGGCAGCTCAGAGCGGCTGCGCGCGCCGGACCTGATCGGCGGCGCGGGCCGCGTCGAGGTCGACGTCGGCGGTGATCACCGCCGGTCCAACCCGCAGGACCCCCGAGGTCAGCGGCTGGGCGCGCAGTCCGCCGCGCCCGATGAGTGCCTTGCGCACGCCGTCGCCGGCCATGGTGTCCATCCAGGAACACGGATGTGCCGGCCGGCCACCGCGGAACCGGATGGGGCCGTCGCCGGTGTCGACCTCGAATTCGACGCCGCGTAGCGGGTCGAGTTCGAGACCGCGCACGACGATGTTGCGCCGGGCCAGCACCGGGTCGGCGTCACCGGCCGCGGCCTGCCACGCCTCGATCGCGAGGAACGTCACCGCGGCCTCGGTGTGGGCGCGCACGCCGAAGAACCGGTCGCCACGAATGCCTTTGTCGGCGACCACATCGACGTGATCGGGGGTGTGGGTCGCCACGTCGTCGGCGGGGCCGTCCTTGGACCGGCCGAAGTAGGCGTGTCGGGGTGACACGACCAGCGACTCGATCTCGACGTCATACCGCACCTCACCCAGCGTAGGCGCACCGAGGTGTGCGCTACCGCCGATCCTCCGGCGGAATGTAGTGCAACCCGCGGAACACCGCGCTGCCGGCGAACACCGAGGCATCGAGATCGACCCCGCGATGTCTGGCCATCCGCAACGCGAGTCGCAACAGCATCTTGATGTCGCGCGGGGTGATGTCGGGGAAGCCGCCGACGAGGTCGTCGAGTAGTTCCTCTCCGAGGATGACGTCGTTGCCCGCGGCGAGGATCTGCCACACCTGGCGGGCGTCCTTGGGTCCGGGTGGCTGGTATTCGATGACCGCGGCACACCGGGCGAGGATCGCCTCGTCGACGCCGTCGATCCGGTTGGTGGTGAGGAACAGCAGTCCGTCGAAGTACTCGAGGGTGCGCAGGAACTCGGCGACGATCGCGTTCTGCGACAGGTCCATTCCGCGTTCCATGACGAAGACGTCGGCCTCGTCGAGCAGCAACACCGCATCCCACCGCTTGGCGCGGTCGAAGATCACCTCGAGATTCTTGCGCACCAATTCCGGTGTCACACCCAGTGATCCGGAGTGGATCGAGTACAGCGGACGTGCGGTGACCTCGGCGTACACCTCGGCGGTCAGTGTCTTGCCGACGCCGGGGCGCCCCTTGGCCAGGATCACGTTGCCCGCCGATTTCCCGTCGATGATGTCGCCGGTGAACACCGAGATGTCGGTGGTGAGGATGTTGAGGAGTTCTCGCTGATCGTCAGGCAGCACCAGCTTGTCCTGCAGATGCGCATCGTAGGCGTAGTCGACGAGGTCGCCGGTGTTGACGTCGAGGAAATCCTGTGCGCCCAAATCGAACACGCGGACCGCGGTGATCACCGGGACCGGCCCGTAGTCGTCGGAACCGAACAGGATCGACGGCGCCACCATGCGCAGCGCCGCGATCTCGCTCGGTGCGACGTCGTGGACCACCTTGCGGTTCTCCCGCTTGTTGGGCGCGCGGTAGTCGTCGGTGCGGATCACCCGGCCGGTGTAGCGGTACTGCTTACCGAACCCGTCGTCGATGATCCGCTGATACTGCTCACGACGAGTCCGGTACTCCGCCTTGAGTTCCGGGGTTTCCTTGTAGGCGCCGCCGGCCGCCAGGACGTCACCGGGGGTCTTGCCGACCACCTCGGTCTCCTCGAAGTAGAGCACCTTGGGTTTGCACGACGGACGCTTCACCGTGGCGTTGTCGGCCTCCATGGTGAACTTGATCCGCGGACCGTGGGTGCGGTCGGCGTGTTCGAGCGTCAGGTCCATGACGAGATAGGGATGCAGATAGCCGTCGGATTCACGGACGTAGAGCCAGCCGTCGATGAGATCGTGGCGCAGGAAGGTTCGGAAGATCTCGGTCGCCGCGTCGATGTGCGGGATGCGCGGGAAGCTACCGGCGCGGGCCGAGATGATCGCGGTGACCGCCCTGGCGAAGGAGTCCTCGCCCGCACCACCGGCGGTGTCGACGAGATCGGCGAGCGCCGCGTCGGTGAGATCGCGGTCGGTGATCCCGATCTCGGCCGAACGCCACGAACCCGCTTGTGCGCGTACCGCTGTGAGGTCCGGTGACGAGGTGGCCGCGACAACGGCGGTGGGTGCGACGAGCACGGTGGACTCCTTCGCTTCTGGTGAGGTCGGTCTTATTGCCTGCGATCAGGCCTCGGGATCGAGGACGAAATCGTATTCGGTGACGTAGCCCTCGCCGTTCGGGTTGTCCTTGACGTCGAGCATCAGCTCGGGCTTGACCGCCGAGGCGATGTCGTCTCCGTTGTGCGGGTCGCCGGGGAAGTACAGCTGCGAGGTGATCAGCTGATGGCCGGGCGCGCTGACCTTGAAGTGCAGGTGAGCCGGACGCCAGGCGTGCCAGCCGGCGGCGGCGATGAGCTGGCCGCATGCACCGTCGGTGGGGATCATGTACGGCGCCGGACGCAGCGTGTGGATCTCGAAACGCCCGTCCTCGTTGGCGATCCAGGTGCCACGCAGGTTCCACTCGGGCAGGCCCGGGGCGAACTGCGAGTAGAAACCGAGATCATCGGCGTGCCACAGCTCCAGGCGCGCACCGGCGAGCGGGGCGCCGTCGACGGCGCGCACCTGCCCGGCGAACACCAGCGGATCACCGGGCTCGTCGTCGCGCATGGGAATGGTTCCGTTCCACGGCAACTCGGGTGATCCCTCGATGTAGTAGGGGCCCTCGATGGTGCCCTTGCTGCCCTCGCGGTGCTCGTTGGCGACCTCTTCCACCGAGTGCTCGAGCCACACATCGAGGAACAGCGGCCACTCGCCGTCGGCGCCGACCTTGATCAGCCACGCCTTGAGCGCGTTGTACTCCTCGTAGGACACCTTGTCCTCGAGGACGATGTCGTTGATTCCCTTGATCACCTTGCTGGCAAGGTAATTCACGCGTGCGGTGTCGATGACGCCGGCGCGGCCGCCCGCGGTGGCCATACGCTCGGCGAAACGCGCCGACGCGTTCGCGCCGGATTCGGCGGCCTTGGCGTTGACCTCGGTATCGAAGCTGGTGTCGGTCATGATGGGTACTCCTTGTTGACGGGCTGGGTTGATGGGGCTCGATGGTGTTGCGATTGTTGGGTTTACGGGATCAACCCGCGTTGATGTCGGAAGGGTGGGTGGCCAGCGGGGTCACCGAGATGTCCATGTAGGCGAAGAGCGGGAGTCCGGACAAGATCGTGTGCAACTCGTCGTGGTCGGCCACGTCGAAGATCGAGTAGTTGGAGTACTCGCCGACGATCCGCCAGATGTGCGGCCACTTGCCCGACCGTTGCAGCTCTTGTGAATACGCCTTTTCACGCGCCACGGTGTCGGCCCGCACCTCGGGGTCGAGATCGTGGGGGATGTTGACGTCCATCCGGACGTGATAGATCATGCGCGTCTCCTATCGGTCGACTCGGTAGCGGGCGAGTTTGTCGGGGTCGATCTCGATGCCGATGCCGGCGTTCGGGCTGGTGTGCAGGTAACCGTCCCGGATCTGTAGGGGTTCGGCGAGCAGGTCGTCGCTCATGTCGAGGAAATTCGACAGTTCGCCGGCGTAGCGGGAGGTCAGTTCGTGGGCCGCGCCGAACGCCAGGGTGCAAGCGGTGCCGACCTGACCGTCGATCTGATTGCCCATCACCACGTCGATGCCGAGTCCCTCGGCGAGGTGATGTACCCGCCGTGACCACGTGAAGCCGGTGCGGGCGGTCTTGATGCTGATCGCGGTGGCCGAGCCGCCGAGGATCTCGCGGGTGACGTCGGCGGCGGTGGGCACCGACTCGTCGGCGATGAACGGCACGTCGAGGTGCTCGACGAGCCAACGCCGGCCGACGACGTCGTCGGCGGGGCACAGTTCCTCGGCGAAGAGCAGATCGAGGTCGGCCATGTCCTTCATGGCGCGCAACGACTCCGACGACGACCAGCCGCGGTTGCCGTCGACGTAGAGTTCGATCTCGTCGCCGAATCGCTCACGCAATGCGCGCACCACGGCGGTGTCGAGGCCGATCGGTCGGCGCCCGACCTTGACCTTGAAGGTCGCGATCCCGTAGTTCTCGCGCATCTTCTCCGCCTCGGCGACCATGGTGGCCGGCTCGTCGAAGCCGAGCATGTGACTGACCCGCAGGCGATCGGTGTAGCGGCCGAGCAGGTCGGTCACCGGCATCTGCAGGGTCTTGCCCAGGGCGTCCCAGATCGCCATGTCCACAGCGGCTTTCGCGGTGGGATTGCCGATGGTCCGGTTGATACGGGCGACCATCATCTCGCGGTCGAGCAGCGTGAGCCCGGCCAATTGCGGGGCGAACACGGTCTCGATGACGGCGACGATCCCGCACTGGGTCTCGCCGTAGGTGAACGGACGCGGGGGTGCCTCGGCGACACCGACGATCCCGTCGTCGGTGTGGACGCGAACCAGGACGTGCTCGGCGACCGACACCTCGCCGGAGGCGAACCGCAAGGGTTTGCGGTAGGGAATGGCGAACGGAATCGCCTCGATCTCGATGATTTTCACAGTTGTTCTCCCAGCGGGGCGGACGAGGGAAGCACGGCGGACAGGTCGAAGGCGTTGCTGATGACCCGTGCCACCGATTCGACGACGGGGTTGGTCTCTCCGGCGTTCCAGGCCAGGGCGACCTCGGTGCTGCCGGCGTCGGCGAGGTCGCGAATCACCAAGCCCTCCATGGGAAGTGCGCGGACCGAGGCCGGCAGCACGGCGACTCCGAGACCCGCCGCGACCAGCGCGAGCAGGACCGGGGTGCCCGACGCCTCATGCGCACGTTGCGGCACGAAACCGGCTCGGCGGCAAGCGCGCAGCGTCGCGTCGTTGACCGCGGAATCACGGCTGTCGTACATCACGAACGGCTCGTTGCGCAGATCGGTGGTGGCGATGACGGGTTCGACGGCGAGGCGGTGATCGGCGGAGACCACCAGGACCACCGACTCGACGTCGATGGTGCGCAGTTCGATGCCGTCACCGACCACCGGTGGGCGCAACACACCGAGGTCGATCTCGCCCGACTGCAGCGCCGCGCATTGCATCGGGGTGAGCATGTCGGAGGAGATCTGCAGCTCCACATCCGGCAGGGCCTGTTTGACCGCGCGCGCGATCCGCGGCAGGTGTGAGAAGGCGGCGATGCCGGTGAGTCCCAGACGCACCAGCCCGCTGCGCCCGGCTGCGATCCGCCGTACGCCTTCCATGGCCGCATCGACGTCGTCGAGGATGCGTGCGGCCTCGCCCTGCAGGTACTCCCCTGCCGGGGTCAGCGCGACCTGGCGTGTGGTGCGGGCGAACAGGGTGACATCGAGCTCGGATTCGAGCTGGCGGATCGCATACGACAGCGCCGGCTGTGCGACGTGCAGCATCGCGGCTGCCTGACCGAAGTGGCAGGTCTCGGCGACAGCGGCGAAATACCTGAGGTGACGGAGCTCCATGTCGTCCTCCTTCCCTGTCTCGAGTGAACGAACCTGATCAATCGGGCGCATGTGATCGACACCACGTATCAATCACGGTAGATCCGCGATCCATACGAGACAAGGACACGTATTCCGTCGATTGAGCTGCTCTCTTTATCAATCAGATGCCGGGTCAGGACTGGGGTTAATGCCGGTGTGATGGGTGACACGTGCTGCGAGAGTCGAAACACAGCCCACACCCAGGAGGTAGCCATGACCGTCACCGATCGGCCCGACCACTCGACTCCCGAGGCGTTCTCGACCGTCGTTCCCGCGGCACCGTCGGAGCACGTCCGCTCGGTACTGTCCGAGGCCGTCATCGACGATCGCGACGCCGGCATCTACCGGGCGAACCGACGCATCTTCACCGACGAGGAGATCTTCGAGCTCGAGATGCGCCACATCTTCGAGGGCAACTGGATCTATCTGGCCCACGAGAGCCAGGTCGCCAACCCCGGCGACTACTTCACCACCTACATCGGTCGCCAACCGGTGATGATCACCCGCGGCAAGGACGGCGAGCTGCACTGCCTGATCAACGCGTGCGCACACCGCGGGGCGATGATCTGCCGCCGCAAGACCGACAATCGGATGACGCTGACCTGCCCGTTCCACGGGTGGACCTTCCGCAACGACGGCACCCTGCTGAAGGTGAAGGATCCCGACGGCGCCGGCTACCCGGACACGTTCAACGTCAACGGTTCTCACAATCTGACCACGGTGGCGAAGTTCGGCAACTATCGCGGATTCCTGTTCGGTAGCCTCAATCCCGACGTGCTGCCACTCGAGGAGCATCTCGGCGACACCCGCACCGTCATCGACATGCTGGTCGACCAGTCACCCGAGGGCCTCGAGGTGCTGCGCGGCTCGTCGACCTACACCTACGACGGCAACTGGAAGGTGCAGGCGGAGAACGGCGCCGACGGCTATCACGTGACGGCGACCCACTGGAACTACGCGGCGACGACCTCACGGCGCAACACCGGCGAATCCAAGAACGACACCAAGGCCCTCAACGCCGGCGGGTGGGGCAAGTCCGGCGGCGGGTACTGGTCGTTCCCGCACGGACACCTGTGCCTGTGGACGTGGGCGGCCAACCCGCAGGACCGTCCGCTGTGGGACAAGATGGACGAGCTCAAGGCGAAGTTCGGCGACGCCAAGGGCGAATTCATGGTGAAGGGGTCACGCAATCTGTGCCTGTACCCGAATGTGTATCTGATGGACCAGTTCTCGACGCAGATCCGCCACTTCCGGCCGATCGCGCCGGACAAGACCGAGGTGACGATCTACTGCATCGCACCCAAGGGTGAGAGCGACACCGCCCGCGCACACCGCATCCGCCAGTACGAGGACTTCTTCAACGCCTCCGGCATGGCGACCCCGGACGACCTCGAGGAGTTCCGCTCCTGCCAGTTGACCTTCCACGCCACTGCCGCACCGTGGAACGACATGAGCCGCGGTGCGCAACACTGGCTCTCGGGCCCCGACCCGGTGGCGCAGAGCCTGGGCATGACCGAGATCGTCTCGGCGGGAAAGAAGAACGAGGACGAGGGGCTCTATCCCGTCCAGCACGGCTACTGGCTGGAGACCATGCGAGCCGCCGTCGCCGAAGAAGAGGCCGCCACGCGTCAGGCGTGAGCGACGAGCCGACCTCCCAGCCCACTTTCGTTCGCAGAAGGCAGATCCCAATGACCACCGAATCCCTGTCCACCCCGTCTCCATCCACCCCCTCGCCATCCAACAAGGCCGGCACCACGCTGATCACCCAGAACATGATCGAGCAGTTCCTCTACCGCGAGGCCCGCTACCTCGACGACCGCGAGTTCGAGAAGTGGCTCGAGTGTTACGCCGACGACGTCGTCTACTGGATGCCGGCGTGGGACGACGATGACCGTCTGGTCGAGAACCCGCAGCGCGAGATCTCACTCATCTACTACGCCAACAAGGGTGGCCTCGAGGACCGGGTGTTCCGGATTCGCACCGAACGCTCCTCGGCGACTTCACTTCCCGAGCCGCGCACCAGTCACAACATCAGCAACGTCGAGGTCATCGAGCGGCGCGGCGATCTCGTCGACGTCCGATTCAATTGGCACACGATGTATTTCCGGTATCACACGGTCGACCCGTATTACGGCACCTCGTTCTACACCATCGACTTCTCCGGGGAGTCACCGCTGATCCGTCGGAAGACCGTCGTACTCAAGAACGATTACATCCACCACGTGGTGGACGTCTACCACTTCTGAGAAGGCGGGTGCCAGAATGACTCTCACCACTGACCAGCCGACGTCGGCGAGTCCTCCGACCGGCGCCCAGGCTCCCACCCACCAGGTGGCCCTGACCTTCGAGGACGGGGTCACCCGGTTCGTCACCTGCCGCGAGGATCAGACCGTCGCCGACGCCTCCTACCGTCAACGGATCAACATCCCACTCGACTGCCGCGACGGGGCATGCGGAACCTGCAAGGCATTCTGCGAATCCGGCGAGTACGACGGCGGCACCTACATCGACGACGCGCTGTCGGCGGCCGAGAGCGCGGACGGCTATGCGCTGCCGTGCTGCATGAAGCCACAGTCCGATCTCGTCCTGCGGATCGCCGCGACCTCCGACATCGCGAAGACGGCCGCGGGCGACTTCACCGGCACCATCGTCAGCCCCGAACGGCTCTCGGAATCGACAATGCGCGTGGGCATCGAGATCGGCAACCGCGGCGACCTCGCATTCCTGCCGGGACAGTACGTCAACATTGCCGTACCGGGCACCGAGGCACTCGACGCCGACGGCAACGGGACCGGTCAGCCACTGCGGAGGTCCTACTCGTTTGCCAACGGGCCGCACGAGGAACGGCTGATTTTCATGGTGAAGCTCACGCCCGGCGGCGCGATGTCGGACTATCTGACCGACCGGGCGCAGCGTGGCGACGAGATCAGCTTCACCGGCCCACACGGCTCGTTCTTCCTGCGTGAGGCCACCCGGCCGGTACTTCTGCTCGCCGGCGGCACCGGTCTCGCGCCGATCCTGTCGATGCTGCGAAAGATGCACGACGACAACAGCGCCCGCAAGGTGCATCTCATCTACGGCGTCTCCACCGACACCGACCTGGTCGCGCTCGACGAGATCGAGTACTTCTCGCGAGAACTGTCGGGATTCACCTGGGACCATTGTGTTTCCGACCCGAACAGCTCGGCGGTGAACAAGGGCTATGTGATGACCCTGATCCGACCCGAGCATCTCTACGACGGGGATGTCGCGATCTACCTGTGCGGACCGCCCCCGATGGTCGAGTCCGTCCGCGCCCATGTGGCCGACGCGGGTATCGAGCCGGTCGGCTTCTACTACGAGAAGTTCGCGCTTGCGGTACCCGCAGCCGCGAAGGAGAGCATCTCCATCGATGGCGGCGGCAACTCTGCAGTGCAGGACTTCCCGTCGACCGCTGTGGTTGTCGACGAGGACCCGGTGATCCCCGCCCGTGACGCCCGTGGCATCGCCGGGCAGCAGGTGCTCGCACCGCGCGACATCGGCCCTCACGAACAACATGCCGCCCCGCTCGTCGACGACGGCGCCATCGCACGTATCGCCGGTCAGCAGGTGTGGACTGCGCACGGCGCCGGCGACGATCTCGACCCGGACGGCGGTGACCTGCTCGCCGCGAGCGAGGCTCGGGGCATCGCCGGACAGACGGTCTTCGCGGAGGCCGAGACCGCGCCGCTGACCGAGGCTGTGCCGGTTGACAAGACGGAAACGGTGGCCGAGACGGAACCCGTCGTCGAGACCGTGCCCACCGTCACCGAGCAGGGCTACGAAATCGGCGAGGAACACCCGGGTATCCACGAATCCGATGCGCTGTTCGAGGCGCGCGCGGCGCTCGAACTCGGTGCGCTGGAGCTGACTCTCGGCAGGATGACCAGTCGCCAGCTGGCCGGCTACCGGCTGCTCGCCGAGGCGACATTGCCCTACGTCAAGGGGGATTCGTTCGTCGACGCCGCAGAATACACCGAGACCAACGCCGCGTTCCACGATTACCTGTTCGGACTCACCGGCAACGATCATCTGCTCGCCGCCTACCAGGCGCTCGGCGTCAAGGGCCGGATGGGCGAGGTGCTGCGCAATGCGACGTGGTGTCATCCGTTGTGCGCGCAGGACCACATCGACATCGTCGAGGCGTTCGCGTCGGGCAACCGCGACCGGGCCCGCGGATTGATCTCCGCACATGCCGAGCGGTCCAAGCAGACGATGCGGCGCGCCATGGCCGATGAGATGGCCTCGCGGCGGCCACGTTTCATCACCCCGGGTCGTTTTGCCGGCAAGGTGGTGATCGTGACCGGAGCCGCGCAGGGTATCGGCGCACACACCGCACGGCGCATCGGCGCCGAGGGCGGTCGCGTCGTCTGTGCCGACCGATCGGAACTCGTGGACGAACTCGTCTCCGACGTCACCGATCTCGGCGGCCAGGCAGTCGGAAGTATTGCTGATCTCGAAACCTACGACGGCGCAGCATCTGTCGTCGCCACCGCGATCGAGACATACGGCCGGGTCGATGTGTTGATCAACAACGTGGGCGGCGCGATCAACTTCAAACCGTTCGTCGAGTTCACCGACGAACAGATCCGCGCCGAGATCGATCGGTCCCTGATGACAACGCTCTACGCGTGCCGAGCAGCTCTGCCTTCGATGGTGGCCCACGGATCGGGTGTGATCGTCAACGTGTCGTCGGCGGCGACCCGCGGCATCCATCGCATCCCCTACTCGGCAGCCAAAGGCGGCGTCAACGCGATCACCGCATCGCTGGCAATGGAGTACGCCGACAACGGCATTCGTGTGGTGGCCACCGCTCCTGGCGGCACCGAGGCCCCGCCGCGGCGGATCTCCCGTGGCACGCCCACCCCGCAGAGCGAGACACAGCAACAGTGGTTCGACGCGCACATCGAGCAGACAATCTCCTCGTCGCTGCTGAAACGGTACGGCACCCTCGACGAGCAGGCCGCCGCCATCTGCTTCCTCGCCTCCGACGAAGCCTCCTACATCACCGGATCGGTCCTGCCGGTCGCCGGCGGCGATCAGGGGTAGCCCCGCCGGGTCGAGACCTCCCCCGGGTCATCGAGCCCTTCCACGGTCCGGCGTTTATCCTTTGCCCCGGTGGTCGAGGTGCGAGCCGCGTGCGTCGAGCCTCGAGACCGCTTGCGCCGGAGCTGGTTCGGCTCGACGGGTGGTGCGGATACCTGTCGGCGAGCGGGGTCTCGAGGCTCGTCGCTGGCGCTCCTCGGCACCTCGACCATCGGAGTAGAACGACGGAGCGTTTCCTGGCCGATGGTCGACCCTTCCCCCGGTGGTCGAGCGCTTCCACCTTCCGACGCTCGTTCTGTCCCCCCGGTGGTCGAGGTGCGAGCCGCGTGCGGCGAGCCTCGAGACCGCTTGTGCCGATGCTGGTTCGGCTCGGCGGGTGGTGCGGATACCTGTCGGCGAGAGGGGTCTCGAGGCCTCGTCGCTATCGCTCCTCGGCACCTCGACCATCGGATGGAAGGCCCGGAGCGTCATTCGAACGCTTCCCCCCGGTGGTCGAGGTGCGAGCCGCGTGCGGCGAGCCTCGAGACCCTGGCGAGATGACAAGCATCGCAACCACATCGGCTCCCAATCGACGCGCGAATAAAGTTGTCCACAGATTTCTCCGGTGTGGCGATCGCCGGACCGGTTTTGTCGGTACCCCTTCGTACACTTGTGCCCATAGGTTGGATCACCGATCGCGGGAGGGGAGGTTTCGGGTGTCGACGACGTTGACGTTCACCGACCCGGATGCCGACGCTGCCGCGATCACAGCCATGTCGCGCGATGAGCTCACCGAAACCGGCCCGGACCTGCTCCGCCAGTCCCGCAAATACAAAGCCCGAACAGTCCTGGCCGCTGCCGCTCTGGCGGAGCGGGTGTTTCGTGAGCATCTGGCCGGTCGACCCGAGACCGGTGTGTGGGGTTCGGTGGTCGAGCACGCCGAGAGACTCGGCCGCGCTGAGGTGTCGTTGCAGTTCAAGGTTTCCCGTAGCAAGGCCGGGAGCTGGATAGCGTTGGCGGATCTGTTGGACAAGTTCCCCCTGATCCGTGCCGCCTACTTGAATGGGGAACTGTCGACGAATCGGGCTTCGATCATGGCGCGCGCCGCCCAACGCGGCGGAGACATCGACACCGACACCGACACCGACACCGACACCGACACCGACAGTAGCGGCGGTGACGAGTCCGGTGACAACGAGGAGATGTCGTTCGAGGAGATCGTCCTGGACTACGGGTCCCGGGCCACCACCGATCCGGTGCTGTCCCAACAACTCGACGCTGCGCTGATTTCGATGAACCCCGACAGTGTGATCGAGGACCGCGACACCATCACCGATCTGGTGGGAAACGTGACCATCACCCCGGATGTCGCTGGACACTCCAACCTCGATGCGGTTGTTCCCGCGCATTACGGGGTGTTCCTCACCACCCAGATCAACGCCTTGATCGGAGAACGGACCTGCCGCAAGGACCCGCGTCGAGTGGGATCGCTGCGGGTGATCGCCCTTGGGGAGATCACCGGCGTGCCGGGGGCGCACCTCGACTGTGAATGCGGTCTGGCCACGTGCACGAAAGGCAGCGGTGCCGTCAACAGGGACTCGGCGGAAACCCCCGCTGACGCTGCGGATGCGTGGGACGACCGGCTACCCGGACCCGCCGACGCTCCCGACGTCGAGTTGGTGGAGTTGGTCGAGCCGGTCGCCGAACCCGAAATCCCCGACCCCATTAATTCACCCACCCCGGATGAGGTGCCCGTGGCGTTCGGACGTGCCCTGGTCGTACCCGGCGCACCCGTCCTGACGGTGTTGAAGGACCCTGACGGTGTGCTGGTGCCCCGGTTGCAGGGGTACGGGCCGATCGACCCCGACTACGCCACCACCCTCGCCGACGTGGCGAAGACGATCCATTACCCCGAATCCGTGCGTGCTGCTGGTCCGTTGATCCCGCAGATCTCCGACCGGCCGCAAGCGCCGCCGGCGGATCCGACCGGGCACGGTGGTCACACTGTGCCACCTCCTGGGGCATTGACCTATGCACCCAGCGCTGCGTTGCGTGCTGAGGTGCTGGCCAACGATGCGTGGTGCCGGTTTCCGTTCTGTGGGATGCCGTCACACCTGTGCGACCTTGATCATTGGCGACCCTTCAACCATGCCGACCCCGAGGCCGGAGGATGGACGGTGCTCGGCGATCTGATCCCGCTGTGTCGGGCCGATCACCAGCGCAAGCATCTTGCGGAGTGGGTGCCGACGCTCTTTCTGGATCGGAGGGTGGAGTGGCGGAGCCGGCGGACGGGGCAGGTGATTGTCACCTATCCGCGGTGACCGGTTCGCTGTGGGGTGGAACCAGCTGTGGCTCACCGGGTCTCGAGGCTCGGCGCACGCGCCTCGCACCTCGACCATCGGGGGGAAGGGCTCTCGAGCACCCAGGGGGAGGTCCTCGACCGCCGGGGGAAGGTCCTCGACCATCGGGGGTAAAGCCTCGACCACCGGGGGAAGGGCGGCCCGGTCGTCGGGGAAAGGGTGCCAAGGCCCTTGGGTGAAACATCCGTTCCCCCCGAGGGGACGCAACTAGGATGTGGGGATGATCATCGAGGCCGGTTGTATCGGTCGTGATCGCGAGGTCGGCGAGATCCTCGAACGCGCGGCTCAGCTGACGCAGACGTCCTACCTCCTGGTCACCGGCGCCTCCGGCATCGGCAAGAGCACGCTGCTGCGTCGCGTCGCGCAACTCGCTGCGCAGCAGGACCTGTCGATTCGCACCATCGACGACGCCGACGCCCTCGACACGGCGGAACTCACCGAGGTCATCGGCGAAGAGCACGAGACGCACCTCGTTCTCCTCGCTGCCACACACGAATCGTCGGCACTGATGTCTCTCCTACCCGATGTGATGCCACTCGCCGGGCTGGACCGCGACGCCGTGGCCGCACTGGCCACGGCCCGCGCACGAGCGGTTCATCCGACGGTTGTCGACAGGCTCACCCACCACACCGCGGGCAATCCGCGCGACATACTGAGCCTGCTGGACGAGCTACCGGGACGAGCCTGGTCGCAGGCGGGCATCGCGCTACCCGCGCCCGGCTACGTCGTCAGCTCGGTCCGCGAAGAACTCGGCGCGTGCCCCACACCCGCCCGCCGACTCATCGAAGCACTCTGCATACTCCACGACAACGAGTCACTGGGTGTGGCAATCGAATTGGCAGGCATCACCGACCCGCTCGACGCCCTCGACGACGCTCTGCGCACCGGGCTCGTCCAGGCTCCGGCCGCTCTGGTACCGGCCGATGCGCATCCCCGGATCGCCGGACCGCTGATACAGGCCGCGGTGCTCGAGGTGATGGGAATCCGTCGCGTCGGCGAAATGCATCGCCGCGCTGCCGATCTGGTGACCGATCCGGTGCACCGGCTCAATCACCGTGTCGCCGCGACCCCGGTCCCCGACGCCGCGCTCGCCGACGAACTCGACGCGCTCGCCCAGGCCCGCGCCACCGACGGCGAGTGGGCTGCGGCCGCCGAACTCTACCGACAAGCCGGTCGTCTGACCTCGGATCGGCTTCGCAGTGACCAACGCACCACCCTGTCGGTCGATGCATTGCTCGCCGCAGGCGACTGTGTGAGCGCGGCGTCGTACGTGCCGATCGTGGAGAGCCTGCGTGAGACCGCGCTGCGCAACGCCACCCTGGCATATCTCGCCATCCTGCGCGGCCGGTCCGCCGACGCCCACCTTCGGCTCGAACGCGCTTGGGGAATAGTCAGTTTCGAGCGCGAACCCGATGTCGCCGCACTGATAGCGCAGCGCTTCGTCCTGCACCATCTCGTCCGCTGCCGCGGGGACGAACTCGTCGACTGGGCCGATCGGGCCATCGAGATGGCCGGCGACAACTCGCCCGCCGGAATCGAGGCCGCAGTCATCCGCGGTCTCGGACAGGCGTGGTCGGGAGATTCGACCGGCGCCGTCGCCTCGTACACCGACCTCGCCGAACGCGTACGCTTCGGACCTCAGGCGCAGCGCGTCTCCATGGGGCGCGGCTGGCTCGAACTCGGCATCGACGATATCGGCAGCGCCCGAAGCCATCTGGAGACCGCCGTCTCCATGGCCGCTCTCGGCGGCTCCAACCGGATCTCTCTCTGGTCGCTGGCGTGGCTCGCCCGCGTCGAATTCCTCACCGGCGACTGGGATACCGCGCTCGTCACCGTGGAGCGAGGACGCGATCTCGCCCACCGGGGTGGCATCGAGCTGGTCACACCCTTGCTGAACTGGACTGCGGCGCAAATCCATTCGCTCCGCGGAGACTGGGCATCCGCACACGATGCAGCCGACCGGGCGGCGGCGCCCGCCGGCGACTACGAGATCATGCGGATACCGACGCTGCTCGCGCGAGCACAACTCGCCGAGGCCGCCGCCGATTACGGCAAGGTGATCCGCACCCTCGAACCTCTGCGGCAGATGGCCAAAGACACCCCCGCTCTCGTCGAGCCCGGATGGTGGCCGTGGGTCGACGTCCTCGCCAACGCACTGGTCGTCGACGGCCAACTCGACGAGGCCGACGCCCTGCTCACACCGTTCGAGGAACGTACCGCGGTGCGCGGACACCGTTCGGCGGCAGCACGACTCGGCTATGCGCGTGCCCGTCTACTCGGTTCCACCGGTGACATCCACGGCGCACGAAGAACTTTCGAGCGGTCACTGCAGCTGTTGGACGGCCTGCCGCTGCGCTACGACCTCGCGCGCGTGAACTTCGCCTACGGCCAGACGCTGCGACGGGCAGGCAAACGCCGAGCCGCCGACACCGTCATGGCCACTGCACGCGAGATCTATCATTCCCTCGGTGCGACAACGTATGTCGAGAGGTGCGATCGGGAGCTGAAGGCGGGCGGGGTACACACCGGGCACGCCGGCGCCTCCACTCGTGCTGATCGCGACGTCACCGACCTGACCCCTCAGGAAGAGGCCGTCGCGACGCTCGTCGCCCGCGGGCTGTCGAATCGGGAAGTGGCTGCCGAACTGTACATCTCGCCCAAGACCGTGCAGTACCACCTCACCCGCATCTACGCCAAGCTCGGACTGCGGTCGAGGTCGGAGTTGGCGGCGTCGCGATCCTGACCGTTGGTGTCGGTGTTGTCGACGACGGGCGCACCGGTCTTGGCCTCCACATCGGAGAACTCCACTCCCGGAGCCAATTCGACGACGTCGAATCCCGTTCCGGTGACGTCGAAGACACCGAGATCGGTGATCACCCTACTCACCACCGCCTTACCGGTCAGCGGCAACGAGCACTCCGCGACGAGCTTCGGGTCGCCCTTCTTGCTGACGTGCTCCATCAGCACGATGACCTGTCCGGCGCCGTTGACAAGATCCATGGCACCGCCGATGCCCTTGACCATCGCGCCGGGCACCATCCAGTTGGCCAGATCACCGTTCGCCGACACCTGCATGCCACCGAGGACCGCGACGTCGACGTGACCGCCGCGGATCATCGAGAAGCTGGTGGCGGAATCGAAATACGACGCACCGGGCAGCACCGACACGGTTTGCTTGCCCGCGTTGATCAGATCGGGGTCGACCTCGTCGTCGTACGGGAACGGCCCCACCCCGAGGATGCCGTTCTCGGCGTGCAGCACGATGTCGGAATCGGCGGGCATGTGATCGGGGATGAGCGTCGGCAGCCCGATCCCCAGATTGACGTAGTCGCCGGGACGCAACTCGCGTGCCGCGCGGGCGGCCATCTCGGTGCGGGTCCAGGTCATGATGTTCTCCTCGGAAAGTGAAGGGTGGCAGTCGATCGGGCGGGTCGGGAGATCACGCCGAGACGGCCGCCGGCCGCTCCCGGATGGTGCGGTGCTCGATTCCCTTGTCGGCGGCCTGTTCCGGGGTGAGCTCGACGATCCGCTTGACGAAGATCCCCGGCAGGTGGATCTGATCGGGGCCGAGTTCACCGACCTGCACCACCTTCTCGGCTTCGACGATGGTGATCCGCCCCGACATCGCGGCGGGCGGATTGAAGTTGCGGGCGGCGGCGTGGAAGCAGCAGTTGCCCGCCGTGTCGACGACGGCGGCACGCACCAGGGCGTAGTCGGTGACGATGGACTCCTCGAGCACCATCTCCTGACCGTTGAAGGTGCGGACCTCCTTGGCCGGTGACGCCAGCGCGACCGAACCGTCGGAGTTGTATCGCCACGGCAGACCACCGTCGGCGACGAGGGTACCGACGCCGGTCGGGGTGAAGAACGCGCCGATCCCGCTGCCGCCGGCCCGCATCCGTTCGGCCAGCGTTCCCTGTGGGGTGAGCTCGACGGTGACCTCACCGGCGAGGAACTGGCGGCCGAACTCCTTGTTCTCGCCGATGTAGGAGGCGATCACCTTGTCGATTCGCCTGGCCTCCAACAGGAGTCCGAGACCCGCGCCGTCGACGCCACAGTTGTTGCTGACGATGGTCAGGTTCCCGGCACCCTGGGCGAGTAGCGCGTCGATGAGGAACCTGGGGATTCCGGAGAGCCCGAATCCGCCGACCGCGAGACTCGCGCCGTCGGGAATGTCGGCGACGGCCTCGGCCGCGGACGCGGCAACCTTGTTGATGCTCATGACTTCTCCAGATGTTCGATGAGGGCGGCAGTGATGGTGGCGGGCTGTTCGACGTTGGCCAGGTGTGCCGCGTCGTCGACGACGAGCAGCGTGCCGTCGGCAACGGCGTCGACGATGTCGGCGAGCATCTGCGGCGGGGTGGCCGGGTCGTCGGCGCCGGCGATCGCGAGGGTCGGCGCGGTGATCGCGGAGATCTCGTCGCGTTGATCCATCGCGGCGATGGCCTCGCAGCAGCCCGCGTACCCTTCGGCCGGGGTGGCGGCGATCATGTCCCGGTAGTAGGCCAATCGGTCCGAATTCGACTTGTCGGCAAGGAATCCCGGGCTGAACCAGCGGCTGAGTACGCCGTCGGCGACGGCGACCGATCCACCGTCGCGTACCACCGCGGCGCGGTCGGTCCACCCGGCCGCCGGCCCCAGATACGTTGAGGTACAAAGCAATCCGAGGCTGCGCACACGGTCCGGGTTGCGCGCGGCGACCCGCATCGCGGTCATCCCGCCGAGGGAGAGCCCCACGATGGCGGCCTGCTCGACGCCCAGGCGGTCGAGTAGGGCGATGAGATCGTCGGCGAGGTCGTCGATCCCGTACGGCCCCTGCGGAACCGGCGACGCCCCGTGTCCCCGGGTGTCATAGCGCACCACCCGGAAGGTCTTCTCGAGTTCGGGGACCTGAGCGTCCCACATGCGGTGGTCGGAGCCCAGCGAGTTCGACAACACGACGACCGGCGCGTCGGCGGGTCCGCTCACATACGATGCGACCTCGACCGCGCTCATCGGATCACCTCGAACACCGCGGCCAGTCCCTGACCGCCGCCGATGCACATGGTTTCCAGGACGTGGCGGGCGTCTCGACGTCGTGCCTCATACGCCGCGGTCGCCAGGATGCGGGCGCCGGTCGCGCCGATCGGATGCCCCAGCGAGATCCCGGAACCGTTGGGGTTCAGGCGTTCGTCGGTCGGGTCGATCTCCCATTCGGCGAGGACGGCGAGCACCTGTGCGGCGAAGGCCTCGTTGAGCTCGATCAGATCCATGTCGGCGAGGGTCAGGTCGGCGCGGCCCAATGCCGCCGCGGTGGCGCCGACCGGTCCGATCCCCATCTCCTCGGGGGCGCATCCGGTGACGGCCCAGGAACGCAGTGCCAGAAGCGGTGCGAGACCGCACTTTTCGGCACCGGCGCGGGTGGTGACGACGCACATGGCCGCGCCGTCGTTCTGGCCGGACGCATTACCGGCGGTGACCGTCGACTCGGGGTCGATGCGGGAGCGGATGGCGCGCAGCTTCGACAGGCTCGCGAGGTCGGCGTCGGCACGCGGGTGCTCGTCGCGGTCGACGACGGTATCGGGTTTCCCGCGGCGCCCCGGGATGGCGACGGGCACGAGTTCGTCGGCGAAGCGCCCGGCGTCGTGTGCGGCGATGGCTCTTTCGTGGGAGCGCACCGCGAGTTCGTCCTGCTCGGTGCGGCTCAGCGAGTATTTCTTGCGCAGGTTCTCGGCGGTCTCGATCATCCCACCGGGCACGGGGTGCGATTGTCCGCCCGCGGTGAGGCGACCCCGATCGAGGCGGTCCATCAGCTCGACGCCGCCCTGACGCACCCCGGTCCGCAGACCGAGCGCATAGTGCTCGACGTTCGACATCGATTCTGCACCGCCGGCGACGACCAATTCGGCTCCCCCGGAGGCGATCTGGGCGGCACCATTGAGGATGGCCTGCAGTCCCGAGCCACATCGGCGGTCCACCTGCATGCCGGGCACGCCGATGCCGAGACCGGCGTCGAGGGCGGCCATGCGTCCGATGGCGGGCGACTCACCGTTGGCATAGCCCTGTCCGAGGATGACGTCGTCGACATCGCCCTCGCCGAGGCCGGTCCGCGTGGCGAGTTCGCGTAGCAGTGTCGTCGCCAGGTCGGTGACGGTCAGCGGCGCCAGCGCGCCACCCATCCGGCCCACCGGGGTGCGCAGCGGGGAGCAGATGACCACATCGGTGGCGGAAGTGCGTGAGGTGCCAGAACTCATACTCCGAGGCTAGGCCGCCCCGCTCATATTCTGAAGTACCAAAATCGCCGCTATTGAGAGCTGCAAAGTATCAACGGTCATAGACTAGCGCCCATGGAACTGCGCCACCTGCGGTACTTCCGCGCGGTCGCCGAGGAATTGCATTTCGGCCGGGCCGCGCAACGACTCCACATCGCCCAGCCACCGCTGTCGGCACAGATCCGGCAGCTCGAGGCCGAACTCGGCGTCGAGTTGCTGACCCGCTCGACCCGCCGCGTCGAACTGACCCCCGCCGGGACCGCCTATCTCGCGCAGGTCGTCGCCATCCTCGACGCCGTCGAATCCGCCGGCTCGCAAGCGCGACGCATCGCCGAAGGCCAGGAAGGACACCTGACGATCGGGTGTGTCGGCTCGGCCACCTACTCGCTGCTCCCGCAACTCGTCCGCACACTGCGCGACGAACTCCCCGGGGTGGAGGTCGCGGTCCGCGGCGAGATGCTGGCGCCCGAACTGCTCTCCGCACTCGAAGAGAGACGGATCGACCTCGCACTGCTACGACCGCCGGTCACCGGGACCGACGCGGTGATCGAACCGATCCGTTCCGACCGGCTGATCGTCGCACTCCCCGACAGCCACCGACTCGCCAACCGCGCAGAGCTGTCCGTCGCCGACCTGGCGACCGACGATCTGATCGCCCACGCCGGACACGGCCGCTCGGTGATGAACTCGGTGATCTCGGGTCTGTGGGCCGACGCGGGGTTCGTGCCACGTATCCGCCACGAGGTCGCCGAGACCTCGACGCTGGTCACGCTCGTGGCCGCCGGGCTGGGGGTGGCGATCGTGCCCGCACCCACCGCCGCCCTCGACATCGCCGGCGTGCGCTACGCCGACCTCATCCCGCACACCAGCGTCGAACTCGTCGCCGCACGACCCGCTCTGGTGCACTCACCGGTGGTCGACCAGGTGGTGACGGTGCTGCATCGCCTGGCGCAGGCGCCGGGATGAGCGCTACCCGGGCCCGTCAATAGCCTGGAAACTCAATAACCCAGAGACTCAATAACCCAGGAATGCGTCGGTGCGAATCCGCCAGAACGCCCAGCGGGTTGTGGTGTCGGTGCGGCGAATGGTGGCGGCGGTGGTGCGCACGAACGCGGGATTGCCCGACACGAGATAGTGCGCCTCACCGGAGTGCACCGCACGCCCGACGAGGTCGACCAGCGCCGCGGGTTCGGCGATACCCGCGGCCAGCCCTGCGTCGGCGATGATCTCGACCCGCGCGCCGGCGGCCCGCAGGATGTCGAAATCGTCGTCGTACACCGTCCGCTCGGCGGCACCGACGACGTGGACGACCGTCAGCCACGACAGGTCGGGGCGGCCGTCACCGAGCGTCAGTGTGCGCAGCATCGATCGGTACGGGGTGATACCGATCCCCGCGGCCAGTAACACCAGTGGGTGCCGGCCGACCCGGCGCTCGAGGGTGAAATCGCCGCCGGTCGCGTCGAGATACAGCCTGCTCCGCCGGGATTCGACGAGATCGGACTTGAAGGCGGACACCTGCGCCGATGGCACGGTGAATGCGAACTCGACCGGGTTCTCCCCCGGCGCCTCGGCGTAGGAGAACACGCGACGGGTGCGCTGCCACAGCGGCGCCGACCACCGCGGCGCCGACACCATCGCCCACTGGCCGGGCGCGAACCGCAACGGCGAGGTCGTGTGCGCGCGAACTCGATAGGTGTTCTCGGCGATGCGGTCGACACGGGTGTCGAGCACCACCCGCCCCGCTCCGCGCTGGGCGACCAACCGGACCGCGAAGGCGTAGACACATCCGACGCCGAGCGCGATCTGCGGCACGAACTCCAGCGAATAGGTGTCGGTGATCTCGAAGGTCTGCTGCCAATTCATCAGCACCGCAACGATGATCGCGTACACCGCCCGGTGGATACGCGTGGTCGGCGAGGTCAACGGCTCGGGCAGCATGACGGCCGCGAGGAACAGTGTGGGCGACGAGACGAACACGAACTGCAGATCCTGACCGCCCTGCGTCACCTGCAACACACCGACGGTGGCCAGCGTCGCCAGCACGAAGACCGTGACGAGCCACCATTCGCGCAACGCGGTCACCAGCAGGACGCCGATGATGAGCATCGGATAGAACAGCGGCTCCGCGGCCACCCACCAGAACGGCGAACTCAGCGGCACCCCACCGATACTCACCCCGGCATAGGCGACCGCGTACGCGGCGATCGCCCCGACGACGGCCGGGTTGAGGATCAACCGGCGACGCCACACCACCACGTATTTGCTGATCGCCGCGGCGCCCGCGGCGATCACCATCGACACCGCCGAGGCCGCATCCGAGACACCTGGCATGAGGAAGAACAGGATCAACGCCGTGATCGCCCACGAATCCGCACCCGGCGGTACCCGCACCAGCGCCGCACACAGGTAGGTTCCGGCGCCCGTGACGGCCAGTGCGATCACCAGAGACACCAGCAATTGTTCTGGGGTGTAGGCGAAATCGTTGTCGACGGCGGCGACGATGAACGACACGACGGCCAGTGCGAGCAGCGCGAGCAGCACCGCGCGATGCATGGTCAGCCATCGCGGTGACAGACTGCTGCGCAGTGACGGACTCGTCATACGAACAGCTCCAATCCGGGGATCGAGGTGTGCTCGACGACTCCGTTGCCGCGAATCGTCACATGGTCGGGTAGGTCGGTGCCGGCGAACCGGAACCCGGCGATGTCGGAGCCGACCGACAGTGCCGACGTCCGCCCGTGACGCGCACCGAGGCCGATCAATTCCGTTGCCGCCGTGAAGAACAGCGCGGTCGCGAGGCCGTCCGCGGTCATCGCGTCGGCCGCGTACACCCAGGTGGCCATGACCTCACGGGTGGGGGCGGCCGTCGTCGGGTCGACGATGTGGTGCCAGTCGCCCCACATGCGACGGTTGGCCGCAGACGCGCACAGCGCACCCCCGGTCAATTCGACGAGTCCGATCGCCTTGGTCGGGTCGAGGGGGTGTTCGAGGGCGATCCGTACCGGTTCGTCGCGCGGCGAGATCACCATGTCCCCGCCGGCGTCGACGAGGTAGCGCTCGGTGTGGTCGGCGACGATCGACGCCACCCGGTCGACCGCGAAGCCCTTGCCGGCTGCCCCGACGTCGAGCAGGACAGGGGTGTGGACCACCAATTCGGTACCGTCCCAGTCGATGACGTCATCCCACGCGGGCGCGGGCACGGCGCGATCGGGCGTCAACGAGTAGTCGGCGTCGTATCCGGCGTCGTCGAGGATCTGCCCGACCAGCGGGGTGAGGGCACCACCGGTGGCGTCGTAGAGCTCGCGATACCACTCCAGCAGACACCGATCCTCGCGGGCGAGGCGGTACCGGCCGGCCCTGCGGGACATCTCGGCGACCGTCGAGTCCGGCCGGAAGCGTGACCAGAACCGGTCGATGCGATCGAGTTCGGCACCCACCGCCGCCCGCACACGATCCGAGAGCGGCCGGTCGGTGGTGATCGCCCAGACCGTGCCGAGCGCCTCGAACGTCCAGTCGCTACTCACCGGGTCGGTACGCACCGGATCAGGCGCGCGCCTGCGACTTGATCTGGGCGATGGCGTCATTGAAGCCACCGGAGGTCAGTGACGATCCGGACACCTTGTGCACGTCGAGATCGTCGATGTTCTTGCCGACCACCTCGGAGTTGATCCCGCTGGCGAACTTCGCCTGGAACTCGGCCGACGTTCCGCGGGTCTGGCTGCGATCCAGATCGACCTTGGTGATCGTCGAATCATCGAGCGTGACGGTCACACCGATCTGCTGCGGGCCGCCCGGGGAGACGTAGTGACCGGTGGCGCTGAAGGTTCCGTTCTTGTACTCGCCGGAGCCGCCGGCGGCACTGGTCGCCGAGGTGCCCGAGGCCGCCGCACCGGTGCTCTGGGTGGTGTCGGAGGCGGTCGCGTCGTCGGAACCGCATGCGGCGGTCGCCAGGCCGAGCGCGGCTACGGCGGCAACCACCCCGGTCGCGCGGGTCACGGTCACGAACTCATCTTTGCGGACCATGGTCCGGATTGATCGGGTCATGGTTCCCCATTCTGGGGCACGATCACCGTCCGGCGCCTCCCCTGAGGCCGATGTCTTAGGGTATCCCAAGAAACCTCGCAGGGACCTGCCGGTTTCGCGCATCGGATGGATCAGCGGCCGGCGGCCGCCACGCGAGCCTGGATGGCGTTGACGAACACCGACGAGATGTCGTCGGCGGTCTTGGCGACATACGAGGTCCCGCCGGTCGCGTCGGCGATCTGCTTCAACGCGTCGGTGTCGGCGTCGGAGGAGATGCCGATGGTGAGCACGAGTACCGGACGCGCCGGATCCTCGAGCTTCTTGAGCTCGGTGATCAGCTCGTCGAGGCTGATGCTGCCGGGATCCTCGTTCTCGCCGTCGGTCATGATGATGACGCTGTTGGAGTAGGTCGGATCGTAGGTGCTCTGGACCTGCTTGAACGCGGCGAGGGTGGTGTCGTAGAGACCCGTCGCCCCGCCGAGGTTCTGCGGCGCCAGCCCCTGCGTCACCGCGGCGGCGAGTTCGTCACGGTGGGTCTTTCCGTTGGCCGCGGGCGCGTCGAGCCGACGGATGTCGGACAGCGACACCCAGTCCTGGCCGCCCGGCCCGCGGTTCTGGCTGAACGCCCAACCGCCGATCTCGGCGTTGTTCGGGAAGAGCTTCAGTCCCTGCAACGACGCGTCGATCAACAACTGCGCCCGGGTCTCGGAACCGACGCGCTGCTGCATCGATCCGGAGGTGTCCTCGACGACGAGCGTGCGGATCGGCACGCCGAGCACCTGCCACTGCCGCAGTGCCTTGTCGACCTCGGCGGGATCGCGCAGCGTGAGCACCTGCACCGGCTGACCAGTGCCGTACGGGTGATCGCCACCGACGGGCACACCATTGGGTTTGCGAAATGCCGCATCGGCCAACGGTTGTGCGGCGTTGCCGGCGATACCGGCAGCCAGCGCCTTGCCCGCGTCGTCGGCGTCACCCTTGCGCGACGAACCCGCGGTGTTCACCAACGGATAGTCCAGCAACACCGTGCCGTCGGCGGGGATCGCGAACTTCAGCTGCGAACCCGGATGGGTGCGCATGAACAACACATACTGCTGTTCGGTCGTCACCGCCGGCACCTCGGAGGCGTTCGCCAGATTGAGGCGCGTGCCCTCGCTGTCGTTGGTCAGACGAACGTTGTTCTGCTGCACCGCAAGTACCGTCATGCCCTCGAGCAGTTGATCCTCGGTGAGCTTGTTGGCATTGACCTCGGCGAGCGCGCCGACGATCGGTGCGTCGCCGCTGCTGGTGTCCACCGGGCTGCCCGCGCGCAGATCGGGCAGCTTCATGACCTGCTCCCAACTGGCCAGCTGCGGCACGTTCTTGCCGACGACGACGGTGGGCGTGGACACCAACGACGGTGAGGTGAGATCGAGTTCCTGACGGACCTGGGTGATGACGCGGCGAGCCTGCAATTGCGAATCCGGCACCCACAGATCGGGGCGCTGATCACCACTGGTCAACAGACCCGGGGCGGCAGAGCCGGCCACCGAGTCGACCGAGTAGTCGTAACAACTGTTGGCCGAGACCGTGGCCGCGGAATCCCGCAATGCCGAGGCGATCGTCGGGTCGGCGGCGACGGTCACGCTCGTCCGGTCGCCGTGACAGGCCCCCGAATCGACGGTCCGCCACACCACGAATCCCGTGACGAGGGCGGCGACGACCACCAGGGCGCCGAGTCCCCACAGCAGCGCGCCGCGGCGCGACGACCGCACCTTGCGGTGCTCGAAACCGAAGTCGTCGGTGGCAGCGCCGGATTGACCGTCACCCGGTCGGCCGGGCGTGCGCCCGGAGTCCGCGGGCTCGTTGCTGTGCCGCCCCATGTGCGCACTCCCCCTGTGTTGTTGAATCCGGTGGTGTCGAATCCGGTGGTGTCGAACTCAGCCGAACTTCTGCTGGAAAGTCGTCAGCGATGTGTGCAGGTCACCGTGGATCACCTTGGCCGTCGCCATCCCGATCGGCCCCATCAACGGCAGACCACCGAGGTCGACGAGGAATGTGATCGTCGATCCCGAGGACCTGGGCTCCACCGACAGATCGAGCTTGACCTTGATCCCGCCCTTGCCCGAACCCTTCAGCCGCACCTCGCTGCCCTCGACGTACTTGTCGACGACCCAGTCGATGCGCACGGGATTGCCCTTGACCTTGACGATCGAGGTCACCTTGAGTCCCTTGCGCAATTCGTGCGGCTGCGGCACCGGACTGCGCCATCCACCGTGGAGCACCAACCACTCGTCGAAACGCGACAGATCCGACGCCGCGGTCCAGGTGTCTGCAGGTGACAGCTCGAGGTCGATGGAGTCGCTCGTCTTCGCCATGGTGTGGAAGCCTAACCGGTGATGCAGGTGCACAGACGACGACCCGAGCCTTGCCCGACCGGGCGCGACCGGCTGACCGCGGCGATCGCCGATCCCGATACCACCGTCGGGGCCCGAGCCCTGCTCGGTGCGGTCCTCGTCGGGCATGACGTGACCCTGCGGATCACCGAGGTCGAGGCCTATGCGGGACCGCGCGATCCCGCCTCGCACGCCTTCGTGCGCACTGCGCGTTCGGAGATCATGTACGGCCCACCCGACCGGCTCTACGTGTACCGCATCCACGGCCATTTCTGCGCGAATGTGGTGACCGGGCCCGACGGGTTGGCCTCGGCGGTGCTGCTGCGCGCCGGTGAGGTTCTCGACGGATCGGCACGCGCACATCGTCGACGAGCGGCCGGTCGGGCGGCACCGGTCGCCGTGTCGGCGCTGGCGCGTGGTCCGGGCAACCTGACCCGCGCAGTGGGGATCACGATGGACGACCTGGGTACCGACCTCGCCGACGGCACGCCCGTCACGCTCCTACCCGCCGACTATCGGGTCGACCCCGAGGCGATCAGCGCCGGCCCACGGGTGGGTGTCCGGCGCAACGCCGACCTCGCGTGGCGGTTCTGGCTCACCAACGACCCGACGGTGTCGGCATATCGCCGACACCCGCGGGCCGCAGTGGGAAATTAAGCGGGATTCTGCGGCGGCTGGTTGGGTGTATCCGGGTTCTGTGTTTCCGGGTTTTGGGCTCCGACGGCCTTGCGGGCCGCGTCCTGCGCCTTGTCGACCTGCGAGGCGTATTTGCCGCCGGTCGCCTTGTCGATGGCGTCGCCGCCCTTGTCGATCAGACTCGGGTTCTTCTGCAGTGCGGCCTTGGCCTTGTCGACCAATCCCTTGAGATCCATGACCAGCTCCTCGTGGTGGGGTGATGACCGTCTGTCACGGTGTACAGATCGGGCGAAGCGGTCCCCGAGTGTAGGTGCCGCATCGAGCTCATGCCAGCGATTCTCGCTCGACGCCGTCGATGTGCCCCGAGCCGTCGATGTGCTCCGAGTCGCGGTCCCCGACCAGACGCGGCAACAGCCGCGACACGATCTCGACACCCACGATGCCGCAGGCCGCGGCGATGAACGCGACAGCATTCATGTCCCAGTTCGACGAATCCAGTTTGAACATGTGCTGCGTCCACGGCCAGGCGAAGATGATCACGTAGGCGCCGACGGAAGCGACCAGCAGCACGATCTTCCACCACGTGTACGGCCGCGCGACGACGGCCAGGACGTACAGGGCCACGGCGATCAGGCAGATCAGGGTGGCCGTGGCCGCCTGGGTCTGTGCGGGCGGGAGATCGACGCTGTCACCACCCAACGCCACCCCGGTCCCGCCGGGATTGACGATGACGTAGGTGATGAACGCGGCGAGCCCGACGATGATGCCGTTGGGTACCGCCTGGGTCAGCACCCGACGGACGAAGCCGGTGCGGGCACGCTCGTTGTTCGGGGCGAGGGAGAGGATGAACGCCGGCACACCGATGGTGAACCATGCCGAGATGGTGACGTGGATGGGCTGGAAAGGGTAACTGAGCGAGGCGAATCCGAAGATCTTGCCGGCCACCCCGGCGACGCCGACGAACAGCGCGAGCAGCACCGCGTACACGGTTTTGGTGAGAAACAGGTTCGATACGCGCTCGATGTTGCCGATCACCCGCCGGCCTTCGCCGACCACATACGGCAACGTCGCGAATTTGTTGTCCAACAACACGATCTGCGCGACCGCACGGGCCGCCGAACTGCCCGACCCCATGGCCACGCCGATGTCGGCGTCCTTGAGGGCCAGGACGTCGTTGACGCCGTCACCGGTCATCGCCACGGTGTCCGCGCGCGACTGCAGCGCCGCGACCATCGCACGCTTCTGGTCGGGACGCACCCGGCCGAAGATGACGCCGTCGGAGACGACGTCGGCAAGTTCGGCGGGATCGTCGGGCAGGGTGCGCGCATCGACGGCCGACTCGGGCGAACCGAGGCCCAACGACTGGGCCACCGCGCCCACCGAGCGTGCGTTGTCGCCGGAGATCACCTTCACCTCGACGTTCTGGGAGGCGAAATAGTCGAGGGTGTCGCGGGCGTCGTCACGCACCCGCTGTTCGAGGACGACGAGCGCGACCGGCGTCAGCGTCCCGGGAACGGTTGTCGCCGAACGGCTCTCGGTGGGCGCGGCATCGGGGACGGTGTCGACCGGGACGTCGGTGTGCCCGAGCAACAACACCCGCAGCCCGTTGGCGCCGATGTCGGAGGCCAGCGTGGCGGGCTCGGAGTCGGGGTCGAGGAGCACGTCGGGGGCACCGAGAACCCAGTTGCCGCGATCGGCACCGGAGGTGTCGGCGAACGACATGCCACTCCACTTCTTGGCGGAGGTGAACGGCTCGATGGCGGTGAGGTGCCAATCCGGGGCCTGCGGGTAGGCCTCGGCCAGCGCGAGCACGCTCGCGTTGGGGCTGCGGTCGTTGGCGGCGAGCCCGGCGAGGACGTCGTCGACCGAGATGGTGTCGGCGGCGTCGCCGACTCCACGCACCTCCGACAGGCGCATGCCGTTCTCGGTGAGCGTGCCGGTCTTGTCGGCGCAGACGACGTTGACGCGGGCGAGGCCCTCGATCGCGGGCAGTTCGTTGACCAGACATTGGCGGCGCCCGAGCCGGACCACGCCGACGGCGAACGCGATCGACGTCATCAGGACCAGTCCCTCGGGCACCATCGGCACGAGCGCGGCGACCATGCCCAACAGTGACGCACGCAGGCCGTTTCCGCTGATGAACAACTGGTTGACGATCGTCAGGATGCCGGCCGGGATGAGCAGCCACGTGATGACCTTGAGGATCTCGTTGATCCCGGACATCAGCTCCGAGGACACCAGCGTGAACTTCGACGCCTCGGCGGCCAGCTGCGAGGCGTAGGCGTCGGCGCCCACCTTTGTCGCCCGGTACGCGCCGGACCCCGACACCACGAAGCTGCCGGAGAGGATCTTGTCGCCCGCGGCCTTGTCGACGGCGTCGGCCTCACCGGTGAGCAGCGATTCGTCGACGTCGAGGACCAGTGATTCGACGACCTCACCGTCGACGACGATCTGATCGCCCGCGCCGACCTCGATGATGTCGTCGATGACGACCTCGGCGGGCGGCAGCTCGTGCACCTGCCCGTCGCGGCGTACCCGGGGCCGGGTCTGGCCGACGATGGCCAGCCGGTCGAGGGTGCGTTTGGCGCGGACCTCCTGGATGATGCCGATGCCGCTGTTGGCCACGATGAGCAGACCGAAGAGGCCGTTGATGAACGAGCCGGTGAACGCGACGATCGCGAACAGCACACCGAGGATCGCGTTGATCCGGGTGAACACGTTGGCGCGGATGATGTCGGCGACGGTTCGCCCGGACCGGTCGGGCATCGAGTTGACCTGCCCGGCGGCGACCCGTTCGGCCACCTCGTCGGCGGTCAGTCCGGGATTGGTGGCTCCGGTGTCGATCAGTCCGCTCACGCCGAGGCTTCCCACCACTGCGGATCGGTGAGTCCGGTCCCCGCCCGACGGGTGAGGTCGATGGTGCCGCCGGGCTGCGGGACCATCACCGTGGTCGCGTTGCGGCCGGCGCTGGGCAGCAGGCGCGCGATCGGCTCGGCCCACGGGTGGCGGGCGAGGGAGAACGTGCCCCAGTGGATGGGGACGAGGACGGCGTCGGTGCCCGCCGACCCGGAGACCATCCGGTGGATCGCGACGGCCTCCTCAGGGTCGACGTGGACGTCGGGCCACAAGGTGTCGTAGGCGCCGACCGCGATGAGCGTGAGATCGAACGGACCGAGTCGTGCGCCGAGGTCGTCGAAGCGTTCGGAGTAGCCGGTGTCGCCGGAGAAGAACGCACGATGTGTCGGTCCCACGATCGCCCAGCTCGCCCACTGGGTGAGGTCGCGATCGAACATGCGGCCCGAGAAATGCCGGGCCGGCCCGCACGTGAAGCTCAGGTGACCGGTCCGACCCGTGACCTCCACGGTCTCCCAGAGATCGGCCTGCCGGATGCGTTCGGCCGGAACGCCCCACGACAGCAGGTGTGCGGCGACCCCGAGCGGGGTCACGAAGGTGACCTCGGGCTGGGTGTCGGCGATCGTGCGCACGGTCGCCATGTCCAGATGGTCGTAGTGGTCGTGGCTGATCAACACCACGTCGAGGGGCGGGAGGTCGGCGGCCGGCAGCGGGGCGCGGTGCATCCGGGCGGGCCCGATGACCTGCGACGGCGAACACCGCTGGGAGAACACCGGGTCGGTGAGCACCCGTACCCCGTCGATCTCCACGAGGGCCGAGGCATGCCCGAGCCAGGTGACCGCCAGTGCCCGTGCCTCGTCGGGAAACGTCGGGCGCTCGACCCGGATGGGAGTCGACGGGCGCCCGGGTCGACGGGCCATGTCGAGCGCGACGCGCAGGTCGGGCGCCGCCCCGGCCGACGGCGGTTCGGGGTTGGTGAAGGTCCGGCCCACCAGGTTCGGAGAACCCGCGACATGCCGCCAGATCGATTCCGGGTCGGCGCCGATCGCCCGTGCCGCGGGCAGTCCCGCCGAGGCCAAGGAGTCGACGGCCGCGCCTGCCGCACGCACGCCGAGCGTGCTGACCGAACTCTTCACCCGCCCCAACACGTCGGTGGGCGTCCTTTCGATGGGCGTCGTCACGATTCTCAGCGTAACCGTGCCCGCCGGAAAGTCGTGGTACCGGAAAAGGGGGACACGGCTTGGTAGCATTCTCGCCTGCAACCAAGTTCACGCGTGTGCGGAGTTCACATGCTGGTCGGGAAGTGAAATTTCGTTGGCACGGATGTCCGTCACGGATCGGCGCGCAGCGCTGGTCGAGGCCGCATATCGGGTCATCGCCGACCACGGCGTCGAGGGCGCGACGACCCGCCGGATCTGCGCGCACGCCGACATGCCACTCGCGAGCTTCCACTACGCCTTCGAATCCCGGACCGCCCTGCTGTGCGCGGTGATGGAGACGGCCGTTCCCACCGACATCAATCAGATGTTGCAGACGATCCAGGCCGAGGACGACCTCGTCGCCGGGTCGGCGGTGGAGGCGATGGAAAAGAACATGCGTCGCCAGCTCGATGCGTTCTACGCCATGCTCAAGGCCGATCCGGGTCGGCTACAGGCCACGATCTCGCTCGGCATCTACGCGCACAACCATCCCGAACTGCAGCGGCACGGCAAGAAGATGTACGAGGATCTCTACGGCGTCGCCGCCGCGGGCCTCGATGCCGGGGCCACGCGCTGCGGTGTTCGATTCGTCGCCCCGTCCACCGAGATCGCGCCCGCGATGATCGGCGCGTTGATCTCGATCACCTTGATCTATCTGAGCACCGCCGACGACGCCGTGGTCAATACCCTCATGGAATCGCTTGTCCGACAGACGATGTCGGCGGTCGTCGCGGATGACGAGACTTCATGACGCCGTCGGCCACCCCCATGGGACTCTGGGAGCGCGACCCGCGCCGGTACTGGGCGGGCTTCACCGAGGCACTCACCACGGCCGGGGTCGACAGTCCCGCCCTCGTCCTCGACACCTCCGCGCTCGAACACAATGTGGCCGACCTGCTGCGCCGCGCCGGCGGCGTACCCATCCGGTTGGCCAGCAAGTCGTTGCGGGTCCGCTCGGTCATCGCCGACCTCGTCGCCCGGCCGGGATTCGCCGGGGTACTGGCGTACGACCTCGACGAAGCACGCTGGCTGGCAACCGAATCCGGTATCACCGACGTGTTGATGGGATACCCGACGGTACGCGCGAGCGCCATCGGCGAATTCCTCGCCGACGACATCGCCACCACGCGGGTGACGTTGCTCGTCGATTCCGCGGCGCATCTCGACGCGATCGACGCGATCGCGGCCCCCAACTCCCGTCCGGCCGTCCGTGTCGCCATCGACCTCGACGCGTCGCTGCGCCTGCTCGGCGGACGAGTGCATCTCGGCGTGCGGCGCTCACCCATCCACGATCTCGACGCCGCACTGGCCCTCGGTCGCTCGATCGTCGAGCGTCCCGGCTTCGACCTGGTCGGCGTGATGTCGTATGAGGCACAGGTCGCCGGGGTCGGTGACGACGTGCCCGGCAAGCGCGCGAAGAACGGGGCCGTGCGACTGATGCAGCGCGCCTCCATGGCCGAGATCCGCCGTCGCCGTGGACGAGTCGTCGCAGCCCTGCGCGACATCGCACCGCTGGAGATCGTCAACGCCGGCGGAACCGGCTCCCTGGAGGCCACCTCGCGGGACACCTCCGTGACCGACATCGCGGCCGGCAGCGGGTTTTTCGGCGGCCACCTGTTCGACACCTATCACCGCTTCCGGCCCGCACCGGCGCTCGCGTTCGGGCTCGACGTGGTGCGCATCCCCGCTCCGGGCTTCGTCACCTGCGCCGGTGGCGGATGGATCGCCTCGGGACCACCGGCACCCGATCGCCTGCCCCGCCCGGTATGGCCCCGCGATCTCCACTATGTGGCGACCGAAGCGGCCGGCGAGGTGCAGACGCCGCTGCACGGATCGGGAACCGAGGGCCTGCGGATCGGGGATCGGGTCTGGTTCCGCCACACCAAGTCCGGCGAGGTGTGCGAACGGTCGTCACGAGTCGCGCGGATCGCGCGGACCGCCGACGGGACGGCCCGGGTCGACGAGCTGCTGCCCACCTACCGTGGAGAAGGGAAGTGTTTCCTGTGACCGTCGCGAGTTGGCGCAACTGGGGCGGGACGGCGCAGTGCACACCGGACGCCGTGCACTCCCCCGGCCGGATCGACGAGGTCGTCGCGGTGGTCGAGCGTGCGGCGCAAACACATTCGACGGTCAAGGCCGTCGGGGCGGGCCACAGCTTCTCCCCCATTGCCGTGGCGCCGCAGCATCAGCTGGACATGTCCGCATTGCGGGGACTCGTCGACGTCGACGCCGCCGCCGGGCGCGTCACGCTGCGTGCGGGCACCCATCTGCACGAGCTGCCTGCCCTGCTCGGTGAGCACGGCCTGGCCATGACCAACCTCGGCGACGTGGACCGGCAGACCATCTCCGGGGCCACCTCCACCGGAACCCACGGCACCGGAATCGCTTTCGGCGGCATCAGCACCCAGATCGTCGGTGCGACCCTGGTGTCGGGGACCGGTGAGGTCGTCACCGTGTCCGAGGACGATCCCGACCTCGCCGCCGTCGCGTTGGGCCTCGGCGCGCTCGGCATCCTCGTCGACCTGACCATCCAGTGCGTCCCCGCGTTCTCCATCCGGGCCGAGGAGTACCCGCTCGACGCCGACGATGCCATCGACGGCTTCCTCGAACGCGTTGCGACACAGGATCATCACGAGTTCTACTGGTTCCCGCACACCAACTGCGCACTGGCGAAGACCAACACCCGACTCGGCGGCCTGGTCGAGCCGTCGGGGACCGGCGCGGTACGCCGCTACATCGATGACGAGATCCTCTCCAACCGCGTGTACGGAGCCGTGTGCGCCCTCGGCTCCCGCCTACCCGCGGTGGTTCCCGCGATGAGTCAGCTGTCGGGGCGGGTGCTGTCGGCCCGGACGTTCACCGACCGATCGGACAAGGTGTTCATCTCCTCCCGCACGGTCCGCTTCCGGGAGATGGAGTACGCGGTACCGCTGGAGGCGACGCCGTCGGCACTGCACGAGCTGCGAAAGATGATCGACCGCAAACGCTATCGGGTGAGCTTCCCCGTCGAGGTCCGCGCCGCCGCAGGCGACGATCTGCTGCTCTCTACCGCATCCGGTGGACCCCGGGGGTACATCGCCGTGCATCGATACCACCATGACGATCCCACCGACTCCGCCGCATATTTTGCCGATGCCGAGGCAATCATGACCGATCACGGCGGTCGCCCGCATTGGGGCAAGATGCACACACGCGACGCCGGGTATCTCCGGTCGGTCTACCCGCGCTTCGACGAATTCCTCGCCGTCCGAGACCGGTTCGACCCGAATCGGGTGTTCACCAACCCCTACCTGCACCAGGTGCTCGGTTCCTGACTGTTCCGCTCATCTTGGTTGCCGAACCAGCACCGGCACAAGCGGTCTCGAGGCTCGTCGCTATCGCTCCTCACACCTCGACCACCGGAACAAGGACGCTCCTCCCTTTCCGATGGTCGAGGTGAGGACGGCCTCCCTTTCCGATGGTCGAGGTGAAGACGCCCCCCTTCCGATGGTCGAGGTGAAGACGGCCTCCCCTTTCCGATGGTCGAGGTGCCGACGAGCGCAGCGAGGAGGCCTCGAGACCGGCCGCAGCCGAGTGGCGCGCGCGGGCCAGGGCGCCGACACTGGAGAGTATGCGTGATGTTCTCCCCGCCCTGGTACGGCACCTGGAACGCGGTCCGGTCGCCCTGGCCCGGGTGATCTCGACGACCGGCGCATCGCCGCGCGATGTCGGGTCGGCCATGCTGATCACCGATGACGGGGAGATCATCGGATCGTTGTCGGGCGGGTGCGTGGAGTCGGCGATCATCGACAGTGCGGCACAGGCGTTGAGCGACGAGACCGCGACCATCGAGCACTTCGGGCTCGCCGACCCCGACGGCATCGCGATCGGTTTGACCTGCGGTGGAGAGATGGAAGTGCTCGTTGAGCGGCTTGGCGCCGGGCACCTGGGCGCGGTGCGACGGCTCGCCGCGGCGGTGGCCGCGGGTACACCGATCGCGGTGGCCGCCACCCTGGGCGCAAGCCCGACGTGGCACGTGGTCACTCCCGAGGACCAGCGACCGTGGCGCCACCTCGACGCCGACATCGCCGACCTGCTCGCCACCGGACGCAGCGGCATCATCGGCGTCGATGACTGTGAGACCGGCCCGCAGGGTGACCGGCCCCGCACGTTCGTGCAGACCTTCGCCCCGCGCTCACGGCTGATCCTGGTGGGCGCCAACGATTTCGTCCGCGCGCTCGCCACGCTGGGGTCGACGCTCGGCTATCACGTGACCGTCGTCGATGCCCGTGCAGTGTTCGCAACCCGCGCGCGGTTCCCCGACGCCGACGAGGTGATCGTCGACTGGCCTCATCGCTATCTCGCCCGCGAGATCGCCGAGCACCGCACCGACAGGTCGACCTGCGTGTGCGTGATGACCCACGACGCCAAGTTCGACGTGCCGGTGCTGCGCACGGCGTTGGGTTGCGACCGGGTGGGATTCATCGGCGCGCTCGGTTCCCGACGGACCGTCGCCGACCGAAACGCCCGCCTCGTCGAGGCGGGCGTCACGGCAGATCGGTTGGCGCGGTTACGTTCTCCGCTGGGTTTGGATCTCGGGGCACACACCCCGGCCGAGGTCGCCGTGTCGATCGCCGCTCAACTGATCGCCGACCGGCACGACGCCTCGGGGATGTCGTTGACGCTACGGAGTGGACCCATCCACCGGTGACCCCGAGGCCGGCGACTCCGCCGCCGGTTCGCCGGTGGTGGAATCGACGGCGATGTCGGAGGTGACCGACGACGTCGGCGCGGCCGACATGTCCTGTGCCGGAAGCACATGCTCACCGGTGCGGTCGCAGGACAGCGCCAGCGAGCTGATGTACTGCTTCTCACCGTTCGGGCCGGGGACCGCCGAGGCGATCATGTCCGGGCGTTCGAACTCGATGCCGGTGACACAGCACAGCAGGCGCGCATCGGTCGGGTTGCCGTGCTCGTCGTACATCGGGATGTCGATGCCGTCGTCGTGACGACGCAGGTAGTACTTGCCCTTGGTGGCCAGCGCCAGGATCGGCGGCAGCACGACGGCGAGGACCAGCGCGACCAGCGGCGAGTACGGCTGGATCGCATCACCGAAGACGTGGAAGTACACCAGGATCGAGGCTCCCGCCGACACGATCAGCGATCCGAACCCGACGGGGTTCACGTTGTGGATCATGCCGCGCCGGAACTCGGGCTGCTTGGGCGAGATGCCGAGCAGGTACTTGTTGATCGCGATGTCGGAGGCCACGACGGCGATCCAGGCGATACCACAGTTGGCGTAGAAGTTGAGCAGGTTGTTCAGGAAGCTGAACATATCCGCTTCCATCAACACGATGGCGATGAAGACGTTGAAGAACAGGAACACCAGTCGACCCGGGTAGGTCTTGGTGACGCGGGTGAAGGCGTTGGTCCAGGCCAGCGATCCCGAGTACGCATTGGTGACGTTGATCTTCACCTGGCTGATGACCACCAGGATCACCGCGAGGGTCAGTGCGAGCCAGTGCGGCAGGAAGTCCTGATAGATCTCGACGAACTGGTGCACCGGCTGATTGGCGATTCCGGCGTTGTCGATGCTGATACCGATGAGGTACACGGCCAGGAACAGGCCGACGACCTGCTTGATGGCACCGAAGAACACCCAGCCCGGGCCTGCGGTGAGGGTCGCGATCCACCACTTGCGCTTGTTCTCCGGGGTGCGCGGCGGCATGAAACGCAGGTAGTCGATCTGCTCGGCGATCTGCGCGATCAGCGACAGACACACACCTGCGGCCAGCATGGTGCCGGCGAAGCTGACGCCCTTGCCCAGCGGATTACCCGCCGAGTCGACACCGCTGAACGCGAAGAAGTCACCGATCGCCGACGGATGCTTGATCACCAGGTACAGGAACGGGAGCACCATCATGACCAGCCACAACGGGGTGGTCCACACCTGCAGTTTGGCCAGGGTGTTCATGCCGTAGATGACCAGTGGGATGATCAGCACCGAGGACAGCAGATAGCCGATCCACAGCGGGATGTGCAGGCCCAGCTGCAGACCCTGCGCCATGATCGAGCCCTCGAGTGCGAAGAAGATGAAGGTGAACGACGCGAAGATGACGTTGGTCAGCACCGAGCCGTAGTACCCGAATCCGCTTCCGCGGGTGATGAGGTCGAGGTCGATGTTGTATCGCGCGGCGTAGTAGGCCAGTGGATACCCGGTCAGCACGATCACCACGGCGAAGAACAGGATGCCCCACAAGGCATTTCCCGTGCCGTTGGCGATGCCGATGTTGGCGCCGATCGCGAAGTCGGCCAGGTAGGCGATACCGCCGAGCGCCGAGATCGCGACGACCCCGGGGCCCCACTTGCGATAGCTGCGCGGCGCGAACCGAAGTGTGTAGTCCTCCAAGGACTCACGCGCGGCGGCTGCCTGCGCACCGGTGGCGATGATGCTGTGTTCGGCATTCTCGATCTCGCCGACCCCTGCGGAGAGATCGTCAGCTCCGTGATGTTTCTTGGACACGCAGTCCCCTTCCAGGAATGAACTGCGATCACGCTAGGGCTGATGCGTTTCTGAGAGGGGCCCCTACATGTTTCGAGAACGTTACACGCTCGGCAAAACGGTCAATATGCCCATTCGCGGCGCGAACCCGATGTCCCGGAACTACTTTCCGGAAAAGCGCGGGGCGCGTCGCTCGGCGCGCGCAGCGCGGCCCTCGGCGAGATCGTCGCTGTGCCAGGCGCGCATCATCGCCGCATGACGTTCCTCCGGTGCCACGTCCCGGGCGCCGTCGCCGTTGAGGACGAGTTTGTAGTGCTGCAGGGTCAGCGGCGCGAGGTCGGCGATGGTCGCCGCCCAATGCTGGGCGTCGGCCAGATCACCGATGCGATTGGCGAATCCGAGGTCGTGGGCCCGATCGGCCGAGAGTGGATCGCAACCGATCAGCATCCCGGCGGCCTGTCCGGCGCCGACGAGCGAGACCAGACGGCGGATGGTCCACTCGTCCACAGCGACACCGATTCTGGCGGCCGGGATACCGGCGATCGCATCGGGCGCCATGACTCGCAGGTCGGCGGCCATGGTCAGCTGGAGTCCGGCGCCGAGCGCCGCACCGTTGACCGCGGCGATCACCGGGACCGGGGTCGACTCGATCTGCTGCAAGGTGGCGACGAGGTGGTCGAGGAAGCCGGGGTCATACACCGGACCGGAGAGGTCGGCGCCGGCGGAGAACGCACTGCCACGCCCGGTCAGCACGATCGCCCGGGCACCCGCATCGACCGCGGCGGTGAAGGCCGCGCCGAGAGCCTCGATCACCTCTCCGTTGAGAGCATTGCGCTTATCGGGGCGGTCGAGTTCGATTGTCGTCACCGCACCATCTGCACTCGTTGCAATCATGAACGCAGAGCCTACCCAGCCGACGGCCCACCGGAGGCCGGTACATGCCGCTCACATGGACATGACAGGCTGACATCGTGCACACCGACACCGACGTCCTCGTCATCGGCGGGGGTCAGGCGGGATTGTCGGCAGCCTACTTCTTGGAACGCTTCGGGCTGCACGGACGGTATCGGCTCCTCGACCATTCACCCCATCCCGGGGGCGCCTGGCAGTATCGATGGCCGACGCTAACCCTCGCCGGCGCCAATCATGTCCACGACCTGCCCGGATACGGTCTCGTCGAGGCACTCGGCGTCGAGTGTGATCAGTTCCCGGCGGCCACGGCGGTCCCCGACTATTTCGGTCGGTACGAGGAGAAGTTCGGGCTGACGGTGACCCGACCGGTCCACGTGCGGGCGGTCCATCGCGACGGCGACGCCTTCCGGGCGTCGATCGTGGCGCCCGACGAGTCCGGCGAACACCGGGAATCCGAGGTGACGACGCGGACGCTGATCAACGCGACCGGCACCTGGGATCGGCCGTTCATCCCGCACATCCCGGGTATCGGCGACTTCCGGGGACGGCAACTGCACACCCACGACTACACCGGCCCCGAGGAATTCGCCGGACAACGCGTCCTGGTGGTCGGCGCCGGGATCTCCGCGATCCAACTCCTGATCGAGATCGCCCGCAACGCCCCCGAGGTCACCACGTTCTGGTGTTCGCGTACCGAGCCACACTTCCGCGACGGACCCTTCACCCCCGAGGAGGGCCGGGCGGCGGTCGCCCGTGTCGAGGAGCGGGTGCGTGCCGGCCTGCCGCCGACCTCGGTGGTGTCGGTGACGGGCCTGTCACTGACGCCGGCCATCGCCGCGGCCCGACGCGACGGGATTCTGCAGTGGCGACCGATGTTCACCCGGATCACCGAGACCGGGGTGTGCTGGGATTGCGGTGGCGGCGATCTCGGGGGCGGCACCGAACTCGACGTCGACGTGCTGTTCTGGAACACCGGATTCCGCAGTGCGCTGGACCATCTCGCGCCCCTGCACCTGCGCGCGCCGGGTGGCGGGATCACCATGACCGGCCGACTCGCCACGACGGTGGCCGCCGATCCCCGCGTCCAGTTACTCGGGTACGGACCGTCGGCGTCGACGATCGGGGCGAATCGGGCCGGCCGGGAGGCCGCACGCGTGATCGCCGACCTGCTCGACGCCGCCTGATCAGCCTTGCTCAGCCGGTCACCGACAGCTCACCACGGCACGCACCGGAGCTGGTGTAGCGCACGAGGGCACCGAGGGTGTCGACGGTGACGTCGAAAGCCACTCGGCCCGAACCCGTCTCGATGCGCGCCACGGTGTTCGATCCGCCGAAGGCGCCGATGCGGGTCCACCCGGACGCGGCGGTGCCATGGTCGGCGCCGGAACCACCACCCGGGGCGGTGTTCGTCCACGACACGCGTACGCGCTGATCGAATCCGAGCAGCGGTGGCGGCGTCGTCACCGTCAGTGACACGATGCCCGAGCCCGCCGAGGCCACCGTCACCGAGCTCGTCGATCTCAGTACTCCCAGATCGGCGAGATTCGGGTTCATATAGGACATCGCGCAGAGTCGCGTGGCCGGCGCGGCCTGCGCCGGTGCGACGCCCAGCGTGGACGACGCGACCACCACGGCGGCGGTGACCAGGACTGGGGCGCTCACCCGGGCGGCACCGGGTATCGATCGGGCCATCGGAGACCTTCTGTTCTCCCCCGAACTCGTTACCACCCACCCCTCGGGACACGACCGTCCTCACCGTGTCACGGGCCCGACCGAACCCGCGGCCCTTCGCCCGAAGAGCACACGAACGGACGACAGTTCCACATACAGACTTGACAGATTGTTGGGTTTTCCCAACACTTGGTTCTATGAGTCCGGTCAGACGGGGAGAAAAGCTCCCGATCTTCAACCGCATCGGCGTCCTACGCGCCGAGCGTCGGATGTCTCGGGCCGCGCTGGCGGCGCTCGTCGGGATCAACGTGCAGACCGTCGGCGCTCTCGAACGCGGTGATCACTATCCGAGCCTCGACCTCGCCTTCCGTATCTGCGATGTGTTCGAGCTCCCCGTCGAAGCGGTGTTCAGTCGCACCGAATTCGGCGCGATGTCGGCCGAGCTGTACTCCCGCCGATCCAACGAAGGGACAGGTGCCTGATGTACGACCAGAATTCCGCCATCCCCGAAGACGCACAGCCAGAACTGTGGCGGCGCTATGACGAGTGGCGCGGTGAGCGACACCGCCGCTTCACCGCGCGCCACGCGCATCGACTGCCCCGCTGGCGCAACCGCCGCGCCTACCGGCGCGTGGTCGTCGCCCAGGCGCTCGCCATCGTCCTGATGATCGTGGGTGCCGTCATCGGGTTCTTCTCCGACGTCTGGTTTCTCCCGCCGTGGATACTCGGCGCGGTCGTCACGATCACCGCTCAGCGACTCCTGCGCATCATCACCGGCTCGGTCGGCGACGCACCGGTCAGCGCCCTCGACGAAATCCAGCTCGCCCAACGTAATTCGGCGCGCTCGATCGCTTTCATCGTGCTCTTCTCGCTGATGTTCATCCCGTACTTCATCCTGATCGCGATGTCGATCCCCGACCACATCGACCGTCAGGCGATCTACGGCGTGGCCATTCTGCTGATCTCGCTGGTGCTCGCCGCCGGAGTGCTGCCGTCGATGCTCACCGCGTGGTGGATGGCCGACTCCGACCCCGAAGACTATGCCGAACCCGAATCGTCCACCTGGAAGGGAGAACTCCGATGAGCGACCCGTTGATCATCGACGGCCTGCACAAGAAATACGGTAACGTCGTCGCCCTGCACGACATGACCTTCACCGTCCAACCCGGGGAGATCTTCGGCTTCGTCGGCAGCAACGGCGCCGGCAAGTCCACGACCATGCGGATCATCCTGGGCGTGCTGGCCGCCGACTCGGGCACCGTGGCACTCGGCGACCGCCCGATCGACCTGCCCACCCGTCGCCGTATCGGCTACATGCCCGAGGAGCGCGGGCTCTATCCCAAGATGAAGGTCGGCGATCAGTTGCGCTTCCTCGCCCGGCTGCACGGGATGTCGGCGGCCCAGGCCGACGAGTCGGCGCACCGCTGGACCGAACGCCTGGGCGTGGCGACACGTTTCGGCGACAACGTGGCCGATCTGTCGTTGGGCAACCAGCAGCGCGTCCAGCTGGCGGCCGCGCTCATCGCCGACCCCGCGGTCCTGGTTCTCGACGAGCCGTTCTCCGGCCTCGACCCGGTCGCCGTCGACGTCATGAGCGATGTCCTCAAAGAGAAAGCGGCCGAGGGTATCCCGGTGATCTTCTCCTCACACCAACTCGACCTCGTGCAGCGCCTGTGCGACCGGGTGGGCATCGTCGTCAAGGGACAGATGCGTGCGCTGGGCAGCGTCGAGAGCCTGCGCGCCCGCGGTGGGGTAACCCTCGAGGTCGAGGGCCCCGGCATCGGAACCGCTTGGGCCGACGGCATTCCCGGGGTTCTCGACGCCGACTACGGACCGACCACGCTGCTGCGCATCGACCCCGACTCCGTCGATGACCAGCAGGTGCTCGCTGCGGCCCTGCACACCGGGCCGGTACACCGCTTCACCAGATCCACACCGTCCTTGACCGACATGTTCCGAGAGGTGGTATCGGCATGAGCACCCCGACCCAGACCCTGCCCCCGACCCCCGCACCCGATGGCGGTGCCGGCGCGATGACGTCGGTGTGGCTCATCGCCGAGCGCGAGATCTCCACCCGCGCCCGCACCAAGTCGTTCCTGTGGAGCACGATCGCGCTGATGCTCGTCATCGTGATCGGGCTGATCGTCTGGAAGGCGTTCAGCGGCGGTGGCACCGACACCGACAAGGTCGGCATCGTCGGCGCCGACACGTCGCTCTCGACGACGGTCACCGAGGTCGGCAAGGCCGCCGGCACCCCCGTCTCCGTGCGGACCGTCGACTCCGCGGCCCAGGCCCGTTCCCAGGTCGACAGCGGTGATCTCGACGGCGCCATCGTCGTCGGACCGTCCGGCTCGTTCACGTTGATCAGCAAGGACGGACTCTCCGACACGCTCTCGGGCGTGCTGCGTACATCGATCTCCCAGACCACCCTCGCCACCGGACTCGCCGAACGCGGTGTCGACGCGGCCGACCTACCGCGCGCCACGATCGCCGAGGATCAGACCCAGCCGGCCAAGCCCGACAACGGCCAGCGGATCATCATCGCCATCGTCGGGGCGATGCTGCTGATCATGGCAATCATGCTCGGCGGCAACATGATCGCCGTCGGCGTCGTCGAGGAGAAGACCTCACGCATCGTCGAGTTGCTGCTGGCCACCGTGAAACCGCTGCACCTGATGTGGGGCAAGATCCTCGGCATCGGCGTCGTCGCGCTCGGTCAGGTGGTGGTGCTCGGCGCGACAGCCCTGATCGCCGGGGCGGCAACCGGAATGCTCACCATCGCCGGTACCGCGGTGGGGATGTTCGCGGCCACCCTCATCTGGTTTCTCCTCGGATTCGTCTTCTTCGCGACGCTCTACGCCGCCGCCGGTGCGCTGGTGTCCCGTCAGGAGGAACTCGGGTCGACCATCATGCCGCTGACCGTGCTGTCGATGGCGGTGATGTACGCGGGGATCTTCGGAATCCAGGCCCTCGACTCCACCTTCATCCAAGTGCTGACCTGGATTCCGCCGTTCTCCGCGGTGCTGGTGCCCATCCGGATCGCGACCGGTGACACCGATCCCATGCAGATCGTCATCACCCTGGTCCTGATGATCGCGGCCTGCGCGGTGGCCACCTGGATCGCGGCGCGGATCTACCAGCGGTCGATCCTGCGGACCGGCAGCCGGGTGAAGTGGTCCGAGGCGCTGTCGATGACCCGGTGACACCCCACGACCCGGTGACTCACCTCGCGGGGACCTGCTCCGGTTCGTCGCCGGCGACCGGCGCGGGTCCGTGCGGCACGAAGTCCTTGGACCGGATCATCACCAGTGCGCACACCCCACCGAGCACGGCAACCACACCGCTGACCCAGAACAGCAGGTTCAGCCCGTCGGCGTAGGCGGCGTGGACGCCACCGGCCGGGTGGTCGTGCATCGAACTGGTCATCCGCGAGCTGAACAGCGATCCGTACACGGCGATGCCCACCGCGATGCCGATCTGACGGAAGGTGGTGTTGATGCCCGAGGCCATCCCGGACCGGTGCACCGGCACCACACCGACCGCGGTGGCGGCCAGCGGCGGATTGACCAGGCCGCTGCCGATGCCGGCGACCACGAGCCCGGGGATCAGATGGGTCCACGACGAGCCGGCATCGAGACCGGCCATCGCAAACAGGCCGCCACCCACCAGCACCAGCCCGGGGCCGATCAGCCATCGCACCGGCATGTGCTCGGACAGACGGCCGGCGATCGTCGCGAAGATCATCGTGCAACCCGACATCACCAGCAGCCGCAGACCGGTCTGTAGGGCCGAGAATCCCAGCGAATTCTGCAGGTAGAGAACAAGATAGAGCAGCATCGCGAACAGCGATCCGTTCATGGCGAAGGCCGCGATCAGACCACCACCGAAGGTCGGGATGCGCAGCAACCCCAGATCGAACATCGGCTGGGCGACGCGCAGTTCGACGATCACGAAGGCCACCAGGAGCACCGCGGCCGCCGCGAAACACCCCAGCACCAGGCCGTCGGTCCACGACCGCTGCCCCGCCTCGGTGAGGCCGTAGACGCCGACGAGCAGCCCCGCGGTGAAGGTGAGCACTCCCGGCCAGTCGATGCGACGCGCGTGCGGCGAGCGCGACTCGTCGACCATCCGCAGCGTCAGGTACAGGGCGACGATGCCGATGGGCAGGTTCACCAGGAAGATCGCCCGCCAGGTGATCCCGGTGGTCAGGACACCACCGAGGATCGGTCCGAGAGCCGTCGCGATACCGGTGACCGCACCCCATGCGCCGAAGGCCACTCCACGTTCGCGGCCGTGGAAGGTCGCGGCCAGCAACGCCAGCGACGTCGCGAAGAGCATTGCCCCGCCGATGCCCTGCAGTGCCCGGGACACGATGAGCATCGTCGGGTCCTGCGCCACCCCGCACAACAGCGAACCGAGGGTGAAGATGACCAGGCCGATCGAGAAGATGCGGCGCCGGCCGAATTTGTCGGAGATCGATCCGGAGGTCAGCAGCAACGAGGCCAGCGCCAGCGCGTAGGCGTCGGTCACCCATTGGAGCTGGGAGAAACTCGCGCCGAGCGCGCGTTCGATGTCGGGGAGCGCGACGACGACGATCGTGACGTCGAGCAACAACATGAATGTCGCCGCGCAGACGACGACCAGCGTCCACCATTTCTTTGCCATGATCCAAGTCTGGCGACCCGAACGACGATCGTCGCCCTCGGTCCGAGCAGACGTAGGATTCCACCCATGAGTGCTCGGATAGCGTTGGAATCCTCCACCCTCGACACCTTGGATGCGCAGATCACCCGGGCGCTACAGATCTCGCCGCGGGTGGCCTTCGCCGAACTCGCCGAGATCCTCGATGTGGCCGAGCAGACGGTGGCCCGACGCTACCGGCGGATGCGCCGCGACGGATACCTGCGGGTCACGATGACCGCCGATCTGCACGGCACCGGCGGCGCCAACTGGCTCGTGCGCGTGCGGTGCCGACCGGAGGGCGCCGACGCGATCGCCCGGGCGATCGCGGCACGCGACGACGTGTCATGGGTGTCGATCTACGGGGCCGGCTGGGAGGTCGATTTCAATCTCCGAGCGCCCGCCGACGTCGAGACGCACGAGTTGCTGCACGAGATGTTGCCGAGGTCCGCGCCGGTGCTCGACGTCGCACCCGCAGAGATCCTGCACACCTACATCGGCGGGGCGGGCGAGCATCAGGACACGTGGAGCGATGTGCTCACGTCCGCGCAGACCGCGGCGTTGCGGGCGACTACGCCACCGGTGGTGTCGTCGAAAGGTGTTCGGGCGGAACTCGACGACACCGATCGTCTCCTGATCGACGAACTCGGCCGGGACGGGCGGGTCTCGTATTCGACGCTGGCGCGCACTGCGGGCAGTACGCCCGGAAAGGTGACGCGTCGTGTGGAGCGTCTCATCGGTTCCGGGCTGGCCTACTTCCATGTGGATCTGGCCACCGCGGCAATCGGGTTGCGCAGCACCGCGTTATGGCTCACGGTTACGCCCCGATCGCTGGCCTCGGTGGGGCAGGCGTTGGGTACCGATACCCGTATCCCGTTCGCCGCCGCGGTCACCGGCCGGGCCAATCTGACCGCGAATGTGATCGGCGCAGGCCGCGACGACCTCTATTCCTTTGTCACCGAAGACCTTGCACGGCTGGACGGGATTACCGGTTACGAACTCGTCCCGCTGCTGCGCCGGGTCAAACATGCGGGCGCGCTCGTGCACGGCGACAAACTCGCGCCGCCTCAGATCTCGCCGAACCGGCGCAGGGCCTCTTCCCGTTCGGCCTTGTGATCGACGATCGGCTCCGGATAGTCGTCGGTACCGTACTCGGGCACCCACTGAGCGACGTAGGCGCCGTCGGGGTCGAACTTCTTGGCCTGCGCCTCCGGGTTGAACACCCGAAAGTACGGCGCCGCATCGGTTCCCGTGCCGGCCGCCCACTGCCAGCCGTGCTGGTTGGACGCCATGTCGCCGTCGAGGAGCTGATCGAGGAACCACCGCGCACCCCACCACCACGGCAGGTGCAGATCCTTGACGAGGAAGGACGCGGTGACCATCCGCACCCGGTTGTGCATGAATCCGGTCTGTGCGAGCTGGCGCATGCCGGCATCAACCAGCGGAAAACCGGTACGCCCCTGCTTCCACGCGTTGAATCGCCGGTCGGCGGCGGCGTCGGTGTCGAGGTCGATGCCGTCGAACTGGCGATTCCAGTTGTGCCACGCCGACTCCGGCCAGTGATGGAGGACGTCGGCGTAGAAGTCGCGAAATGCCAACTCGCGCAGGTACGCCTGCGCGCCCTTGCCGGTGCCGGTCAGGTCCGCGGCCAAGGTGCGCGGGTGGATGTTGCCGAACTTCAGGTACGCCGACATCCGGCTCGTCACATCGAGATCGGGCCGGTTGCGGTCGTCGTCGTAACCGGCGAGATCCTCCGCGACGAAGTCGCCCCACCGTGCCAGGGCGGCGTTCTCCCCAGCGGGAATGTCGGTCGTCGTGGGCGCCTTGGGAATTCGGATGCGACCGGATCGGGTGAGATCGGACGGGTCGAGGAGATCACCCGCGGACACCGACGTCGACGCGGGCTTGCGCCACCCGTGATCACGCCACTGCCGGTGGAACGGCGTGAAGACCTTGTAGGGGCTGCCGTCGGCCTTGGTGACGCGACCGGGCGACACCAGGTACGGCGATCCGACCGGCTCCCACGACACGTCACCGGCATCGTCGAGCGCCGCGATCACGGCCTCGTCGCGACGACGCCCGAACGGCGAGAAGTCCTCGGAGACATGCACCGACGACGCGCCGACGGCCTCGACCAGCCGGGGGATCTCCTCGTCGGGACGACCCCGCACGACAAGGAGTCGACCGTCGAGGCGCCCATCGAGCTCGCGGAGCGAATCGAAGAGGAACGCCAGACGCCGGTCGCCGGCGGACTTCTCGAGCCGGGGGTCGAGGACGAAGCAGATCAGGACGCGATCGGCGGCGTCGAGCGCGTCGGCGAGCGCCGGCAGATCACCCAGACGCAGATCACGGCGCAACCACAGCAGAGCCGTACCGGTCGGCGTCTCCGACGTCGACGCGGCCGACCCGCCTCGGGTGCGCTTGGCGGCGGAGATCTATCCCACGCCCAGCAGATCGATGACAAACACCAGGGTGCGGCCCGAAAGTCGGTGTCCTGCACCGGGCGGACCGTAGGCCAGGTTCGGCGGCACGGTCAGACGCCGGCGTCCGCCGACCTTCATTCCCGGGATTCCCTCTTGCCAGCCCGGGATCAGCCGCTCGAGCGGGAAGTGCGCGGACTGACCGCGATCCCACGACGAGTCGAACTCCTCGCCCGACTCGAAATCGACTCCCACGTAGTGGACATCGACGACGTCACCGCGCTGGGCCTGCGCTCCGTCACCCTCGACGAGATCGACGACCTCGAGTTCGGCGGGGGCCGGGCCCTCCGGGAATTCGACTTCTGGCTTTTCGGCACTGGTCATCGGGACTCTCCTTTGAGTCGTCGGTTCTCTGGTGGCTCGGGTCCCTCGTGGACGAGAGGGCCCGTCGGGTGGGCGAGCGCCTCAGCGATCCCCGCGTGCGATGTAGTCGCGCTCGGTGTAACCGGTGTAGAGCTGGCGCGGGCGCCCGATCTTGCCGGTCGGATCGGTGTTCATCTCCCGCCAGTGTGCGATCCAGCCGGGCAGCCGGCCGAGTGCGAACAGCACGGTGAACATCCGGGTCGGGAAGCCCATGGCACGGTAGATGACGCCGGTGTAGAAGTCGACGTTCGGGTAGAGCTTGCGCTCGATGAAGTAGTCGTCGTTGAGGGCGACCTCTTCGAGGCCCTTGGCGATGTCGAGCAGGTCGTCCTGCACGCCGAGGGAGGTGAGGATCTGATCGGCGGTCTTCTTCACGATCGCCGCGCGCGGGTCGTAGTTCTTGTACACGCGGTGTCCGAAGCCCATCAGCTTCACGCCGGCTTCCTTGTTCTTGACCTTGGTCATGAACGCCTGGGTGTCGCCGCCGGAGTTCTTGATGTCCTCGAGCATCTCGAGCACGGCCTGGTTGGCGCCACCGTGCAGCGGGCCCCACAGGGCGTTGATGCCGCCGGAGATCGAGGTGAACAGGTTGGCCTGCGAGGAGCCGACCAGCCGGACCGTCGACGTCGAGCAGTTCTGCTCGTGGTCGGCGTGCAGGATGAACAGCATGTCGAGGGCCTTGGCGACCTCGGGATCGACCTCGTAGGGCTCGGCCGGGAAGCCAAAGGTCATCCGCAGGAAGTTCTCCACCAGACTCAGCGAGTTGTCCGGGTAGAGGAACGGCTGACCCGCCGACTTCTTGTAGGCGTAGGCCGCGATCGTCGGCAGCTTGGCCAGCAACCGGATCGTCGACAGCTCGACCTGCTCGGGATCCTTGGGGTCCAACGAATCCTGGTAGTACGCCGACAACGCGTTGACGGCGCTGGAGAGCACCGGCATCGGGTGGGCGTTGCGCGGGAATCCGTCGAAGAACCGCTTGAGATCCTCGTGCAGCAGGGTGTGCCGCTGGATCTTGTTGGTGAACTCCTCGAGCTCGGTCGGGGTCGGCAGTTCGCCGTAGATCAGCAGGTAGCTGACCTCGATGAAGGTCGACTTCTCGGCCAGCTGGTCGATCGGGATACCGCGGTAGCGCAGGATGCCCGCGTCGCCGTCGATGTAGGTGATCGACGACTTGGTGGATGCGGTGTTGACGAATCCACCATCGAACGTGGTCAATCCGGTCTCGGACAGGAACTTGCCCAGTTCGACCGAATCGCTGCCCTCGGTGGCCTTCAGGATCGGGAGCTCGAGTTGCCCACCGGGATAAGTGAATGTTGCCGAAGCCGCATCGGTTGTGCCGTCGGCCGGGACTGTTTCAGCGGACACTCGTGGACCCCTTTACTCAGGTGCGAGATTTTCCTCTTCGCCCATTACGGGCTCTTGAGAACCTAACCTAGTCTCCCCCGAGCTCGCTCGCCCACGGAGGGTCCGCCCCCGGACGCGAGACGGTGATCCCGGCCACCTTCACGGCGAACCGTGCCACCTCGCGCCACTGCTCGTCGTCGAGGTCACGCACCGCGGCCGACGACAATGCACCGGCGCGGTCGAGTTGATGGAGGATCGCGCCCATGATGCTGTCACCAGCGCCGATGGTGTCGGCAACGGCCACCCGCGGCGCCGGGATACGGCTCGTGTTCGACGCGGTGACGACGTCGATACCGTCGGCGCCCGCGGTCACCAGCACCGCGCAGACCCCGGCCTCGAGCCAGTCGGCGGGGCGCGAACCGTTCGGTCCGCGCCCCAGCCACTCGGCGTCCTCGTCGGAGAGCTTGACCACGTCGACGGCGTTCATCCACGACGCGAACCGGGCGCGGTAGGCGTCGGCGTCGGCGATGACGGCCGCACGGATGTTGGGGTCGCAGACCACGAGCCGCCCCTCCTCGTGGCAGCGACGCATCGTCGATTCGTACACGCTCGCACCGGGCTCGAGAACCAGTGACAGCGTGCCGAAGCCAACCGCCGCGACGGTCGGCGCGAACGGCCCGGGGTCGGTGACGAGGCGGTCGGCGGTGCCCTCGACGTAGAACGAGTAGTGGGCGGCGCCGTCGGCGCCGATGGTCGCCAGTGCCAGCGAGGTGGGCTCGGAACGTCGTTGGACCAGGGTGGTGCCGACGCCGCTGTGCCGCAACGCCGACATGATGGCCTCGCCGTAGTCGTCGGTCGACACCGCCGAACAGAACGAGACCGCACTTCCCAGCCGCCCCAAGGTGATCGCGACGTTGAACGGTCCCCCGCCCAGGGCCGGCTGCAGCGGCGGCAGTTGCCCTCCACCGACAGTTGGTGGAGCTGTGGCCACCACGTCCACCAGCGCCTCGCCGCACACGACGATCTCCCTCATCGACCGATCCCGACGACTGTGCACGTCCATCCCGTCTTCACGGCATCAGTCTGCCATCGCCGGTGGCGTCGATGTCGGCTATGGGCGAAACGACGACGAGACCAAAACATCAGTGGGCGGGTAGATTCGACGGATATGAACGAGTTGCCCGCGGGACGCGATGCGGTGCTCCTCGACTTCGGTGACGACCCGGTCGCGGTGCGCCGGGCGCAGCGGGCACTGCGCGCGGCGAGCGAGGCGGGCGACCTGCTCGGCGTCACCGAGATCGTGCCCAGCGCATCGACTGTCCTCGTCCAGTTCGAGCTCGGCGTCGGCGCGGACTCCTTGGGCATCCACCGGGTGTTGCGCGGTGCGGTCACCGACGACGACACGACGCCGGACACCGACGACGAGGTGACGATCGAAGTGCATTACGACGGCGCCGATCTCGACGCGGTCGCCACCACCCTGGGGTGCGGGGTTGGCGATGTGGTCGCCGCGCACACCGCGACGAGGTGGCGCGTCCAGTTCATGGGTTTCGCACCGGGATTCGGCTACCTCGTCCCCGAGGATGCCGACAACCCGCTTCTCCGGATCGGCCGGCGCGCGCAGCCGCGCACCCGGGTGCCCGCCGGCGCGGTGGCCGTCGCTGCCGGATACAGTGCGATCTATCCGCGGACGAGCCCCGGTGGATGGCATCTCTTGGGCCGCACCGGTATCCAGCTGTGGGACGAAACAGCGAATCCGCCGTCGTTGCTGGCTCCGGGCACGCTGGTGCGATTCGTCGACGCCGCCCGCAGTGACGCCGGAGAGTCACGGTGAGCGCGATCGAGGTGATCCACCCCGGCCCGTTTGCGACGATCCAGGATCTGGGTCGGCCCGGGCTGGCCCATCTCGGTGTGCCTCGGTCGGGTGCCGCCGACCTGGTGTCGATGACACTCGCCAATCGTCTTGTCGGAAACCGGGAATCAGCGGCCGTCATCGAAGCGACGTTGGGCGGGATACGGATTCGGGCGCTGCGCGGGCTGCTGATCGCGGTGACCGGGGCGGGTGCGCAGGTACTCGTCGACGATGTGCCGGTCGGCCTCGGTGTGACCGCCACCGTGACCGCGGGCTCGGAACTGGCCGTGTCGGCGCCAACATCGGGTTGTCGCAACTACGTTGCGGTGCGGGGTGGAATCGACGTCGGCGCGGTCCTCGGTTCGCGATCCACCGACACGTTGTCGGGGCTTGGGCCGCCGCCGTTGTCGGCAGGTGATCTACTCGAGGTCGGCGTCGAGAGCGGGCCATGGCCTGCGGTGACGCATGCGCCGGTCGAGGCAACACCACCGCCGGTCGCCGAACTCGATGTGAGCGCAGGTCCGCGTTCCGGGCACCTGCACCGGGTCGGGGATCTGATGGTCGGCGAGTGGGTGGTGAGCGCCGACGCCGACCGGGTCGGGGTGCGGTTGGGACGGCCTGACGGGTCGGATCATCCGTTGTTGCACCATCGTGCCGATGTCGGCGAACTCGCGTCGGAAGGCGTTGCCCACGGGGCGGTTCAGGTCCCACCCAATGGGCAGCCGGTGCTGTTTCTCGCCGATCATCCGGTGACCGGCGGCTATCCGGTGGTGGCGGTACTCACCGCTGGGGCGCTCGCGCGAGCGGCTCAGCTGGTCGCCGGCAACCGGGTGCGTTTCCGCTCTCGGTGAGCTGCCGGCGACCAGCCCGCATCGGTCACCACAGGTCGTAGCCGACGTTGACGGTCGGGTAGCCGGTGTCGATGTGTGCGTTGATCCAGTAGTTGCCGCTGGTGGTTCCGGTGGCATTCAGATTGACTGCACCCCTGGCGTTCTCGATGCTGTAGACCGCCTTGGGGCCGAATGCGCCGATCCGGTAGGCGACCATGACGTTCTCCGATGAGCTGTGCGGTGCGTTGGAGACGATGATCTCGGTGGCGGCGGGAGCCTGCTGCGCCCGCGGGGACTGCACCCACTGCCCCGCTCCGGGAGTGGCACCCTGCAGGAACTCGGTGCGGTTGGTGTGGTTGGTGATCGTCATGGCCACGGTCGGCTCACCGGGATGGGTGATCGGCACGGTGCCGGCGGTGGCCAGACCCGCTCCGCCGAGCACCAGTCCGGTGCCGACCCCGAGGCCGGCGAGGCCGATGAGTGCGCGGTTACGGAAGCGGCGGGCTGTGGTGATCGTGTTCATGGGGGTCTCCCTTGCGTCCGTGGCCCGCCGGGTGTGTGGCCGGCGGTCCGTGGTGTTTCTGACACCCATGACTCTGCCGTCGACGAGCGGTTCGCCTCTTCACCTGACCAGCGGATTCACCGGAGGAACCATGCCTCCCCCGATCGGGGGAGCCTTGACTCCGGCGTGAGACGCTTCTAGTCTTTCGTCTCATGACCCAGGTTGCGTCCCCACCCGACACCGCAGTGCTTGGCCCGGACTCGTTGACCTGGCAGATCTGGGGGACGTGGACCGGCATGTTCCAGGGCCTGTGGGCGGGATCGATGCAGAACATGCATCCCAAGTTGGGGCAGGCCGTCTGGGATCACTCGGACTTCTTCGGAGAGCGATGGCAGCGTCTGCTGCGGTCGTTGTATCCGATCAGCGGCGTCGTCTTCGATCCGGTGGCCACCGATGGTGCGGCGGCGACCGGCCATGAGGTGCGCGACTATCACCGCACCATCAAGGGCACGATGCCGGACGGATCGCGTTATCACGCACTCGATCCCGACGTTTTCTACTGGGCGCACGCCACCTTCTGGTACGGCAACGTTCGGCTCTGCGAGCGACTCGGACCCTGGCTCACCGAAGCCCAGAAACGCCAGTTGTTCGAGGAGTCCAAGGTCTGGTACGCGCAGTACGGCGTGTCGATGCGACCGGTTCCCGAGACCTACGAGGACTTCCTCGAGTACTGGGACCACATGTGCCGCAATGTACTCCGCGATCACGAGTCGGTACGCACCGTCCTCGACATCGGCTCGCTGCCACCCCCGCCGATTCTGTCGTTCATCCCGGAGGGCTTGTGGCGTCGTCACATCGCACCGCGGAACGCGCGCTTCTTCGTGTGGCTGACCACCGGCTTCTACGACGAGCCCATCCGAGAGATGATGAATCTGCCGTGGAGCGAGACCGACGAACGCCGATTCCGGTTGCTGGGCAAGGTGATCAACCTCGTCATGCACCGGATCACGCCGAAACGCTATCTCCGGCATCCCCGCCCGCGTGACGCATGGGACCGCGTCCGCGGACGCGTACCGCACTCCGCACCCCTGGTGGAGACGCCCGCCCGCAACCTGCCGCCAGAAGCCGAGCGCGACAACCCGATCCACTACTGCCCCGTGCATGCCGCCCGCACCGCCGACTATCCAACGCACGTCCACGCATCACTCTGACCGACGCCCTTCTCCCGATGGTCGAGGTTCACCCCCCCGATGGTCGAGGACTTTCCCCCCGATGGTCGAGGTGCGAGGCGCGTGCGCCGAGCCTCGAGACCTCTTGCACCACAGCTGGTTCCACCCCACAGCAAAACCCCGTCACCGCGGATAGGTAACAATCACCTGCCCCGTCCGTCGGCTCCGCCACTGCACCCGCCGATCCAGAAAGAGCGTCGGCACCCACTCGGCGAGATGCTTGCGTTGGTGATCGGCCCGGCACAGCGGGATGAGGTCACCGAGCACCGTCCAGCCTCCGGCCTCGGGGTCGGTGTGGTTGAAGGGTTGCCAGTGGTCGAGGTCGCACAGGTGTGACGGCATCCCGCAGAACGGAAACCGGCACCACACATCGTTCGCCAACACCTCAGAACGCAACTTTGCGCTGGGTGCATACGTCAATGCCCCAGGGGGTGGCACGGTGTGACCACCGTGCCCGGTCGGATCCGCCGGTGGGGCCTGTGCGCGGTCGGCGATCTGCGGGATCAACGGCCCAGCAGTACGCACGGATTCGGGGTAGTGGATGGTTTTCGCTACGTCGGCGAGGGTGGTGGCGTAGTCGGGGTCGATGGGCCCGTAACCCTGCAACCGGGGCACCAGCACACCGTCGGGGTCAGTGACCACCGTCAACACCGTCAACACAGGTGCGACCAGGGCACGTCCGAACGCCACCGGAACCTCATCCGGCGTCGGTGGGTTCATCGGGTCGGGGACGTCGGGTTCGGCGACCGGCTCCACCAACTCGACTTCGGGAGCGTCCGCGTCGGCAGGTTCGGGTAGCAGGTCGTCCCACGCTGCCGCGTCGTCGGCGTCAGCGGGTGTCTCCGCCGACCCGTTGCTGTCGGTGCCGCCACCTCGTTTCGGGCAATCATCTTGTCCACATTCGCAGTCGAGCCGGGCGCCGGGCACGCCGGTGATCTCCCCGAGGGCGATCACCCGCAGCGACCCCACGCGACGCGGGTCTTTGCGGCAGGTGCGTTCATCGAGGAGGGCGTTGATCTGGGTGGTGAGGAACACCCCGTAATGGGCAGGGACGACCGCGTCGAGGGCGGAGTGTCCCGCGACATCGGGGGTGATGGTGACGTTGCCGACCAGGTCGGTGAGGGTGTCGCGGTCCTCGATGACACTGTCGGGGTTCATCGAAATCAACGCAGCGTCGAGTTGTTGCGACAGCACCGGATCGGTCGTCGCCCGAGACCCGAAGTCCAGGACGATCTCCTCGAACGTCATCTCCTCGTTGTCACCGGACTCGTCACCGTCGGTGCTGTCGCTGTCGCTGTCGGTGTCGGTGTCGATGTCTCCGCCGCGTTGGGCGGCGCGCGCCATGATCGAAGCCCGATTCGTGGACAGTTCCCCGTTCAGGTAGGCGGCACGGATCAGGGGGAACTTGTCCAACAGATCCGCCAACGCTATCCAGCTCCCGGCTTTGCTACGGGAGACCTTGAATTGCAGCGACACCTCAGCCCGGCCGAGTCTCTCGGCGTGCTCGACCACCGAACCCCACACACCGGTCTCGGGTCGACCGGCGAGATGCTCACGAAACACCCGCTCCGCCAACGCGGCAGCAGCCAGCACCGTCCGGGCCTCGTACTTGCGGGACTGGCGGAGCAGGTCAGGGCCGGTCTCGGTGAGCTCATCCCGCGGCATGGCTGTGATCGCGGCAGCATCGGCATCCGGATCGGTGAACGTCAACGTCGTCGACACCCGAAACCTCCCCTCCCGCGATCGGTGATCCAACCTATGGGCACAAGTGTACGAAGGGGTACCGACAAAACCGGCCCGACATTGCTAGTGTCGCGCGTCGTAACTGCTTGAACGGTTGGTTTGCTGCGATAATGGGGTATGGCGAATCGTCCGGCTGCGGCGTTGATGTTGGGTGATGGTGATCGTGAGGTGCTGGAGTCGTGGACTCGGTCGGGCTCGGTGCAGGCGTCGGCGGCGAAGCGGGCGCGGATGATGCTGCTTGCTGCTGATGGTGTGGCGAATCGGCGGATCGCGGAGTTGGTAGACGCGTCGCCGACGACGGTGATTGCGTGGCGCGAACGCTACCTTGAGCGCGGTCTGGCCGGTCTGACTGATCGTGCTCGCTCTGGGCGGCCGCGGCGGCTCGATAGGGATGCGATCATCGTCGCCACGCTCACGCCACCGCCGAAAAGCCTTGGGGTGACGCACTGGTCGACTCGGCTGCTGGCGAAGAAGCTGAAAATCTCCGACGCCTCGGTCGCCCGAGCGTGGCGAGCGTATGGGATCAAACCGTTCAAGGCCGAGTCGTTTCGGTTCTCCACCGACCCGGAGTTGGTGGGCAAGGTCACCGACATTTGCGGCTTGTACTTGAATCCGCCGGAGAACGCGATCGTGCTCTGCGTTGACGAGAAGTCCCAGATTCAAGCGTTGGATCGGACGGTGCCGGTCCTGCCGATGCAACCGGGCAAGGTCGAACGCCGCTCCTATGACTACTACCGGCACGGCACCACCACCTTGTTCGCCGCCCTGGATATCGCGACCGGGAAAGTCACCGCCGCACTCAAGCCCAAGCATCGCCACCAAGAGTTCCTGGCTTTCCTCAAGCAGGTCGAACGGGCCTACCGCGACACCGTCGATGACACCGGTACTCCGGTCGACTTACACCTGGTGATGGACAACTATGCAGCTCACAAACATGCCAACGTGAAGAAATGGCTTGCCGAACATCCTCGGGTCATCGTGCATTTCACCCCAACACACGCCTCCTGGATGAACCTCGTCGAGGTCTGGTTCGGCATCATTGAACGCCAAGCGATTCGCCGTGGAGTGTTCACCTCCGTCAAAGACCTCAACACCAAAATCCGCGCGTTCATCGACGGGTGGAACCCCAGAGCTCACCCATTCGTCTGGACCAAAACTGCCGAACAGATCCTGGAAAAAGCCAACCGTCCAACAACTTCAAACTCGCGCCACTAGACCGGGGAAATCTGTGGACAACCATCTTTCCACTCGTCGAGTGGGCGCCGATGTGGTTGCGATACTTGTCATCTCACCAGGGTCTCGAGGCTCGCCGCACGCGGCTCGCACCTCGACCACCGGGGGAAGGAACGGTCGAGCATCGGGAGATCCGTTCCGATGGTCGAGGTGCCGAGGAGCGCCAGCGACGAGGCCTCGAGACCCCTTCCGCCGATCAGTATCCGCACCACCCGCCGAACCGAACCAGCACCGGCGCAAGCGGTCTCGAGGCTCGCCGCACGCGGCTCGCACCTCGACCATCGGGGGGACAGAACGAGCGTCGGAAGGTGGAAGCGCTCGACCACCGGGGGAAGGGTCGACCGTCGGTCAGGGAATGCGCCGTCGTTCTACTCCGTACGTTTCCATCCGGTGGACGAGGCCTCGAGACCACGCCCACCGACAGGTATCCGCACCACCCGCCAAGCCGGAAACAGCACCGGCACAAGCAGTCTCGAGGCTCGCCGCACGCGGCTCGCACCTCGACCACCGGGCGGGGACCAGCGGAGGGAAGGAAGCCTACGGCCATCGAGCAGAGGAGTCTACCCGGGACGCTACTGCTGGCCGAGGCCTCGCTGCATTGCGCGCTGGACGCGGGCGGCCTCACGCTTTGCGTACGGATTGGCTTGTCCGGCACGCGAACCCGCGAGTTTGGCACCGATGTGCTCGCCGACGGTGATCGGCGAGTAGCGGCTGCCGGCACCCACGCAGGAGGGCAGTGTGGAGATGGTGGCGTCGATGTTGCCGTCGTGGAAATAGGCGGCAGATCTGCGGCGCTCGATGGTGCCGTCGACGATGGGCGGCTTGACGCGATGCAGTGTCGACATCCAGCGTTCGTTGGTCCAGCGCGCCATCAGGTCACCGAGGTTGATGAGGAGCGCACCGTCGGTCGGGGCGACGTCGTGCCACACCCCATGGTGGTCGAGCACCTGTAACCCGCGCACCTGATCTGCCCAAAGCACGGTCACGATGCCGTAGTCGGTGTGCTCGCCCATGCCGGTCAATTCACCGTCGAGTTCGATCTCGCCGGGCGGCAGCGCATAGTTGTTCATCCGCAGCACGTCGAGGGAATGGTCGGTGTAGCCGTCGAAGAAGTCCGGCGGGAGGTCGAGGGCATCGGCGAAGATGCGCGTCAGCACGTGTGCGACGCGGCGCGCCTCGACGAAATAGGTCGACACCGCAGCCTGGAAATGACTGACCGCGGGCCAGGTGTTGTCGGCGTAGTGATCAGCGGGCAGCTCGAGTCCGGGATACTGCTTCGCCTCGACGCCCACGTTGAATGCCTCGAAGAAATCATTCATCCGCCCCGCCGACTCCACGCCGAGACTCAGCGAGAGCGACTCGGATTTCGGAGGCGCATATCCACGGTTGATCTCCGGCGGCGTCCGGTAGGCCTTCTTCTCGTCGAGCGGCAACGCGAAGAAATCGTCCATGACGGCGGTGAACTCCTCGATCACCGCGGACGGGATCTGGTGGCCGACGATTTGCATGAATCCGACCGAACTCGCCGCGTCGTCGATCTGTGCCGCGACCACCGCGCGGTCGGCGGCGCTACCTCCGTCGACGTAGGCAGAGATGTCGATGATCGGAACGCGGAAGGAGTCCACTGACTCGTCGACGGTCGCAGTCATGGCCACCATGGTGACACCGATCGAGAAGATCCGCTGATCAGCGCGAGGGCCGCGGTCAGGCGTGTTGCCCGACGCGGTAGCGGACGAAAGCCGGAATGAACAGTGCGGCAACGATGGTCAGCACCACCACGGCCGCTCCGCCGAACGCCGTGGTCGCCGCGACGCCGACGACCGCAGCCGCCGAACCGTGCGCAACGTCGGCGATACGCGGACCACCGGCAACCACCACGATGAACACCCCCTGCAGTCGCCCACGCACCTCGTCGTTGGCCGCGGCCAGCAGGATCGACTGGCGGAAGGCCGCCGACGCCATGTCTGCGGCGCCACCGATCATCAACAGCACCAGGACGACCGGCAGCCACGGCAGCGCCGACCCGCCGGCGAACCCCACCGCCACACCCGACAGCGCGATCGCCACACCCCAGATGAGGATGCACATGATCACCGCGAGTCCTTGACGCTGAACACGACTGACCCACCCGGAGAACACCCCGCCGACGACGGCGCCCGCCGAGATCGCGACGAACAACAGCGCAAAGGCGAGGCCACCGCCGGACGGCCCACCGAAATTCTCGTGCGCCATCTGCGGGAACAGCGCCCGCGGCATACCGAAGATCATCGCGATCAGATCGACGAGGAAGGATGCCATCAGCACCTTGTGGCGGGCGAGGTAGGTCAACCCGTCGATCACCGACCGCAATCCCGCGACCTTCGGCGCATGCTCGCTCTCCGGACGCAGCGCAGGCAGCAGGATCACCGCCCACAGTGTGGCGAACAGGAAGATCGTGTCGATCAGGTACAGCACCGAATACCCCAGCACCGGGATCAACGCGCCACCGACGAGCGGCCCGGCGATCGCGCCCGCCTGCATCACCGTCATGTTCAGCGACAACGCCGCCGGCAGTTCGGACGCGGGCAACAGCCGCGGAAGCACCGCGGTTCGCGTCGGCTGGTTGACCGCAAAAAAGGCCTGCTGAACGGTGAAGAGCGACAGGATGATCCAGACGTTGTTCCAGCCCATCGCCGACTGCACCCAGAACAGCGCACTGGTGCCGATGAGTCCGACAGTGGTGACAACCAGGATGAGCCGGCGATCCATGACGTCGGCAAGCGCCCCGCCCCAGAGGCCGAATACGACCAAAGGAACCAAACCGAAAACTCCGGTGAGTCCGACATAGGCTGAGCTGCCGGTGATCTCGTAGATCTGCGCAGGCACCGCCACCACGGTGAGCTGCGCGCCGATGACCGTGACGATGTTGGCCCACCACAGTCTCCGGAAGTAGCGATTGGACAGCGGCCGGGTGTCGGCCAGGAGACGACGCACCGAAACAGCTTAGGGGATAGAAGAATGTCCCCCGGCCGCTCCCCCGACGACTCCGCCCTCGGCGGCCAGGGTGTCGAGCATCGCCAGACCCTCGCGTGCCCAGGCGATCTCCGCCTCGCTCCGGGCGACCATCCCGGCATAGGTATGCGCCTTGAAGGCCACGATCCGCTCATGGTCGGAGTCGGGAAATCGCGAGAGCCTGCGCATGATCATCGGATCGGTGCGCGCGACGATTCCCGCGTGGACCGCGAGCAGCAGTTGCCGCTGCTCGGCGTGATGGTCGATGTGGTCCTCGAAGAATCGCCGCGCGCCAGCGGTATCGGTCCATTCGAGGTAGGCGGCCTGCAGGTGATGGGTGTCGCGCGGCGGCGTGTACGGCAGCGCCCTGCCGGCCCAGTCGATCAACTCCTCGAGTCCGACTTCGGTGATCGTGTATTGAGTCTTGGTACTGCGCGGACCCCAGCGGACGGCGCTGCTCTCCACGAGTCCGTCACCTTGCATCCGCTTGAGTTCGGGATAGATCTGCGAGTCCGGCGCCGACCACACGTGGCCGACCGAACCGCTGAACCGCTTCGCGGCGTCATATCCGGTCGCGGGCCCGGCGCTGAGCAGGGCCAGCAGTGCGTGTCGCAGGCTCACGGCTGCAGCCGCAAGACTTCCCAGACCCCGTCGGCCATCGTCAGACGTATCCGGTTGTGCAGCCGGTTCGCGCGGCCCTGCCAGAATTCGACGCACGCGGGCTCCAGGCGATAGCCGCCCCACTGCGGGGGCACCGGGACCGGGGTGTCGCCATCGACGCCGCCACATCGCGCCGCGACGTCGGCCGCCTTCGCCTCCAGCTCGGCCCGGCTGCCGATGGGACGGGACTGCTCGGAGGCGAGCGCGGAGAGCTGCGAACCCCGCGGCCGCTTGGACCAATAGTCTTGCGTCTCTTCGGGACTCACTCGGACCACCGCGCCCCGGAAGTGCACCTGGCGCTCCAGTGCGATCCACGGGAAGGTCACCGACGCAACGGGATTGGCGGCCAGGTCACGGCCCTTGTCGGAATCGTAGCCGGTGAAGAACACGATTCCCGCGGCGTCGGCGCCCTTGCACAGCACGGTCCGCGTGGCCGGCAACCCATGGGCGTCGACGGTGCCGAGGACCATCGCATTCGGCTCGGGTATCCGCGCGTCGAGGGCCTCGTGCAACCACACCTCGAACAGGTCGAGCCACGGCGGATCTTCGCGCAGCCAGCTCGGATCGAGGTTGTCGCGCACCCCGTCGGCCCCGGCCGCGCGATCTCCGTCGCCGACGTTGGGCGGGATGCCGCCGCCGTACCCGACACGCATGTTGGGCAGGTCGATTCCGGGTCGCCGGGGCGCACCGTCGATGGATTCGCTCACCGTCCTGACGCTACTCCGGGCGGGCACCGTGACCAGCGTGGCGGGCCGGTTACTCCCCGGTATGACGGCGCCTGCGGTCTGTCCTACAGTGCACACAGAGGATGCCCCAGCCCGGCATCCCTGGCACAGCGCCGTGCGGAACAGAAGGTGGTCGCAGACATGACGAACAAGATCCCCGACGACTTCGTCCCCGGCCTCGAGGGCGTCGTCGCCTTCACCACCGAGATCGCCGAGCCGGACAAGAACGGCGGCAACCTGCGCTACCGCGGAGTCGACATCGAGGATCTCGTCGAGAACAAGGTCACCTTCGCCGACGTGTGGGCGCTGCTCGTCGACGGTCGGTTCGGCGACGGTCTGCCACCCGCGGAACCCTTCCCGCTGCCCATCCACACCGGTGACGTCCGCGTCGACGTGCAGGCGGCGCTGGCGATGCTCGCCCCGATCTGGGGCTACCGGCCGCTGCTCGACATCGACGACGCCACCGCCCGCGCGAACCTGGCGCGCGCGTCGGTGATGGCGCTGTCCTACGTCGCGCAGTCGGCGCGCGGCATTCACCAACCGGCCGTGCCCCAGCGCATCATCGACGAATGTGACACCGTCACAGCACGATTCATGACCCGGTGGAAGGGTGATCCGGACCCGAAGCACATCGCCGCGATCGACGCCTACTGGGTCGGAGCGGCCGAACACGGACTCAACGCATCGACGTTCACCGCCCGGGTGATCGCCAGTACCGGAGCCGATGTGGCAGCGGCGCTGTCCGGGGCGATCGGCGCGATGTCGGGACCGCTGCACGGTGGCGCACCGGCACGGGTGCTGCCGATGATCGAGGAGGTCGAGCGCACCGGCGACGCACGGGCGCTGGTCAAGGGCATCCTCGACCGCAAGGAGAAGCTGATGGGGTTCGGTCACCGGGTCTATCGCGCCGAGGACCCGCGAGCCCGCGTCCTGCGCCGCACCGCCCAACAACTCGGGGTGCCCCGCTACGAGGTGGCCGCGGCACTGGAGCAGGCCGCACTCACCGAACTGCGCGAACGCCGCCCGGACCGCGCGATCGAGACCAACGTCGAGTTCTGGGCGGCGGTCATCCTCGACTACGCCGAGGTACCCACGCACATGATGCCCGCCATGTTCACCTGCGGCCGGACCGCGGGCTGGTGCGCACACATCCTCGAGCAGAAGCAGCTCGGCAAACTCGTCCGCCCGGCCGCGCTCTACACCGGCGCCGCACCGCGGCGGCCCGAGGACGTCGAAGGCTGGGGTGACGTGGTCAAACCCGGCCTCTGACGGGCAGACTGGGTCGCGTGGCCGCGATCGTCGTGACCACTCGAACGGAAAGGACCCATCGACATGTCGAAGAACGCGAAGATCGCTCTCATCATCGTCGGCCTCGGGCTGATCGTGGCGCTACTGGTGTTCCTGAGGCGGGAGAAAACCCTCGTGGACGCGGCCACCGCGAAGATCGAGGAGACGATCGACGAGCTCGATCCCGCGGCCAAGGCCGCCGTCGTGGCGCGCCTGGGCATCGAGGTCAAGGACAAGGCGATCGAGGCCAAGGACATCGCCGTCGGCACCGCCAAGGGCCTCGCGGGCTGACTTCGCCAAGCTGACGCTGCTCAGCCGATGTCGCGACGCCGGAACGAGAACCATCCGACCAGCACGAGCACACCGGCGACGCACAGCATCACCACCACCGGCAGCCATCGCATCGGCTCCACCGGAACCAGCGGGACGTGGGTGAACGGCGAGAGGTCGTCGACCCACTGCGGCAGGTTGAACATCCCCGACAGCGGACCGAGGAGCAGGGCGACGACCACCACCGGCCACCCCAGGTGCACCAGCACGGGCGCCACCGCATAGAGCGCCACCACCAGTGCGCCGATGACGAACATCGCCGGAAGCTGGACCGCGGCGATCTGCGCCTGCTGCGCGGCGGGCGTGGCCCAACCACCGCCGGCGATGCCGTTGCCGACGACGATGCACACCGCGGTGACGACCATCGCCGCCACCAGCCCGCCACCGGCGACGAGCGCGTAGGCCACGAAGTACCGACCACGCGCCGTCGGGGTCGCGAGCACGGCTTCGGCGCGGCCCGAGGCCTCCTCGGTGCGCATCCGTTCGGCGAGGGTGACCGCCCACGCGCCGGCCGCGACGGCGAGGATCGAGGTCATCGTCACCGCGAACACGGTGCTCAGAGCGATGCCGCCCAGACGTGCCGACAGTACGTCGGTGACCAGTTGATTCCCTTGTGCCAGTTGATTGACCGACGGTCCCAAGAAACCGACGACGAGCGCGTACACACCGAGTCCACCGAGCCATGACCGAAGCAGCGGCGTCGAGGTCTGCGCGACCATTGCCTCCACGTTCAGCAGCCGGTCGGTGCCCGCGGGGCCGGGTCGCGGGGCGATGAGGCCGCCGCCGAAATCGCGATGGCCGGCCACCCAGCCCGCAGCGGCACCACAGCAGGCCAGCACCGCGAGGTCCGCCAGCAGCGGCCACACATTGTTGGCGCCGAACGGGTCCATCACCTGCGCCCAGCCGACCGGGCTGATCCAGCGCAGCCACCGCAGGTCGCCGGTGGCGTCCGGGATTCCGCGCAGCAGATAGCCGATGAGGACGACCGAGGCGCCGACGAGATTGCCGATGTGCCCGGTCGCGGCCACCTGCGCGGTCAGCAGTCCCACGCCGACCGCGGCGAGCGCGGTGCCGGCGTACTGGGCGAAGACGATGCCGACCGACGCGGCGTCCGCGCCGAAACCGAAGAGCATCAACGACATCGGCGCCGCCACCACGATCCCGAACAGCGACGCCACACTGGCCGCCGCCGCGGTCGGCGCGAGCGGCCCGACCACCCCGGACCGGATCAGTTCGGCACGACCGAGCTCTTCCTCCCGGCGGGTCTGGCGCACCACCATCAACACCGTGCACACGCCGAGCGCGGCGATCATGAAAAGTCCTGCGCGCCAGACGGTTGCCGAGGCGACGGACTGGATATGCACGGTGTCGCCGAGCAGCAAACGGAAGGCGGCGTTGGCCCCCGGACCGGCCGCCAGCATGCGTCGTTTCTCCGGCGTTCCGTAGGCCGAGGCGATCGAGGCCGCCGTCGCCAGGTTGACCAACACGAAGATGACCACCGTGACCGGCGCCAGTATCCATTCGCGCCGCAGCGCCAGCCCGAACAGCAGCCGGTAGCCGGTGATCACCGGGCTTCCAGACGTTCACCGTAGGCATGCAGGAACAATTCCTCCAGGCTCGGCGGGGTCACCGCCAGCGTACGCACGTCACGATCGGCCAGTTCCCTTGTCACCGCCACCAATCCGGTGTCATCGACGGTGAAGGTGACCTCGCCGTCGGCGCGCTGCTCGAAGTCGTGGACACCGGCCACCGCGGCCAGGTCGGCGGAGTCGCCGGCGACGGTCGCGGTCACCCGGGAGCGCCGCAGGTGCCGCAACTCGCGCAGCGCCCCGGACTGGACAGTGCGGCCATCCCGGATGATCGTCACTGTGTCGCAGAGCTGTTCGACCTCGGCGAGAATGTGACTCGACATCAGCACCGCCGATCCCTGTGCAGCACAATCCCGTACGCATTCGGTGAACTGATGGGTCATCAGCGGATCGAGTCCCGACGTGGGCTCGTCGAGGATGAGCAACTCCGTGTCGGCGGCCAGCGCGGCGATCAGGGCCACCTTCTGTCGATTGCCCTTGGAGTAGGTGGACGCCTTCTTCGTCGGATCGAGGTCGAAGCGATCGATGAGTTCGGCTCGGCGAGATGCCGATTCGGCTCGGATACCCCGCAGCGACAACAGCAGATCGATACATTGGCCGCCGGTCAGCTGCGGCCAGAGGTTAACATCCCCGGGTACGTAGGCCAGACGCGAATGGATCGCGACGGCGTCGGCGTGCGGGTCGGCGCCGAAGACGCGCACCGTGCCGCCCTCGTATCGGTAAAGCCCGAGCAGCACCCGGATGGTTGTCGACTTCCCGGCGCCGTTGGGTCCGAGGAAACCCGCAACCTCACCGGGGCGCACCGTCAGGTCCAGTCCGTCGAGAACCCGGAAGGAGCCGAAATGCTTTGTCAGCCCGGCAACATCGATCACCGGGTCGGGCGAGCCGACTCGGCCCTCAGGTGCATCGGTCATCGTCGTCCTCCTGGTTTGTCGTCCTGATGACGCAGCACGACGTCGAGTAGTGAGTCGTCGGCCATGACACCGTGGACCGCGAGTTCGGTCGCCGGGATCACCACCCGGTCGGTGTGCGAACGCAGGATCGCCCCGGCATCCGACCAGTCCTCCGGCGGATTCATCACGAGGTCGACCAGCAGCGCGCCGAGGGACTGGGCGAGGAGATAGCGTGCTCGGGCCGCCTCGTCGCGGGAGGGTCTGATCGTCCCATCGGCGACGCCGGCCCGAAGGGTGACCTCGGCATCGGCGGCGAGCTGTTCGAGCAGCTCGCGCGCCATCCCTCCCCCGGCCTGCAGGCTCCGGATGAGGTAGACCATGCGCGGCCCCTGCTCCTCGAGCGTGTCCATCTGGGCCAGGATCGACGCGAAAGCCGGTGCACCCGGCGATCTCTCGAGGCTCTCCCGATTCGCCTCACGGGTCTGGCGCAGCACGTGGGCGTCACATTCGCGACGCAACGCGTCCTTGCTCCCGAAATGGTGGATCACCAGACCCGGACTGACTCCCGCGGCCTCGGCGATCGCACGCACCGGGGCCCCGAAGCCGGACCGCGCGAATACCTCGATCGCGGTGTCGCGTAGACGGGCGCGGGTGGTGCGATCGTCCACATCCCCGTCAACACCACCCGGCGCTAAACGCTTGTTCAGCACACTAAACGTGCGTTCAGCACCGCGTCAAGGACTCAGGGGACCGGGGCGATCACCGCCGAGATGCGGTTCACTGACTCCGTGGCCGTCACCGTGCATTGGATCCCGCTGGGTGCAGGCGGGCGGGTCGTCGCCCGGTCTGGCAGGCTCTATGAGCTCCTGTACGCGCGTCGGCATCGGTGTCCACGCCGACAACTCGTTCACGCGGCGCTCACCGTCGATCATGACGGTGAGCGGTGGGTGGTCGAACAGGCACCTGCCTGGGGCAACGGCCCGGGGGACCGCGGAGTGGTCGTGAACGGTCCCGTGGGACTCCGATCACTCGGGCGCTCGGCGCTCTTCCGTTACGAGGTGCGGTGTTGGCGCTCCGGGGTCATCGACGATCTCGGTTCTGCACTCGCCGACCATGTTGTCGCCGTGGCCGACGACGTCGCGGCGCTCATCGTGGCGGCAGTAGCCGACGTGCCGGCACTCACGTGGGGGCGACGGCCTCCGGGGACTGCCGAGATGTGGAATTCCAACTCGGTTGCGGCCTGGCTGTTGGTCACGGCAGGCATCCTTGCGGCCGACGACACCGACGTCCCCGGCCTCCCCGCACATTGCCGCGCACCGGGCTGGGGTTCGGGCCTGGACGTCGCACGCCGATGACGCGAGTGCGAACCACAGGGCGTCTTCGATGAGGAGTCACGGACGGGGCAGACCGTAGTGGCGAGGGCCACAGCCCTAGAATTGCGCCCATGAGCGACGCCGCCACCCCGATCACCCTTCCCGCCGACCTGCTGCCCGCCGACGGACGTTTCGGTTGTGGACCGTCCAAGGTGCGACCGGAGCAGTTGCAGTCCCTCGTCGACATCGGCGCCTCGGTGATCGGCACCAGCCACCGTCAGGCCCCGGTGAAGAACGTGGTGGGCTCGGTGCGCGAAGGACTGTCGCAGCTGTTCGCCCTCCCCGACGGCTACGAGATCGTGCTGTCCAACGGCGGCACCACCGCCTTCTGGGATGCCGCGTCGTTCGGCCTGATCAAGCGCCGCTCCCTGCACCTGACCTACGGTGAGTTCTCGTCGAAGTTCGCCACCGTCGCCAAGAAGGCACCGTTCCTCGATTCCCCCGCGGTGATCTCGACCGATCCCGGTACCGCACCCGACCCGGCCGCGCTGACCGCCGACGACTTCGGTGGCGTCGACCTGATCGGCTGGGCCCACAACGAGACCTCGACGGGTGTCGCGGTGCCGGTCACCCGCCCCGACGGCGCCGACGACGCGCTGATCGCCATCGACGCGACCTCCGGCGCCGGCGGACTGCCCGTCGACATCGCCGCAACCGATATCTACTACTTCGCCCCGCAGAAGTGCTTCGCCGCCGACGGCGGCATCTGGCTCGCGGCGATGAGCCCGGCAGCCCTCTCGCGCATTGAGCAGATCGCCGGCACCGACCGCTGGTGCCCGGAATTCCTGTCGCTGCCGACCGCGGTCGACAACAGTCGCAAGAACCAGACCTACAACACCCCGGCGCTGTCGACATTGCTGTTGCTGGACAACCAGATCCAGTGGATGCTCGGCAACGGCGGCTTGGACTGGTGCGTCTCGCGCACCGCCGATTCGAGTTCGCGCCTGTACTCCTGGGCCGAGAAGTCGGAATTCGCAACGCCGTTCGTCACCGACCCGACCCTGCGCAGCCAGGTCGTCGGCACCATCGACTTCGACGACGAGATCGATGCGGCCGCCGTCGCCAAGACCCTGCGCGCCAACGGCGTCGTCGACACCGAGCCGTACCGCAAGTTGGGCCGAAACCAGTTGCGAATCGGGATGTTTCCGGCAATCGACCCCGACGACGTCAGCAAGCTCACCGCGAGCATCGACTACATCGTCGAGCGCCTGTAACCGACAAGCGCATACTCGATGAGGTGACCACCAGCCAGCCCAGTCATCTCGATCGCCGGCGAGCCGAATCCTTCGGTCCGGTCGCCGACGCCTACGACCGCTACCGGCCGCCGTTCCCGCCTGAGGTCATCGAGCGACTCCTGCCCGTCCCGGGCATGACGGTGCTCGACGTCGGCGCGGGCACCGGCATGGTCTCGGCGCCGATGGCCGCGGCCGGCGCGAACGTGCTCGCCGTCGAACCCGACCCACTGATGGCCGAGAAGGCCCGCGCGAAGGGCATCGTCGTCGAAGAGGCAACCTTCGAGGAATGGGACGCGCGCGGACGCACCTTCGATCTCGTGGTCTTCGCCCGCTCGTTCCACTGGGTCGATCCGCAGGTCGCACTCGCCCGCATCCCCTCGCTGCTCAACCCCGACGGCCGCCTGGCCCTGCTGTGGAACCGCGCGGCGGCCGTCGAGCCCTCGGAGGCACGGATCCGCGAGATCTACCGGGAGGTGTGCGGCGCGGACGCGGTGCCGACCACCCGGGAGGCATCGCGCGCCGAGGACCGCGCGCACGAGTTGCTGACGAGCGCCGGACTCACGCCGACGATCGATCGATTCGCCGTGGAGACCCACGTGAGCACCGAGGATTACGTGAACCTGGCGTTCACCTATTCGCGCCAGCTCACCCTCGATGCGGACACCGCGGCGCGGTTGCGTTCCCGCCTCACCGAGTTCCTCGGTCCCGACGGGGTACGCGTGCGCAACAGCACCGTGGCGCTCGTGTGCCGAGTGCCCGCGGCAGCCTGACCGAGCGGGCCCACACGCTACGCTGGAGCACATACGTCCCATCCGACGCATGGGTCACGTCCGCCACTGTCGGGCTGAACTGCGCGTTTCCGCCGTACCGCCGAGCGACTCCGGCCCGCGTGTCCGGCCCGATCCGCGACGTTCGGTGGTCTAACCTGGCCACAATGCCCGCACTCGTGGTCAACCGGAGGAGGAGCAGATGCGTGAACTTCGAGTGGTCGGTGTGGACGCCGGCGGCTCCCGAGTCATCTGCCAAGACGTCGAGTCGGGTGAGAAGTTCTCCATCGCCGCCGATGAACGCCTCCGCGCCGCCGCCCGCGGCGACCTGTCCCGCCTCGGACAGATCGAGATCGAGATGACCAGCTCGCTGCGGCCACGCGAGATCCAGTCCCGCATCCGGGCCGGCGCCACCGTCGCCGAGGTCGCCGCCATCGCCGGGGTCAGCACCGACAAGATCGAACGATTCGCCCACCCGGTACTGCTCGAACGCAGCCGGGCCGCCGAACTCGCCGCGCTGGCACATCCCCTGCGTCACGACGGACCCTCGGAACTCACCCTCGGCGACGTCACCACCGAGGGGCTCGTCGCATTCGGACAGAATCCGTCGGAGGCGACGTGGGACGCCTGGAAGGGCGAGGACGGCTATTGGGCGGTGCAGATCGCCTGGCAGGTCGGCCACACCGAGCATCGTGCGCACTGGCGGTATCACCCCGGTGCGCACGGCGGAACCGCCGACCCGCTCGACGACCTCGCCGAGGAACTGACCCACCCGGAACTGATCGAGCCGCGCCGGCGCCTGACACCCGTGGCGACCCCGGTCATCACGCCGGTTCCCGCGCCCGTCGTCGACGTCGACGATGCGGGCCGCGAGCAGGTCACCCTCGACGCCGACTCGATCATCGGCGCCCAGCGCAGCCGCCACGATCCCGCGCATGCCCCCTTCGACGAGCACGGCACCTACGCACTGGACTTCGACTCCGCAGACCCGAACGGCACAGACCAGCACGGGCGTCACCGCGACGACGTCGACGACCTCACCGAACCCTCGGCGACCCCCGGCGACGTCGCGGCGGCCGAGGACGCCGACAGCCACGCCGACGACGCCGACAGCACCGACGACTCGGCGCACGACACCGAGGACGCACCGCCCGCACCGACCCCGGTCAATGCGCAGCGTCGGCGCAAGTCACGCAAACCACCGGTACCTGCCTGGGAGGACGTCCTGCTGGGTGTCCGTAGCAATCCGAACAGCTGAGGGGGACGATGTCGGCGCGCGCAGTCACACTCTGGTTCATCGATACCGATGATCCTGCGCGAGTGATTCGTGACGGAGTCACCAACGACGTGACCGCTGCCGGACGCCTGGCGTCGGCGATCTACGGCGACAGCGTCCTGCTGCCGATGGTCGACACCGACCTGGCGTCGGCGGTGGGTGCGACGGACTCGCACGTCTACGCCGGTTATTACGGACCGCTGACCGTGTTGTCGTGCTCGTTGTTCGCCACCGAGCGGCCCAGCACACTCACGCGGACGATTGCGTCGATCCAGCGCAGTGCCGCGGCCACGGTGCTCTACACCGATCCGGCCACCGGAACCGGCGCCTTCGCCCGATGGGAGAACGGCGAACTGCGCCGCTCGTTCTCGGCGACCCCGGTGGACTACTTCGAGGACGAGGGCGTCCCCTTCGGATTCGAGGGACCGTTCTGGGGCGGCGAACATCCGCTGCGCTACGCCGACGGGGTGGCCCCCGATCCGCTGGCCCTGCCGTTTCACCCGCAGCAACTCGCCGAGGAATCCAACCGGGCCTGGCTCGGCTTCCGCTTCACCCATCCCCTCGCGCCGACCGACTCCGATCCGGCCCGAATCCCGGTGACCGCGTTCGCCATTCATCCGGCGGACTACCAACCGACGAGCGAGGACATCGAGCGCTACCACGCCGCGTCACGTGCGCGGGTGACACCATCCCCGACGCCCGACGAGCAGGCCGCTGATGAACCGAAGCGCGGCCGTGGCCGTCTGGCTCGATACTTCGGTTTCGGCGGATCCTGACACCTCGGTCACCGCAACGGCTTTCGCTGTCGCCACGACATGGCGAGTCGCTACGACATGGCGAACAGGGCGATTCCCGAACCGACCCCGGCGAGCAGCCCGGTGAGCGCACCCCACACGATCCACCGCCACACCGGGCGAAACCTGAAGTCCCACAACGTCCACGCACTCGCCGGCGCCAGTACGAAGATGGCGACGAGACCGACGCCGTGCGCGAGCGACTCGGCCAGACTGTAGACCCCGACGGTCACCAGGGAGCAGAAGGCCACGGCCACCGCGCTGACGAGCAGCCCGAGTGTCCACGGCGTCGGCTCGTGGCGGCGCCACGGCTCGAGGTCGGCGCCGTCGGCCGACCCAGCGATCACCCGCTGCGCCTCCGGGATGTACATCGTCCACGCGGGGGTGCGGTCGGTGGTGCGCTCACCCGAATCGCTCATTGCCCCATCGTGCCCGACCGGACGCGCTCGTAGAAGGCAATCGCCGCCGCGGTGGCGACATTGAGTGAGTCGGTGCCCCGACTCATCGGGATCCGGGCCTGCACATGGGTGGCGCGCATGGTGGCCCTGGCCAGTCCCGGGCCCTCGGCGCCGACGAGGAACGCGACGCGCTCGGCGTCCACCACCTCGGCCAGCACCGCGGCCTGCGGGTCCGGGGTCAGCGACACCGTGGTGAAACCGTGCCGGTGCACGTCGTCGAGCCCCGCGGGCCACTGGTCGAACTGCGCGGACGGCACCAGCAGGGCGTGCCCCATCGACACCCGCACGCTGCGCCGATAGAGCGGATCGGCACAACCCGACCCGAACAGGACGGCATCGACACCGAGCCCCGCGGCATTGCGGAAGATCGACCCGATGTTCTCGTGGTCGTTGACGCCTTCGAGGATCGCCACTGTCCGCGCGCCGGCGAGCACCTCATCGACCTGCAGCACCGGCGGCCGTCGGGCCACACTCAGGACACCGCGATTGAGGTGGAAACCGACGACCTCGGCCATCACCTCGGCAGTCGCCCGGTAGAACGGGACGGCGGGGTCGGTGTTCCCTGCCCCAGTGTCATCCGGCCCGACCACCCGCACATCGTCGGCGAGTTCGTCGAGTCGCCGCGAAACCCCGAGGAAGGCGTGCGGGGTGAAGCGGGAGGCGATCATCCGTTGGGCAACGAGGACGCCCTCGGCGATGACCAGACCCCGGCCTCGCCGGCCGCCGGGCAGAGCGGGCAGATCCGGGCGCCGGTCGACCGAGTTGAGGTCGCGGAAGTCGTCGACCCGCTCGTCGGCGGGATCGTCGATGTCGATCACCCGCACCGGCAGGCGGTCGGTCGGCGCGGGGCTCGAGGGGACAGGGTTGGGGGGCACGGAAGGGGAAGGCGCGTCGGACACAACCAGTCAGTCTGCCAAAGCCGCAGCCGGGGGCACTCGCCGATTCGAACCCGACGGGCCCGGTGACGAGTCCGGTATGACAACGTGGAGTCGTGAACAGTGCCGATGCCACGATCGACCATCTGAGCCTGAACCGCGCCACCGACGACGACTGGGACGACATCATCGCCGCCGACGCCCGGGCGTTCGCGATGCGCAACCCCATTCCCGACGACGAGCGAAATGACCTGCGCGCCAAGGTCTCCGATTCCGACGTCATCGTCGTCCGGGATACCGAGGTGCCGTCGGTGCCGTTGGTCGGGGTGTCGATGTTCTACCGGATGTCGATGACGCTGCCCGGCGGGACCGTCGCCGATGCGGCCGGACTGTCGTGGGTGTCGGTGGCCGCGACCCATCGTCGTCGCGGCATTTTGCGGCGGATGCTCACCGACTTGACCGGCCAGTGGATCGACGAAGGCCAGACCTTCGCCATCCTCACCGCATCGGAGGGCACCATCTACGAGCGCTTCGGCTTCGGGCCTGCGTGCTTCGCGCACTCGATCCGCATCGGGTCATCGGCGCGGATGCGGGCCGAGCAGCCGGCCCACGCCACGGTGCGCTTCGCCGACCCCGACGAGGTGGCGGCCGCCGTCGCCGACATCCATCACCGGTGGACCGCGACCCGACCGGGCGCCCTCGCACGCACCGAGCAGTGGTGGGCGCCGATCCTGGCCGACCGCGACTCCGAACGCCCGCCGGCCGCGAGCGGGTTGCACTACCTGCTGCACGACGACGGGTACGCGAGCTACCGGGTGTTCAAGGGCGTCGCCGACGGCGAGGTGCACGCCGAGGTCGAGGAGGTCGTGGCGGTCACTGAAGACGCCCACACCGATCTGTGGCGGGTGTTGATCTCCCTCGACCTCATACCGACCCTGCACGCGTCCATCCCCGTCGACGATCCCCTTCCGCGCAAGCTACTGAACCTGCGTTCGGTCGAGGTGACCGGTCTCGTCGACAAGATGTGGTTGCGCATCCTCGACGTGCCCGCAGCGCTCGGCGCACGCAGATTCGGCGCCGATCTCGACGTGGTGCTCGAGGTGGCCGATCGCTTCGCCGGGCGCGGCGGAACCTTTGCCCTCACCGTGCGTGGCGGTGCCGCGGTCGTGGTGCGCACCGAGGCGCAACCGACTGTGCGACTGGACACCTCGGTGCTCTCCAGCCTCTACCTCGGCGGGATCTCCGCGCACGAGTTCGCCGCGGCGGGCCGCCTGTGGACCGATTCGCCGGCCACGCTCGACGCACTGGACCGGGCGTTCGCGACGACCCGAGCACCATTCGCCGGCACCTTCTTCTGACCCCGGCCCCAGACCCGCGACCGAGCGGGATCAGCTGTCGCCGGAGATGATCCGTTCGAGGATCGGCACGGCGGCGCCCAATGTCGCACGTTCCTCGTCGGAGAGCTCGGCGAGCCGATCGTTGAGCCAGGCCTTGCGGGCGGCCACCTCGTTGGCGATGACCCGCTCCCCCGCCGGGGCCAAGGTGACAATGGCCTGCCGACCGTCGGTGGGGTGCGCCTCACGCTTGATCATGCCCAAATCGGCGAGGGAGGCGATGACCCGCGTCATCGACGGCGGTTTGACGCGTTCGGCCGCGGCGAGCGCACCCGGCGACATCGACCCCTCGTGATAGAGGGTGTTCAGCGCCGAGAGCTGCGTCAACGACACGAGTTCGTTGTCGCGACGCAGTCGCAGCCGCCGGGCCATACGTACGATCGCGAGCGACAGCGACCCGGCCAGCCGTTCGTCACCCTCAACAACAAGCTCCACGACGCAAATATTATGTTCTTCTCAGGAATTCCGCAGCACCGTGGCGAGAATGTCGCTCCTATGGACCACAGAGGTCCTCACATGTGCGCGAGTCCCGTCGCGAAGGCCACGTGGCGCTCCCGCGATTCTTCCCCAAGCAATCCCTTCCTCCGCAAGAAATTTCGCGGGGAAGAACGAAAGAGTAGGGGAAGAACACTCTTCCCCTACTCTTCGTGGGTCGTACGAGCCGATCGGAGACGAGGCAGTGCGCGCATGAGTGCGGTCCTCAGCCGAGGAGATCGGAGATCGGCTGCCGCGCGAAGTAGGCGACGAAGACGATGGCCACCAGCCACATCAGCGGATGCACGGTGCGCGCCTTGCCCGCCGCGGTCGCCATCACCACCCAGCTGATGAAGCCGACGCCGATGCCGTTGGCGATCGAGTAGGTGAACGGCATGGTGACGATCGTCAGGAAGGTCGGCAGCGCGATCGCGAAGTTCGTGAAGTCGATGCTGCGCACCTGCGCGATCATCAGTCCGCCGACGATCACCAGTGCCGGCGCGACGGCCTCACTCGGGATGACCTCGTAGACCGGGGTGAAGAACATCGCCGCGAGGAACAGCACGCCGGTGACGATGTTGGCCAGACCGGTCCGCGCGCCCTCGGCGATACCCGACGCCGATTCGACGAAGACGGTGTTCGACGACGACGACGCGACACCACCGGCAATCGCACCGGTGCCCTCCACCACCAGTGCCCGTCCGATGCCGGGCAGATTGCCCTTGGCGTCGGCCAGCCCGGCCTCCTTGCCGAGGCCGGTCATCGTGCCCATCGCGTCGAAGAAGTTCGACAGCACCAGCGCGAACACGAGCACGCAAGCGGCGAGCACACCGACGCGGGTGAAGGCGCCGAACAGGTCGACGTCACCGACGAGGCTCAGATTCGGTAGTCCACCGAGTGAGTGCGGGATCTCGGGCACCGACAATCCCCAGCCGCCGGGCTTGGTGGCACCCGATCCGAGGTGCAGGACCGACTCCAGGATGAGCGAGGCGACCGCGGTCACCGCGATACCGATGAGCAGTCCGCCGGGGACCCGTCGGACCACCAGCACGCCCATCAGCAGCACGCCGAGCACGAACACCAGCGTGGGGATGGTGGTGATCGAGTTGCCACTGCCCAGTTGCACCGGCACCGTCGTCCCGGCGGCGTCGGGGATGCGCCGGACGAAGCCGGCGTCGACGAATCCGACGAACGCGATGAAGGCGCCGATACCCGCGGCGATGGCCGCTTTCAGTTCGGCCGGAACGGCATTGAACACCGCGGTACGGAACCCGGTGACCGCGAGCAACACGATGATGATGCCGTCGATCACGACCAGACCCATCGCCTCGGGCCACGTCATCTGCGGCGCGATGGTCACCGCGAGCAGGCTGTTGATCCCGAGGCCGGTGGCGATCGCGAACGGATAGTTGGCGACGAGACCGAAGATGATCGACATGACGCCGGCGACGAGCGCGGTCACGGCGGCGACCTGGGCGATCGGCAACACGTGCCCGAGCGCGTCGGCGTTGTGCGGCTCGCCGGGGATGCCGCCGATGATAATCGGGTTGAGCACCACGATGTAGGCCATCGTGAAGAAGGTGACCAGGCCGCCGCGGAACTCCCGACCCAACGTCGACCCGCGCTCGGAGATCTTGAAGAAACGGTCGAGCGCGCCCGTCGACCGGGCGCTCTTCTGCGTCGACCGGGCGCTGGATTCCGTCGACTGGGCGGGAGTCGGTTTCGGGGGCTGACTCGAGGAATCGGTGGACACACCGGAAAGCTACCCTGAAGCCCATGTCCGACGCAGCAACCGTGCCCGAACTGCCCCGTGCCCTGCGCGCGCCCGAGCCGGTGATCATCGTCGGGATGCTGGCGTGGCTGATCGCCACGATCGTCGTCGGCGTGTCCGGATGGGGTGGGGGGCGAACGCTCGCGGTCTGCCTCACCGGCCTCGGCGTGGGGGTGCTGGGGACGCTGGTCTTCCTGATCCAGCGCAGGGCATCGCGACGCGGCGAGAAGACCGCGCAGCGGGGACTCGACTGACCGGCCGGCTCGACGGACTCGCGAACTCGGTCAGTCGGGCACCCGGATCAACCCCGAGGCCAACGCTGCCACCGATCGTCCCGCCGCGCGAATCGGGTCCCCCGATCGCAACGTCCGGGCGAGAACAAAGGCACCTTCCAGCGCGCCGATGACCGCCAACGCCAAGGTGCGGGCATCGGCGTCGGACATTCCGCGGGTCGCGAACAGCGCGGTGCCGGCCTCAATCCACGATGTGAACACCTCGGCCGCGACCTCGCGGAGGGCCGGCTCGGCGTCGGCGACCTCACCGGCCACGGTGCCGACCGGGCACATGTTGATCCACCCGGACCGCTCGATATCGTCGGCGGCCTCGTCGAAGGCGGACGTGATGACGTCGGGCAGAGCGCCCTCGACCGCCAGCAATCCGCCGACCAATTGCAGGCAGGCAGCACCCATCTGGCGCAGCGCCGACGCCGCGACCTCACGTTTGCCGCCGGGAAAGTGATGATAAAGCGAGCCGTTCGGGGCTCCCGACGATTCGAGGACCTTCTTGATCGCCGAACCCGCGTAGCCGTTGCGCCGAAGCGACTCCCCCATCGCCACGGTGATCCGCTCGTCATTTCGCATCTTCACATCGTAGAACAATTGCTCTAGAGTAAATGCTCTGGAGCACTCGCTCCAACCCCGATCGTCGAGGAGATGCCGTGAACACCACCGCCCCGTCCGTGCGTCGGGTGGAGATCCCCGCCGGAACCATCGAATACCTCGACGAAGGAGCGGGTGCACCCGTCGTCCTGCTGCACGGACTGTTCATGGATGAGGCACTGTGGGACCCGGTGATGGCACACCTGCCCAACGGCTTTCGCTATATCCGGCCGGCTTGCCGCTCGGCGCCCACCGCGTCGCGATGAACCGCGACGCCGACCTGACGATGCCGGGCATGGTCGCCCTGCTCGCCGACTTCCTCGACGCCCTCGACCTGCGCGAGGTCACCCTCGTCCACACCGACTGGGGCGGAGGACTGTTCCTCACCGCCGCCGGGCGCGACGAGCGCGTCGGCGCGATGGTCATCCTTCCCTGCGAGGCGTTCGAGAACTTCCCACCGGGACTGCCCGGCAAGATGGCGACGATCGCGGCCCGACTCCCCGGCGGCCTCACCCTCGCCGCCCGCCAGCTGCGCAACAGCCGCCTGCGCAGGCTCCCGATGGTGTTCGGCCAGATGACGCACCGGCCGATCGCCGACGAGCTGGCGCGGCGTTGGACCGAGCCGGTGCTCACGACCCCCGGCATCGCAGCCGACCTGGCTTCTTATGCCGCAACACATTTCGACCGGCGAGAACTCATCGCCGACACCGAGGCGCTCGCGCGATTCACCGGCCACGCACTGGTGCTCTGGTCCCCCGACAACCGCGTCATGCCGCCGGCACACGGGCGCCGCCTCGCCGAACTGATTCCCGGTGCGCGCTACGCCGAGATCGCCGATGCCGCGGTCCTGCTGACCCTCGACGCCCCGGTCGTCGTGGGTCACGAGATCAGCGCCTTCCTCACCGGGAATTGACCGTCATCCCGTGATTGATTCAGCGTGATCGATTCCCCGTGACCGACCTCTTGTCGATGTGACCCTTGACACGCTCCGATTAATGAATGTACGTTCATTCATCATGAAGAGTTGATCACCCGATCACAACCGACGATTCGACGAGGAGCATCCGCCATGAGCTACGAGGACATCGAGTACACCGTCGAGGGGCCGGCCGCGATCATCACGATGAACCGACCCAAGCGCTACAACGCCTTTCGCGCCAAGACCGTGGAAGAGATGATCAACGCCTTCCGCCGCGCCTGGGCGGATTCCTCCGTGCAGGCCGTCATCCTCACCGGTGCCGGCGACAAGGCGTTCTGCACCGGCGGCGACGTCAAGCAGCGCGCCGAGACCGGCGACTACGGCCCGTCGGAGAGCGGGATGTTCGAGATCGGCAACCTGCACAAGACGATTCGTGACATCCCCAAGCCGGTCATCGCCGCCGTCAACGGCCTCGCCATCGGCGGCGGCCACGTGCTGCACGTCCTGTGCGACCTCACCATCGCCGCCGACACCGCGCGCTTCGGCCAGTCCGGCCCCAAGGTCGGGTCCTTCGACGCCGGCTTCGGATCGGCCTTCCTCGCCCGCGTCGTCGGGGAGAAGCGGGCCCGCGAGATCTGGTACCTGTGCCGCCAGTACGACGCACAGACCGCCGAGCGCTGGGGACTGGTCAACTGGGTCGTCCCGGCTGCCGACCTCCTCGACGAGGCCAAGAAGATCGCCGGCGAGATCGCCGAGAAGTCACCCACCGCGATCCGGGTCCTCAAGCAGAGCTTCAACGCCGACACCGATCACCAGGCGGGACTGTCGAACATGGCGATGAGCGCTCTCGATCTGTTCACCCACCACACCGAGGAAGGTGCCGAGGGCGCCGCGGCTTTCGCCGAGAAGCGCATGCCCGAATTCAACAAATTCGCCGCCATCTGAGCCCGCAGCCGACTCCGCCTCGACTCCCCGCACTCGACTCCCCACGAAGGACGCACACCTCATGAGCAGCACCAACATCGCGGTCGTCACCGGCGCCGCCTCGGGTATCGGCAAGGCCATCGCCCTGGCCTTTGCCGAACAGGGCACGACCGTCATCGCCGCCGACCTCAATCTCGACGCCGCCAAGCAGACGGCCGCGCAGAACCCCGCCATCGTGCCGATGAGCGTCGACGTCTCCGATCGCGCGCAGGTCGACGCACTCCGCGAGGCGGTCAACGCCGAGGTCGGCGTCCCGGACATCCTCGTCAATGCCGCGGGCTGGGACCGCACCGATCAATTCCTCAATGCCACACCGGAATTCGCCGAGAAGGTGGTGGCCATCAACTATCTCGGACCGGTGCACATGGCCAGCGCCTTCCTGCCCGGCATGGTCGAGGCGTCGGCGTCGGACGACTGGGCCGGCGGGCGTGTGATCAACCTGGCGTCCGACGCCGGGCGAGTCGGCAGTTCCGGAGAATCCATCTACGCCGGCGCCAAGGGTGGGGTCATCGCGCTCAGCAAGTCACTGGCCCGCGAGATGGCCCGACATCGGATCACCGTCAACGCGGTCTGCCCCGGACCCACCGACACCCCACTGTTCCAGGCACAGGACGAGAAACTCAAAGCCGCACTGATCAAGGCGATTCCGTTCCGCCGGCTCGCGCGCCCCGAAGAGGTCGCCGCACCCGTGCTGTTCTTCGCCTCCCCCGCAGCGTCGTTCATCACCGGCCAGGTGATCAGCGTCAGCGGCGGATTGACCATGGCCGGCTGAGGAATTCACCGAGCACCGAAAGATCTGACATGAGCACCAGCACCCCGCCCCGCGTCTACGACGCACATCAGTACCGTTCGTTCTTCGAGAACGAATTCACCTATCTGAACGGCTTCCGCCGCAACGTCTCCCGATATGCCGGCGCGGTCGCGATGATCGACCCCGTCACCGACACACAGTGGACCTACGCACAACTCGGGGCGGCCGTCGACGCACTGGCCGCCGGACTGGCCCACCGCGGCGTCGCCGACGGGGACGTGGTTGCCTACCAACTGTTCAACGGCCCCGAGTTCACCCAGCTCTACCTCGCCACTCAAGCCGCGGGCGCCGTCGGTTCGCCGGTCAACTTCCGGCTCGCCGCCGGCGAGACCGCGGTCATCCTCGACGTCAGCACCCCGAAGGTGTATGTCTACGACACCGACCTGACGCCGGTGGTCACCGAGGCGATCGCCCTGGCAGACCACACGCCGGAAATCCTGATCGGCGTGGGTACCGGCGCACTCGTCGACGGCCCGACGTCGTTGCGCTTCGACGACCTCCCGAGCGAGTCGGCGCCACCACGGGTCACTCGCACCGTCTTCGACGAGACCACCCGCCTCTACACCTCGGGAACCACCGGCATGCCCAAGGCGGTGCCGATGAACAGCGCGATCGAGATCTTCTCCGCTCACGACGTGATCATGCACTTCCCGCTGACGCCGGAGGACCGCACGCTCAACATGTCACCGTGGTTCCACCGCGGCGGACTCTATTGCGCGGGCCCCAATCCGACGTTCTATCTGGGATCGTCGCTGGTCCCGATGCGCGCCTTCGATGCCGAGACGACCCTGGACTGGGTGGAACGGTACCGCCTGACCTTCCTGATCGGCGCACCGACGAACCTCGCGATGCTGGCCACCGCGCAGCACGCCCGCCCGCGTGACCTGTCGAGCCTGCGCGGCATCGTCACCATGGGAGCACCGCTGGAACGCGAAGCAGCCCTGCGGTATCAGGAGATCCTGACGCCTCGCGTGTTCAACGGATACGGCAGCACCGAGGGATTCTGGAACACCTTCCTGCGTCCCACCGATCTACCCGCCCACGCCGGTACGGCCGGGCGCGCCTGCATCGACGACGACGTGCGCGTGGTCCGGGTCCACGACCACGGCCGGCTCGCGAGCCCCGACGAGGTGGTCGCCCGCGACGGCGCCGAGGTCGGTGAGGTGATCATCCGCTCGCCCAAATGCGCTGCCGCCTACTTCGATTCCCCACAGCAGGAGCAGGCCAAGTACAACGGCAGCTGGCTACACATCGGCGATCTGGCGACCTGGGATGCCGACGAGTTCGTCACGATCGTCGGCCGTAAGGACGACATGCTGATCTCCGGCGGCGAGAACGTGCACCCGGTGCAGGTCGAGGAGGCGCTCAACGGGCATCCGGCCGTTGCCGATTCGCTCGTCGTCGGAGTCCCCGACGATCGTTGGGGCCAACTCGTCGTCGCCTACGTCGTGCCCGCCGAGGGCGCCCACCCGACCGCCGACGAACTCGACGCCTACTGCCGTACCCACCCGATGCTCTCGCAGTTCAAACGGCCCCGCGCCTACCGGATCATCGACGCACTCCCGGTCTCGGCGACCGGGAAGAAGTTGCACTACAAGGCCACCACGTCGGCGGCATCGGAGATGGCCGCAGGAGAATTCGCCACCCCCGAACCCACACCCCACATCCAAGAACCCCAGGCTCAAGAACAAGGAGCGACTCCGTGAGCGCCACCACCTCCACCCCGAAGTTCTCCGCGATCGACCCGCTGAATCTCGACCTCGGTTACTCCGACGACGAACTGGCCGTGCGTTCGCGGCTTCATCGTGCCCACCGACACCCCCGGGGTGTCCACCCCGGAGATCAAACACAAACTGTCACTGCGGGCGTCGACGACCGGCGAGATCGTCCTGGACAACGTGCGCCTGCCCGCCGACGCGTTGATGCCCGGCAACGACGATCTGCACAAGGGCCAGGGCATCAAGGCCCCGTTGTCGAGCCTCACCGAAGCGCGGTACGGCATCATCTGGGGTTCGATCGGCGCGGCCCGGACCGCATGGCAGACGGCCGTCGACTATGCCACGCAACGAACGCAATTCGGCAAACCCATCGCCGGTTTCCAACTGACGCAGGCCAAGATCGCCGACATGGCACTGGAACTGCAGAAGGGCCAGCTGCTCGCCCAGCACCTGGGCCGGCTGAAGGACTCGGTGGGCCTGCGTCCCGACCAGGTCAGCTTCGGCAAGCTCAACAACACCCGCGAGGCCATCGCGATCTGTCGCACCGCGCGAACCATCTTGGGCGGCAACGGGATCTCGCTGGAGTACCCGATCATCCGACACATGGTGAACCTGGAGTCGGTGCTGACCTACGAGGGCACCCCCGAGATGCATCAGCTGGTCCTCGGTCAGGCCTTCACTGGCCAAAACGCCTTCCGCTGAGAGGAATCGACATGAGCGCACTGACCCACGACCTCGAACACCGGCAATTCCGCGAGACCGTCACCAAGTTCGTCGCCGAACAGATCACGCCACACCACGACGACTGGGAGCGCGCGGGGCTCTGGGATCGCAGCCTGTTCACCGAGGCGGGCAAGAACGGACTACTCGGCTTCAGCGTGCCCGACGACTTCGGCGGGCCCGGCGTCGACGACTTCCGGTATCACGCCATCGTCATCGAGGAGACCGCCCGGACCGGCGCGGCGGCCGAGGCCATCGCCTTCTCCCTGCAGAACGACGTCGTGCTGCCGTATCTGACCGAGATGGCCGACGACGAGCAGAAGGCGCGCTGGTTGCCCGGCGTCGTCTCCGGGGAGACCGTGCTGGGCATCGCGATGACCGAACCCGGTGCGGGCAGCGATCTCACCGGCATCCGCACCACCGCGGTTCGCGACGGCGACCACTACGTCGTCAACGGGTCCAAGACCTTCATCTCCAACGGGCGCAACGGTGATCTGTTCGTCGTCGCGGTGCGCACCGGGCCCGAGAAGCACAAGGGACTCACCCTACTGGTTGTCGAGGCCGACACCGAAGGTTTCCAGCGGGGCCGCAAGCTCGACAAGATCGGCCTGCATGCGCAGGACACCAGCGAACTCTCGTTCGTCGACATGCGGGTTCCGGTGCGTAACCGCCTGGGTGCCGACGGCGCAGGCTTCTACCAGCTGGTGCACAACCTGCCGCAGGAGCGGCTCTCGCTCGCCATCGGCGCAGTCGCCGCAGCGGAGGGAACCTTCGCGCGGACGATGGACTACGTCACCGACCGCACCGCGTTCGGCTCGCCGATCAGCTCCTTCCAGAACACGCAATTCGTGCTCGCCGAGATCGCCACGGAACTCGACATCGCACGCACCTATCTCGACGACTGCCTTGCCGAACACGTCGCCGGTGAGCTGACGGCGGCCCGCGCCGCCAAGCTCAAGTGGTGGGCCACCGAGTTGCAGTTCCGCACGGCCAACCGGTGCCTGCAACTGCACGGCGGGTACGGCTACATGCGCGAATACTCGGTCTCGCAGGCCTTCCTCGACGCGCGCATCCAGTCGATCTACGGCGGCACCACCGAGATCATGAAGACGATCATCGCCAAGGACCTCGGCATCTGATCGACTACCCTACGGTGACGGCGTGGTGGTGAACTCCAGTTCACCACCTGTGAACGAGGAGGGTTGCGGTGGCCAAGACAGCGGCGGCACGGTCGGCGACCGACACCGCGGTGGAGGAGGCGGTCCGCGCTGTGCGGGTGTCCTCGCGTCGCCGGCAGCTGCTCGATGCCGCGGTGGCGGTGATGGAGCGCACCGGATTCCACCAGATGTCGATGCAGGCGCTCGCCGAGGAGGCCGGTGTCAGCGTCGGCCTGTTCTACAAGTATTTCGGCGGCAAGGAGGAGATCCTCCTTGCGGCCATCGTCGACATCCTCGAGAAGTTCCGCGATCAGCTCGCCCCCGCAATGGAACTCGCCGGTGACGACCCGGTCGAGCAGCTGATGGCCGGGTTCCGGGAGTACGTCGCGATCGTCGACGCCAACCGTGACGCGGTGGTCCTGACCTACCGCGAGAGCCGCACCCTCGACGCCGACGGACGCGAGCGGATCAAACAGCTCGAGGTGCAGACCTCCGCACCGATGCGCGAGGCCATCACCGCCGCGATCGCCGCCGGGTTGGTGCATGACGACGTCGACGCCGATCTGGCGGTGTTCGACCTGATGATGCTCGCGCACGGGTGGGCGCTCAAACACTGGCATTTCGCGCCCGCCTTCGACCTCGACGGATACGTCACCACCCAGTTGCGGATCACGTTGCGTGCGTTGGTGACCCACGACCGACTCGAGCGGTACCTGTCCGCACTGTGAGCTCGGCGGCCTGCGATCTCGGGCGTCAGCCGCCGATCAGGGCATCGAGTCGTTTCTCGACCATTCCCACGGACTGGCCGATCAGGGCGAACACCTCGTTGGTGGTCTGGCCGTGGTAGTAGCGGTAGTAGATCTGCTGGGCGATCGCCGCGAACCGGAACAACCCGAACACCTCATACCACCGCCAGCGTTCCGGCGACATATCGAACCCCATTGCCGCGCAGTAGCGTTCGACGAACTCGGCGCGTGTGATCATTCCCGGCATCGTCGTCGGCACCCGACGCATCGCCTTGACCTGCTCGTCGTCGTCGGCCTGCACCCAGTAGGCCATCGACCCCGCGACATCCATCAGCGGGTCCCCCAGGGTGGCCATCTCCCAGTCCAGGATGCCGATCACCCGGGTCGGGTCGTCGGCCGACAGCACGACGTTGTCGAGTTTGAAGTCGTTGTGGATCACGCAGTTCGCGACGTCGTCGGGCTGATTCTCCGCGAGCCATGCCATCGTCGACTCGTAGTCGGGAACGTCGGGCGTGCGGGCGTTGCGGAATCGTGCCGACCACCCGTCGACCTGACGCTGCACATACCCGAATCCCTTGCCGAGATCGGTGAGTCCGGCGGCGCCCGGATCGACCGAATGCAGCTCGGCCAGCACGTCGATGAAGTTGTGACACAACCGTCGTGCCGACTCCGGCGACAACGGCACGTCCGACGGCCAGTCCCGGCCGGCGATGATCCCCTCCAGGCGACCCATCACATAAAACTCGGCGCCGATCAGGTCGGCGTCGTCGCAGTGGGCCACCATCGGGGCGATATAGGGCAAGACCGGCGCGAGCCGCGACTGGATGCGGTACTCGCGGCCCATGTCGTGGGCACCCTTGGCCTTGGTGCCCGACGGCGCGCGACGCAGGATGAGGTCCCGGCCCGGATACGACAGCAGGTAGGTGAGATTGCTGGCACCGCCGGAGAACTGACGGACCTGCGGCTCGGCGTCGAGCCCGGTCGTGTCCTGCGCGTGCTCCCGCAGCCATTCGGCGACCTTGCCGACATCGAAGCTGTCCTCGGCACGCACCTCACGCGCACCCGCCACCTGCAGTCCCACTTGTCCGGCCTCCTCGTCGTTCCCGTCTCGGTCGAGGGTAACCATCACACCCCCTCGGATGGGGCGGTTCGATCAGCTCGGGACCGAGGCGCCGTTGGTGTGGCGCTCGTCGGGGTCCCCCGTGTCGCGCGGACGCCGAAACGGCTTGAGCCGCAGTATGTGCCGCAGCACGAATGCAAGAACCGGCCTCACCAGCGGAACGCCCCACCGCCACGGCAAGAAGGCCACCCATCGCGGCGATCCGGCGATCTCCCAACGCACCGTCAGCGTGCGCGGTCGTGGGCCGTCGGAGATGGTGAACCGCTCCGCGAAGTCCTTGATGGCCAACGGAACCGAGACGCCCGTGCCGGTCAGGGTGATCCGCTCGCCGTCGATCACCTCCGTGGCGCGTTGGGCCACGGAGAGGAAGGTTCCCGACATCGTCCGCCCATCGCCGACCACCGGACCCGCCGGTGCGTTCCCCTCCGACGCACCGGCGTGGGTCCAGATCGGCCCCCGCAGAAACGGGAGCGAGCTCAGATAGTGGGCCTGGGCGAGCCGCTCCCACACCTCACGCCGCGACAGCGGCGTCGTGTATTCGAGGCTGATGGCGAAGGCCGCCCGCTTCGTGATGTAGCGATCGACGTCGCCAAGCGCCACCTCTCGCACCGCGAAGCGATCGGGTCGGGTGGCGAGGCCGTAGGCGATGACGAGCGCGATCACACCGAGAAGAGTGATGGCGAGAACCGCCCCGACCGCGATTCCCGCCACCACGAGACCACTCACACCGCCCCCCCGAACGGCTCGCACGCAACATCAAATATGAAATATGAATCTAGACAAGTGACGTGCGTTACGTCAAGAGCGTCACGGTGTCGGCGGGGACCAGCGCGTGACCGCGCGGACCCGGGAGTCCACCACGCGGGCCGGAACCGACCGCATGGCCAGGTCGCGCAGTGTCGAGGTGACCGGATGGCTCGCCTGCATCACCGCCCCGAGCGCCCGGGCCTGGCGCGCGATGCGTTGTGTGCGTCCTCGGCGCAGGGTGTCATAGCGGGCGAGGACGGCCGGTACCTCGTCGCCGTGCTTCGCGGCGACGAGCAGGGTGGCGAGAGTGGCCGCGTCCTCTATCGCCAGGTTCGCGCCCTGGCCCAGGTTGGGGGTCATCGCGTGCGCGGCATCCCCGATCAACACCCGCCGGCCCGACACGAACGAGGCCAGGGGCGCGGCCAACTCCTCGATCGGCAGCGAGGAGACCGATGCCGGGTCGGTGGCGTCGAGGATCTCCTCGATCGGCGGGTGCCAGTGACCGAAGCGGCGGGCGACCTCATCGAGTCCGCCCGCACATCGGCCGAGCGATGCGGATACACAGGCGAACCAGTAGATCCGGCCGTCGGCCAGCGGGGCGATCCCGAACCGCTCACCTCTGCCGACGGATTCACCCGCGGCGTCGGTCGCCACCGGTCGGGTGGTGATCGCGCGCCACGCACCGTATCCGCTGTCGCGTACTCCAGGGTCGTCGAAAGCACTGGAGCGCACCGCGCTCCGCAGGCCATCGGCGCCGACGATCACATCGGCACTGCGGCGCTCGCCGGTGTCGAGGACCACGGAGGTGTCGCCGACCTCGACGACCCGCGCGCCCGCGCGTATCGATCCGGCCGGGACCGCGGCCAGCAGAATGCGATACAGGTCGGCGCGGTCGATCACCCGCACATCATGGGTCGACGCCATCCGCGTCAACCAGGAGCCGTCAGGCCTGCGTGTTCCGGATCGATCGACCACACCCGCCGGACCGGCGGCAGCGCGCACCTGGTCTCCGATCCCGATCGCGTCGAGCGCACGGAACCCGTTGCCGAACAACGACAATCCGGAACCGTGCGCACGCACTCGGTCGGCACGCTCCAGGAGTTGAACGTCGACGCCGGCCTGCCGGAGTCCCACCGCGATCGCGAGACCGCCGATGCCCGCACCCACCACGATGACCCGCATCGCTCAACGGTAGCGCGTGGACCCGTCCGGCGGCGCCGTGGTCGACACGAGCTTGGCGAAGCAGTGTTCACCGTCGAATCCCTGTGCCGCACACCATGCGTTGGCCTGGTCCGGCCCGGGGAAGGTCGCCGCGGCCACCGTCACCCACCAGCCGGACTGACTGAAGACGCTCCATTCGTCGGAGTACAGCAGCCGAACATCGTTGAACCGCAATCTCAGTGCCAGGAATTCGTCGAGGATGGCCTGGTTGTCCCAGGTCTTGCCGTCGGCGAACAGGCCGGGCCGTTTGGAGCTCAGTTGCGCCACCCACCGGTTGTTGAGAGTGGAGAGGATGAAGGTACGATCCGAATTCGCCTGTCTACGAAGCGCATCACCGGTGGTCGAACCGAGGTCGACGCCCGGCGGCAGCTCCGGACCCGTGGAGACCTGGGGTGGCGCGGCCGAACCGCCTTCCGGCTTCGGTAGCGATGTCGTGGTTTGGGGCCCGGGGTCGCAGTCCACGGTGAACGTTCCCGCGGCCGTGCCGTTGGCCTGCCCGAGGGTGTCGGGCGTCCGATAGAAGGAGCCGGGCGGGTAGGTCAATTCCATGGTGATGCCCTCGCCGACGTCGCTCGGCGGGATGGCGGCCGGCGCCCGGGAGAAGTCGAATCGCCCGGAGGCGACGAGCGATCCCGAATCCGCGATCGAGATGCGGGTTCCGGTGCCCGACATGACATCTCCGTCGGCACATGTGGCGACGACCTTCATCGTCGCGACCAGGACGGCCGGGGTCGTGCGGAACTGCTGCGGCGTGAACGTCGGTGCGGTCGCACAGTGGGTGACCGTGCCCTCCGCGGCTGTCCGCGTCTGGGCCGGCGCGATGCCCGGCGGGCCCGCCGGGCCGCCGGTGGGTGCGAAGCCGGTGATCGTCGTGCCCGTCAAGGTCACCAGAGTCGATCCGACGGCGAAGGTCTGCGCGGCCGGCGACGAGTCCGATGAGGCGCCGCCCACGGTGGACACGGGCAGCGACCAGGCGTTGCTGCCGTCGGCCAATGACAGCGCCGTGATCCCACCCGTGGGGTCGGCAGCGATCAACCGCTGTCCGTCGGTGACCGGGAAACCCGTTGTGTAAGAACTGGCTACCTTCTGTGTCCAGCGGGTCTGCCCCGTCGCGGTATCGGCCACGGTCAGGTTCTCACCTTGCGCGATGACCACCTCGCGATCGTCGGCGAGGACAGCGGTGGTGGCGCCGTAAGGCGAGTCGGGTCCGCCGACCGCGGTCGTCCAGGTACTGGACTTGTCGGCCACCGAGGTCCACTTACCGTCGACGAGAAGGTGGCCTCGCTGATTCGGCGAGGCCACCGTGGGCACCGACACCGACGAGCCGGGGATCTCGACGGTGGTGCCGTCGGGTCGTACGACGACCACGGGGCCCGCGTTGGTGGCCAGCTCTCCCGAACCCGAGGCCGAGATGACCGCGATGGAACCATCGGCCAACGGCTCGGTGACGGCGTATCCGGCACGGTTGAGAAGTTCTCGGCCGTCGGCGGCCGACACGACGAGCACCGAGGTCTGACCGCTGGCCACCAGCGACGACGTGGCAGTGAAGCTGGACGCATCCCCGCCGGGGGTGCTGTCGCCGAGCGGGTAGGACTTGGTCCACACCGCGTGCGCGCTGTTGTCCACCTTCATGATGGACAACCCACCATCGGTGAACGATCGCAGGTAGGCGCCGTCGGTGTTGAGTGCGATCTCGTAGGCCCCGGGCGACGGGTTGTCGGCGGTGGCAACGACGGAGCCGGTCGAGGTGTCGAAGAAGGTGATGGTCGACTGGTCATAGCAAGCGATCCGGCCGTTGACGATCGTGTCCGAGCAGCCCTGCACGGTTCGCGACGATGTCCAGTGCTTGCCGGTCTCGGTGTCGACGCCGGCCAGCGTGCGGCCCGACGAGGACGGGCCGCTGACGAAGGTCACCAGCGTGTGCTCGTCGTGGACCGCACCGAGCGAAAGGTACTGGGCCCTGCTCGGGTCGGGCGAGACGAACTGCTCGCCACCCAGTTGCGAGGCGCCGACCTGCCACTTCGCCGTCGGCGCGGTCGGGAACGTGCCGGTGAGTTGCCCGTCGAGGGGGGCGGCGTGGCTCGAGTCGTCGTGGCGGCTGGTCCACCAGACGAGTCCACCGGCAACCAATCCGGCGACGCAGACGAGGGCGACAGCGGTCAGAATCCACGGCAGCGCACGGCGCCGACGGGGTGGCGTCATGCCGGGAGGCCGGGCCGGGAATCCGCCGCTCGGATATCCGGGCGGCATCCCCGATGGCATCCCGGGAGGTGGTCCGGAATACGGGCCCGACGGCGGGCCGAAATATCCGGCGCCCGCCGGCGGCATCGGTCGCGCCATGGTCGGCTGATACGCCGCCTGCGGCCCGGTGACCGGTGGAGGCGGTGGCGGTACCGGAGACTGAGGGCCCAGCGTCGTGGGCGGCGCGGGACGCGCGATGAACTCCGTCGCGTCCGAGGCGTTGTCGCCGGCGAGTTCATCCGAGTCGGACATCGTTTCAGTTAAGCCGAGTTGGACCTCGACGTTGCAGCGTCGACTGTCATCCGATCGGACCATTTCTGCGCACCGTGACCCGTGTCGAGGCCCATACGCACAGCAGTACCCACAAGGCGCCGCACGCCCAGCCGGCGAGCACATCGGTGGTCCAGTGCACGCCGAGGTACACCCGGGTCACGCCGATCGCGAACGACAACGCGGGCGCGGCGAGCAACACCCACCGGTGGCGCCGGACCCACGGACTGAGGCGGTAGGCGACGACGGCGAGCAGACAGTAGACGACCATCGACATCATCGCGTGCCCACTCGGAAACGAGTAACTCTCGATGTGCAACAGCCGGTCGGTGATCGGCGGACGACTCCGCGCGACAACGTGTTTGAACGTCACCATCACCGCCGCGCCGACCAATGACCCGACGGTCAGCAGCACCGCCTCGTCCACGTGGCGCCGAATCATCAGCCAGACGACCACCACCGTGCAGATGACCGTCATCGTCAGCGAGTTTCCGAAGAAGGTGACGACATGCGCCACCCCGATCCACGGCTGCGACCTGCCCTCGACCATCCAGTTGGTGACATCGTCGTCGATCCGAAGCCGTTCGAAGGCAAGCGTGGCCGTCATGACGCCACCTTACTGATCGGCTGTCACGGTTCCTCCGGATGATCGCGAACCCTCCCCTCGATGGTCGAGGTGCGAGCCGCGTGCGCCGGGCCTCGAGACCTGGCGAGACAACAAGACTCCCAACCACATCCACCGTCACATGACCCAACGCGAGCCGAACTTGTAGACGCCCCCGCTGCACCAGCCGCGCCCGCACAGTGGAGCCGCGAACTCACCACGCCTGACAGTCCAGGCGCCCTCCCTCGATGGTCGAGCGCCAGTCCCTGGATGGTCGAGAACTGTTCCCCCTCGATGGTCGAGGTGCGAGCCGCGTGCGGCGAGCCTCGAGACCCGGCGAGACAACAAGCCTCCCAACCACATCGAAAGCAAGACAAACGAAACCCACACTCCCCTACCACACCCCACCGACAGAAAATCAGCGCCGAAACACGTTGTCCACAAGCAGAATTCATCAAAGCACCCCTTGCATCGAACACCCTGGCGATGTACACTGGACCCATCACACCGATCAGCCACCGGGGAGGGGCCCATGATCGACACCCCCACAATTCTTGACGTCAAAGATGTTGATGCCGAAACAGTCTTCGCCACCATCGTCACCCAACTCAGCGACCTGCAATGGAACCCGGAGATGACCGGACCCCAAGCCTTCGGCGCGATGAAACAAGTCCTACTGCTTCGCAATCTGGTCGATCACCACGCCACCACCCTCACCGGCGAACTGGACCGACTCGGGGTCGCCGACCACAAAACCACCCGACTCCGAGAACTGTTGATCAGCATGGGCTTCGCGCCCTCGGTCGCAGGTCGGTACGTGCGCATCTCGGCCACCATCGACATCGACCTGTTGTTGGCGCATGCTGCCGACGGGTCCATCTCGTCCGAACACGCCGACGCCATCGCGCGCGGGTTGGCGCACATCGACACCCGGTCCCCCGAACCTATGGACACCGTCCAACGCTGCGAATACCTCCGGAAACTGCTGTCGCACTACTTCGCCGGCTTCACCCCCGCCGAGATCAACCTCTACGCTCGGCAGTTGGGTAACGAACTCGCCGCGGAGACGCCTGGTGGGTTGCCTGCTGCGGAGGACAAGAAAATCAACTCCTACACCGACCGCATCACCGACGACGGCCGGCTGGAAATCACGGCGAACCTCGACATCGTGGCCGGGGAGAAAACCCGCACCCTGATGGAAACCTTGTCTGCACCGAAACCGCAGCCCGATGGGTCACCCGATCCGCGGACGCTCGAGCAGATCTGTGCCGCCGCGTTCGAAACGATCGTCGAACTCGCGGCACAAGGATTGGCCGACACCACCTTCTCGGCCACACCCACCAACGGCCTGTTGTGGACCTGGTCAGCCGACAACCCGGCACTCGGCGGGGACTTGCAGAACATGGGTCCGATCACCGAAGCCACCGCCCGAATGCTGTCGTGTGACACCACGATCACCAAAATCATCCTCAACACCGACGGCGTACCCCTCGACGTCGGACTCAAAGAACGGTTGTTCACCCCCGGACAACGGAAAGCCTTACTCGTGCGTGATCGTGGATGCATCAAATGCGGCGCCCACGCCGGCCGCTGCCAAGCACACCACGTGCACCACTGGGCCGATGACGGGCCCACCGACCTCGACAACGGCTGCCTACTGTGCACCAGCTGCCACGACGACGTCCACCACCACGGCTGGGACATCATCATCAGATTCGACCGACACCCCTGGCTGATCCCACCCGCCAGCATCGACCCGAAACGACAACCAGTGCCGTCGTATCACCGGCGCACCATGCGACTCGACGACGCCGCAGCCTGACCTACCCTGCCCCACTACCTGAATCCCCGCACCCGGCCTAGCCGGGACCGCATCTGATCTTTGAGAACTCCATAGAGAAAACCCCTCCCGATGGTCGAGGCGTTAGAGCTGCCGTGGCCGGGAAACCCCTTCGGCACAAGGGGTCTCGAGGCTCGTCGCTAACGCTCCTCGGCACCTCGACCACCGGGATGGGATGGACCGTCGGATGGGACGGCCATCGGGTGGGAAGGGTCGCCGGGTGGGAAGGGTCGCCGGGTGGGAAGGGCGGAGCATCCTTCGAGAGCATCGTCCTCCCCCGATGGTCGAGGTGCGAGCCGCGTGCGGCGAGCCTCGAGACCACCTGCACCAGAGCTGGATTCGAATCACCGCGGCCCGGAAAACCTCTCCGAGAAGGAACGGGGTGTCAGCCTGCAGCGAGTGCGCGGCTGATCACGAGCCGCTGAATCTGGTTGGTGCCCTCGAAGATCTGGGTGATCTTGGCTTCGCGCATGTAGCGCTCCACCCGGAAGTCACGGGTGTAACCGTTGCCGCCGAGGACCTGTACCGCGTCCGTGGTGACCTTCATCGCGGCGTCGGTCGCGATGAGCTTGGCCGTGGCGGCCGCACGTGAATAGGGCTGTCCGGCGTCCCGTCGGCGAGCGGCGTCGAGGTAAGTTGCGCGTGCCGAGTCGACGGCGGCGGCCATGTCGGCGAGGAAGAAACCCAAGCCCTGGTGGTCGATGATCTTGCGGCCGAAGGTGGTTCGCTCCTGTGCGTACTCGACCGCAGCGTCGAGCGCCGACTGCGCCAATCCGGTGGCACAGGCGGCGATTCCCAATCGTCCGGAATCCAGCGCGGAGAAGGCAATCGGCAGTCCCTGGCCCTCGGCGCCGATCAGCCGGTCCGCGTCGACGACAGCGTCGTCATAGGTGGCGGCAGTGGTCGGGACGGCGTGCAGCCCCATCTTCTCCTCGGGCTTACCGAAGGTGAGGCCGTCGGTGTCGCGCGCAACCAGGAAGCAGGAAATCCCCTTCGACCCCTCACCGGTGCGGGCGAACAGGTTGTAGACGTCGGCAATGCCGCCGTGAGTGATCCATGCTTTCGTACCGGTCACGTGAAAGCCGTCGTCGTCGGCCTTGGCGCGGCAGTTCAGCGCCGCCGCATCCGAGCCGGCCTGCGGCTCGGACAAACTGTAGGCGCCGATGAGTTTGCCGTTCAACAAATCCGGGAGCCAACGCTGCTTCTGCTCTTCGGTGCCGAAATTGAAGAGCGGGTGACACGCCAGCCCGTGCACGCTGGTCGCCACGGCGACTGCCGCCCACCGTGCCGCGAGTTCCTCGAGAACCTGGAGGTACACCTCGTACGGTTGGCCTCCGCCGTCCCACTCCACCGGATACGGCAGCCCGAGGAGTCCCGCCTCACCGAGCTCGGCGAAGAGCCCGTCGGGATACGTCTCGGCCTTCTCGTGCGCGTCGGCGATCGGCGCCAGACGCTTGTCGGCGATATCGCGGGTCAGGGCGATCAGGTCGCGCGCCTCATCATTGGGGAGCAGACGATCAACAGCCATGTGGCGAGCCTTTCCGGGCTAGAGACAGTACTCAGGTACGCTTCACAGTACTATTCTCGACGTCGGAAGGCCATAGCGGTCCGGCAGCCCAGCAGTGAGGAGCGATCATGACCCGCGGGGTGAATGCGAGTGCGGGCGTCTCCGACTTCGGCACCCGGAGGCGCGCAGCGCTGTTCGACGACCTCCTTGCTCTGCTCCTCGACGAAGGTTTCGCACATCTTTCAGTCGCCGACCTCGCAGGCAGATTGCGCTGCTCCAAAACGACGATCTACACCCTCGCCGACAGCAAGGAGCAACTGGTCACCAAGACCGTGACGCATTTCTTCCGGGTCGCCACCGAGCACGTCGAGGCGCGGGTCGCGGCGGCGACGTCGGCACGCGAGGCGGTCATCGATTACCTCATCGCCGTCGGCGAGGAACTCTCCCCGGCCTCCGAGGTGTTCATGACCGACCTCCATGCGTTCGGCCCGACCCGCGACCTCTACGAACAGAACACTGCCGCAGCCGCACGCCGGGTGCGGGAGCTGATCGACGCCGGAGTTCGCGACGGCGAGTTCCGAGATGTCAACGCCGCGTTCGCCGCCGACGTCGCCGCGACGATGATGAGCCGCATCCAGCGACGGGAGGTCTCGGCGACCACGGGCCTCGACGACGCCGCCGCCTATCGACAGCTCGCCGCGATCCTCACCACCGGCATCGACGCCCAACGACGCTGACGGTCGGCGTCGAGGCGGCCATCAACGCCGGCGGGACAGATGCGTGACGCCCCGATCGTCGACCCACCACCGCACCCGAACCTCGCTCGCAGCGCCACCACCCTTGCGCGACAACACCATCCGCAGGTTGTCATGCACACGCACCTCGCCGGGTACCGGCCGGCCGGTCTCGGAAGTGAACAACACCGCGGCGGTGGCGTCGGCCGTCGTGTACTCCCCCGCACCGATCGGTGCGGCGGTGAACTCCTCCGAGACCTGCGGGAGATCCAGGATGTCGGCCAGAAGCGTTGCGCCCTCGGGACTGCCGGGACCGATCACGAGTAATCCGGGATCGACGGCCTGCGCCCACCACGGGTCGTCGAGGACGACGGGCCCGCGCTCCTCATCGGTGGATACCGCGGCACCCGAGGCGACCCGCACGGCGTCGGGTGCATCGATCTCCGACCAGACAAGCCTCCCCGACCGGCAGACCTCGACCACCGAGGAGTAGATCCCGCGAGCGACACCGGGCGAGATCGTTCTCACCCGATCGCCCAGTCTGGCCAGCAACAACGATGCCTCCGTGGCGGATTCGGGCGGTAGCGCTGCGAGCGCAGGAGCCAGTTCGTCCGCGTACGGATGCACCAACGGATCGAGCACACCGACGAGTGAGTGATCCGACGGCGCGCGGTATTCGCCGACCAGTAAACCGTCGACCTCGGCGAAGTGGCGCAACCACCAGGCGGTGTACCCCTCGCGATCGTCGAGCGCTCGTGCCGTCTGCTCGTCCTCGACGATCAACGTCAGGGCCTGCGCCCACCGGTCGGGATCGACGAGGTCGAGATCGCGGATGGCGCACAGACGTTCCGGGGCATCCGGCAAGGTCTCCCACCACTGCTCCTCGTCGGGGAGATCATGATCGGGCCCCGTCGGCAGGTCGTCGCCGATCACTGCGAACGACCATCCCACCCCGAGCCGGCGAAGCGCCGCGACCCCGTGTCGCTCGGCGACGGCGCCGTCGAGCAGACCGAAGGGATGGTCCTCGACGAGCACCGCGGCCAACGGCGAATCGGCGAGCAGCAACTCGTCGGCACTGCGTAACTCACCATCGTCGGCGAGTAGCGGAAGCCGCGACAGCCATTCGGGCACATCGGCTTCCGTGTCTGCGCCGAGCAGCGCGAGCACCTCCTCGGCCAAACCGGTGGCGTCGACCTCCTCACCCGCACCGTCCTCGACGAGGTCGGCAGCCTCCTCGACGAGCATGCGTAGCGCCGGATCGGCGAGCGCATCGGTGATCGAAAGCCGGTGCACACCGAGTCGTTCCAGGAGTGGATGGTCGGCTTCGGCCGCGACGGTACGAATCCAGCGCAGGGGCGTCTGCACGGCGTGCGCGGTGAACAATCCGCGCGCACCGATGTTCATCCGACCATCCGAACGCGGGATGGGCAGCGCGGCAAGTTCTTCGGCATCGAGGGCCGTCGACACCAGCGGTGCGAGCGCCGCGTACAACCGCCCCCACCACGCCGCGTCACGTTCCACACCGGTCAGCCGCTCCGCCAACGACGCCAACCCGATCCGGGTGACCCCGAGCGATTCGAGCACCGGCAGTTGATGTGCGAGAGACAGATCCGGATGGACGAGATCGGCGAGCAACTCACCGAGAACCTCCGCGAGATCGGGACCGACCCCGATCAGCACCGCCGCGCGATCCGGCACCAGCGGCGTCCCCGCGATACCGGGAAGCCATGCAGTACGGCGCAGTTCGTCGAGCACCGCGTCGATCAACCGGGCATCGTCACCGTTACGCGCGCGATGCGCGCGGGGAACGAGTGCCACACCGTCGCCGGGCTCGGCAAGACGCAGCATATCCACGTAACCCGCTGCGGCCGCGGCGATGTCGGCATCGGGGTGCACGTGGCGACGATCCTGGGTGAGCGGGAGACGGGCGATGAGCCGACACGGCAACGACAGTTCGATGTCCGTCGGTGTCGGCGCCCAGAGCACATCGGCCGCCGACGCGTCCGCCCCGGCACTGACCGGCCGACCATCGTCGGCGCGCAACCATCGTGACGGCCCGTGCTCGATCTCGGCGAAGTCCCGACTCCGCCGATCGTCCCGGCCCGTCACGGTCACCGTGAGCCGACGAACTCGGGAACCGGAGGACAGTTCGTCGTCGGCGAGTTCGGTCCGGCCGATCTCGAAAGCGTTGTCCTCCACGGTGATCAACCGCAGCGCGGTCAGCGCCAGAAGCAGATCGGGGGCCTGCGCGGCGGCTGCGTCGAGGATCGCTTGCGGGTCGAGTCCCTCGACCAGGCCGAGTACGATCTCGGTCGTGAATCCGGCACGGGGCACGCCTTCGTCCGGCCAAGCCAGCCGCAGGAGCGGAACCCGCTGTGCGTCAACGATTCCCGCGTCCGCAACTGCCACAGCGGTGCGTGCCCGATCGAAGCGGATCGTCCCGCTCGTCGAGCGGATCTCGACGGTGTGCGCGACGGCGGCGGTGGCGCTGAATCCCACCCCGAACCGGCCGATGACGCCTCCGGTGTCGTCGGGCCGTTTGGCCGAGACACGTAGCGCCAGCAGCGACCGCACCCCCGCTTCGGTCAGCGGCGCACCGGTATTGGCAACGTGCAAACCGTCGGCATCCGACCAGATCGCGACCTCGCCGTCCACTCCTCCGAGCCGGGCCGCATCGGCAGCGTTGGTGACGAGTTCAACGAACAGGCGGTCGCGGTAACCGACACTGGCCAGATCATCTTCGGCGGCAACATCTTCGGCCAGACGGGTCGGTGAGTCCCGCCACGCCGACAGCGTCGCCGCAGCGAGGTCAGCGGTACCGAAGGTATCGGTGTTCAACGGGTCGGGGCCTGGCAACTCCGGCGTCAGGCCCGCGCGTCCGGCTCACCGTCGGCACCGGCAGTACCGGCGCCGACCGCAACGATCTCGAGCACGCCGTCATCGAAGGCGTCGTACGCCGGTGATCCCTCACCGCTCGGGGCGACGACGTCGGAGTGCGCCCCGCATCCGTATTCGGCCGAGACCACCTGGCCGTCGGCGGAATACTCGTTGGCGCACGCGCCGAAAGCCACCCGCAACGCACCCGACAGCGGGATGTAGAAACCGCAGGTGCAACACGGAAAAGGGGACGCCACCGCCATCTCTGCGCCGGGGCCGTGCTCGCCGTCGTACCAGCGCTGGGCGGCCACGTCGCGGCCCTCCCGGCTGAGCAGCCGCTTACGTCCGAGTCCGAGTACGCCGGCCACCTCGGCCAGGTCCTCGGGGTCCGGGGCCGATGCCTCGACGTCGTCGGCCGGATAGTCGTCGGCCACCTCCGGCACAGCGGTCGCGGAGAGCAGGGCACTCGTGGTGTCGACATGGTTGGGCACGAGCCGCGGATCGTCGGCGTCGGCGGCGAACATGTCGCCTGCCGTCAGATCGCCGGGCGCGACGCGTTCGCTCCACGGCACCCATTCGGGCGCGAGCAGCGCACCTTCGCCCGGCAGGAGGACCACCTCGCTGACGGTGACCGCGTCGGTTCCGGGCGCCCCGGCAACCACCACGCACCACTGCCAGCCGCGATATCCGGTGAGATCGGCGTCGAAGTAGTGCGCTGCAGCCCACTCACCTTCGGCGATCGCCTGACGGTGGGCACCCGGCTCATGCCCGTCCTCGACGAGCGCGGCACGGGCGACCTCGACGGCGTCGAGCAACCGCGGGCCGTCCATTACTCCAGTCACGCCCTCCAGTGTGCCTCACCCGGGGACCGCGGGTCACAGCGGCTGCGCGCGACACTTCCGAACGACACATACGGCGGGCCGGTCCGCCGATGAGGAACAATTGACACGTGATCGGACGGAAGTCGAAGGACAGCGCCGCAGCGCCCGAGGGCACCACGGGCCCTGCGGCCGCCGCGCGTACCCGACGCGACCCTGTCGACCACCCCGGGGCCGCGAATTATCCGGCCGACGGCGCCCGCCGCCGAGCCACCCCGACGCGAATCCCGTCGCACGGCAATCCGCCGGGCGGCAATCGCGGCGAGGCGTATCTGCCGCCGCGGACCCATAATCCGCACCTGCCGCCCCTCGACGACGCGCCGACCGATCCCCACCACGCGTCGGGTGCGGGCGGTCATCGGACGCAGGCCCTGCCGACCGATCCGACGCCGGAGACCCCGAAGAAGATCACGGTCGCGCGGGTGGCCGCGATGCGCAGCAGGCAGCTGACCGCGAAGGGGCTCGGCAAGATCCATCAGGCGGCCACCGCCGACGGCGCCGATCAGTCCGGGCTGACCGCGCTGACCCTGCCGGTGATCGTGAACTTCGCCGTCGACGCGGCGATGGCGGTCGCGTTGGCCAACACCCTGTTCTTCTCGGCGGCCACCGGACAGTCCAAGGTGTCGGTGGCGCTGTATCTGGCGCTCACCATCGCACCGTTCGCGCTGATCGCGCCGTTGATCGGGCCGTTGCTCGACCGACTGCAGCAGGGGCGTCGGATCGCGATGGCCACCACCTTCGGTGCCCGGGTGGTGCTGGCCCTGCTGATCATGACCAATGTCAGCTGGGACCCGGTTGCCGATCAGCTCAATTACGACCCGTGGGTCCTCTATCCCTGCGCGCTGGGTCTGCTCGTGCTGTCCAAATCGTTCGGGGTGCTCAAGTCGGCGGTCACCCCACGGGTGGTGCCCCCGACGATCGACCTGCCACGGGTGAACTCCCGGCTGACGATGTTCGGGCTGGTCGGCGGCACCATCGTCGGCGGCGCGGTGGCCGCACTGTTCGAGGTGTTGTTGGCCAAGGCGCTGCCGTGGCACCTGCCCGGCGCCATGCTCTGGCTGGCGGTCATCGCCGCATTCGGCGCGTACCTGTGCATGCGTATCCCGTCGTGGGTCGAGGTCACCGAGGGTGAGATCCCGGCGACGTTGACCTATCACGCCCCGCACGACGCAACCGCGGCGCCGGGACGGGCGGGCGTGCGCGGCGGGGCCAAGGCGTTGGCCGCGAAGATGCGCCAGCCCCTCGGACGCAAGGTGGTTGCCGCGCTGTGGGGTAACGGCACCATCCGCATCCTCACCGGCTTCCTGACGCTCTACATCGCCTTCTACGCCAAGTCCCAGCAGGGCGTGCACTCCGATTGGAAACAGCTCGCGACGATCGGCGCGGTCGGTGCGGCGGCGGGGGTGGGCAACGCCATCGGCAACGGGGTCGGCACGCGTCTGCAGTTGCGCGACCCGTCGAAGATCGTGCTGTATTCGACGGCCGCATGCTTTGTGATGGCCGTACTCGCGGCGGTGTTCGGCAACATCGTGCTGGCGACGGCGACCGCGCTGGTCGCCTCCGGCACCAGCGCGATCGGCAAGGTGTGCCTCGATTCGTCGATCCAGGACGATCTGCCCGAGCAGTCGCGGGCGTCGGCGTTCGGCCGGTCGGAGACGGTGCTGCAGCTGTGCTGGGTCCTCGGCGCCGCTCTGGGTGTGCTGTTGCCGACGACGCTGTGGGTGGGGTTCACCGTCGTCTCGGTGCTCCTCGGGCTGGGACTCGCGCAGACGGTGATGACCGACCGCGGGCGCTCCCTGGTCCCCGGCCTCGGCGGTGAGCGTCCCGAGCATGCCGAGCCGACCATGTCGTTCGCCGATCTCGGTACACCGGCCTACAGCCATCCGACGCAGCGACATGCGGCGGTCCGTCCGGATCGCCCGGACGGTCATCCGGGAGGCCGACCGGCCGATCCGGGGTCGGCGCCGGCCCGCCCGCACCGGCCGGCGGGCCCGGCGCGGGGTCCGTCGTCCCGCGACGCTTCCGGACCGGGTGCTCAGCCCACCAAGCGGATGGGATATCACTAGAGCGTGGTCAACCCCGGTGAGAAGAAGGCGATCGCGATCATCGTCACAGTGGCCGTCGCGTTCGTGGTCGTCGTCGCGGCAGGTGTCGGCATCCTGGTGGCCGGCAACACCGGCGAGGACAAGGACGACGCATACATCCAGCTCGCCGTCGGCGGCGACCTCCACACGGTGCAACCGGCCCGTTGGTGTGATGTGTTCGTGCGCGAGTGCACCCCGCCGCGGGATCAGCAGCAACGCACGACCCCGCGGGTACCGATCCCCCTGAACTCGACGGCGCTGCTGTCGGTGTCGGAGACGGTCGCCAAGGCGCCGTGGAATCTCACGACCCTCTACTGGACCCCGCAGGGCCTGGTGGAGGAGGAATCACCGCAGGCGTCGAACACCACCTACACGGTTGCCCTGCGGTCGCGCCCGGACCGGGTGCTGCTCGGCGTGACGATCACCGCGGCATCGGCGGTGGCGACCAACCCGGACGGGTCGACCGACATCGCGCGCGGGATCATCGCCGCCGACACGGCTCCGCCCAGGTGAGGGTGAGCCGGGGAGACATGCCCTAGCTGTCGAGCTCGCGGGCGACGGCGCGCACGACCTCGGAAATGCGTTGTGCGGTCTTGCGATCCGGGTAGCGGCCCTTGCGCAGATCCGGCTGCACCTTGCCCTCGAGAAGGGTGATGAGGTCGGCGACCATACCGTGCAGTTCGTCGGGGCTGTGCCGCTTGACCTCTTTGCGCGCGGCTTCGCGGGTGTTCTTGGTGACGCTGGGCGCGGGTTCGAGCACGGTGACAGTCAACGCCTGCGGGCCCCGACGGCCGGCGGCCATGCCGAATTCCACCCGCTGGCCGGGCTTGAGCGCCTCGACGCCGTCGGGCAGCGCCGACGAACGCACGTACACGTCCTCGCCGCCCTCTTGTGCGAGAAAACCGAAGCCCTTCTCGGCGTCGTACCACTTCACCTTGCCGCTCGGCACTGTGCTCACCTTCACTCGAACGTCGTTGTTGCATGTGGTCGATCCACCACATGAAAGGGCGCCCTGACCCACGACAATGAGCAAGGCGCCTGGTGATGCCAGTCTAACCAATGGGCAAAACGGTTTCTCGAGGCAGCGCGACGGCCGCGCTGACCGGGCACGACACCGTCGAGGTCGCCCGGGGTGCACTACCGTGGAAACCATGGAGAGGAAGCACGGCGCTGGCGCCGGGAGCGAAGCGAGCGTGCCGGGTATTCGTGGCGCCGGGAGCGAAGCGCGCGGGCCGGGTACACACGGTGCCCGTCGCTCGCTGACGCCGGGAGTAGGCGGGTCGTCGCCTTCGCGGCTACTGCAGGTGGCGGGTGTGGTCTTTGTGATCGGGGTGCTCGCGATCATCGCGCTGTTCGTCACCCCGGTGGCCGATCACGGCGAGACCGCCCCGACCGCGGTGTATCTGTTGACGATGTGCGCCCCGCTGGGTTTCTTGCTGGGCGTGGTCTACGCGTTGCGGTCGGGCCGCGGGGCCCGGTGATCGTGTGTCGGCTTCCGTCGATCGACCCTCGGTGATCGCCACCCACGCCGCTCTCGCGCCGGCATCGGACGAGGGTGCGCTGAAACGGGCGTACAGCTGTTTTCCGTCCGGGGTGGTCGCGGTCTGCTGCCATCGTGGCGCGCCCGAGTCCTCGGAGTCCCACGAGTCCTCCGAGCCCACGGACTCGGCCGGCCCGGAACTGGTCGGGATGGCCGCGAGCGCGTTCACGTCGGTGTCGCTGGATCCGCCGCTGGTGAGCGTGTGCGTGCAGAACACCTCGACGACGTGGCCGCGGCTGCGTGATGCCGGGACCGTCGGTGTCAGCGTGTTCGCCCACGACCAGGCGCAGTTGTGCCGCCAGCTCGCCGGTCCGGCACCGCGACGGTTCGACGGTATCGAGCCGCTCGGCTCCGACGACGGAGCCCTGTTCATCCCGGGCGCGGCCGCTCACCTGTCGTGCACGATCGAAAGTGAGATCCCCGCCGGCGATCACCTGCTGGTGCTGCTGCGCATCCGGCGCCTCGACGCCGACCCGGAGGTCGAGCCACTCGTGTTCCACGCCAGCACTTTTCGTGCTCTGCAGGCACGGATACCCGACGACGACCCCACGCGGCGATGACCGTCGTCGACCTGGGCCTGCCGCTCCCGTCGGTGCTGACACGCTCCGCCGACGAGTCGCGGTCCGGGGCGTCGACCGCACCCACGTCCGGGCCGCTGCGTGACACGTTCGGACGGGTGGCCACCGACCTGCGGGTGTCGGTGACCGACCGCTGCAATCTGCGCTGCGACTACTGCATGCCCGCCGAGGGCCTCGACTGGTTGCCGACCGAGTCGGTGATGACCACCGCCGAGTTCATCCGGGTGCTGCGGATCGCGGTGGCCGACCTCGGCATCCGCACCGTCCGGTTCACCGGCGGCGAGCCGCTGCTGCGCCGTGATCTCGAGGACATCATCGCTGCCGTCACCTCGCTGCCGCAGCGCCCGGAGATCGCGATGACGACCAACGGCCTCGGGTTGACGCGCCGTGCCGCCGGTCTCGTCGAGGCCGGGTTGACGCGCATCAATGTCTCGCTGGACACCGTCGATCCCGCCCGGTTCGCCGAGATCACCCGACGTAACCGGCTGCCCGACGTCCTCGCCGGCCTCGACGCCGCCCGTCGCGCGGGGTTGTATCCGATCAAGGTCAACGCGGTCGTCCCGGATCGTCGGGACCTGGCCGGACTGGTCGACCTCGCCCGGTTCTGCCTCGACGCCGGATATCAGCTGCGGATCATCGAGCAGATGCCGCTCGATGCCGGACATCGGTGGGATCGGTCGCGGATGGTCACCGCGACGGAGATCCTCGACGTGATGTCGGCCCATCTCCGATTGCGCCCCGACATCGTGCCGCGTGGCGGTGCGCCTGCGGAGACCTTCCTCGTCGATGGCCACACCGACGCCCGCGGAGCACCTGCGCGCATCGGCGTCATCGCGTCGGTGACGCGTCCGTTCTGCGGTGACTGCGACCGGACCCGGCTGACCGCGGACGGGGCGCTGCGCAACTGCTTGTTCGCCGATACCGAGACCTCGCTGATGCCCGTGCTGCGGGGCGGTGGTGACGACGAGCTCGACGTCGATCGCCGGATCGCGCAAATGTGGCGGGAGAACGCCTGGGCCAAACGGGCCGGGCACGCGGTCAACACCGCCGGATTCCGCCAGCCGGACCGTCCGATGTCGGCGATCGGGGGCTGAGCGGATGCGTGTGACGGTCCGTTATTTCGCTGCCGCGTCCGCCGCCGCGAAGACCGAATCCGACGTGCTGGACATTGCAGAGAACATCACCCTCGGTGAGCTCGAACACATTCTGGCAGCCGACAATCCGGAGTTGGCGCGGGTGTTGGAGCGGTGCTCGTATCTGCGCGACGAGATCGCGCTGTGCGACCGCACGCGTCGCCTCGGTCCGACGCACACGATCGACGTTCTCCCCCCGTTTGCCGGGGGTTGACACACCCGGCTCGCTTGTGACGTTGATCACATAACGAGTCAATAACGAGATGGACACAAACCGGGCGTCATGCCCGTGAACTGCACGGACACCGAAACAGGGCCCAAAGGCCCACCGGCACGCGGAAAATGGGTTGTCAGGACGGGGTGATTCCCGCTCTCAGACGTCGTACTGTACGAAGCGTCCTTCACAGAAGGTCACAGCACAGCAAACAACACACCAAGATTTCCACCGGTCGCGCCGAGCCTCGTTCCTCCGGTGGAATGACGAGCACACATCTTGGAACGAGGACGGGGGACCCACCCTCTTCCGCAAGGAAGAACGGACGTCGACAGACGCCCTTGGGGTTAAGTCCGGTCGCCGCACGGCGATCGTGACCGAGCACCTCTCGCTCGAACCCGACAGCTGACCTCGCAGGCGCGTGGAGAGAGGTAATTCGACTTATGTCCGGACGTCACCGCAAGCCGTCGACCACCACCGCAACCAAGACCTTCGCGAAGATCGCGCTGACCGGAGCCGTTCTCGGCGGCGGCGCGGCCCTGCTGGGCACCGGCTCGGCACATGCCGCCTCCGATTCCGAGTGGGATCAGGTCGCCCAGTGCGAGTCCGGTGGCAACTGGGCCATCAACACCGGCAACGGCTACCAGGGTGGACTCCAGTTCAGCCCGAGCACGTGGGCGGCCAACGGTGGCACCCAGTTCGCACCGAGCGCCGACCAGGCCTCCAAGGAGCAGCAGATCACCGTCGCCGAGCGAGTCCTGGCCACCCAGGGCAAGGGCGCATGGCCGGTCTGCGGCACCGGGTTGTCGGGCGCCACCCCGCGCACCGCCCCCGCCGACACCCCGCGTCTGGATGCGCCCCAGGCGCCCGCCAAGGGTCTCGCGAACACCCCGAACGCCACCAGCACCGACCAGGCGATCGATCAGGTCAGCCAGGCCGGCGTCAGCCCGGAGGTGCAGAACCTGCTCAAGGCCGCCAAGGACAGCGGCTACCAGCTCACCCCGGATCAGCTGCGCCTGTTCAACGAGAACAAGGGACTCGTCCCGCTCCCCTGAACCCGATCGGTTCAGCCCTGACGAAGGGCCCCGCACGTTGCTCGACGCCGTGCGGGGCCCTTTTCCAATTGTCGGGGGCTGTGTCGGTGGTGGCCGGTATCAGATGGTGACCGTGATCAGGCCGACCCGACCCACTCGTCGGTTCCGTCGCCGAAGAACTGGTGTTTCCACACCGGTATGCGCGCCTTGACCTCATCGACGAGTCGCGCGCACAACGCGAACGCCTCGGCGCGGTGATCGGCGGCCACGGCGACGACGAAGGCGACGTCGCCGACCGACAGATCACCCACCCGATGGGAGACCGCGACCGCCCGGACGCCGTCGGTGGCCGCACAGATCTCGGAAACGACCTCGGTGAGCACGCGCGGGGCGTCCGGATGCGCCGAATACGACAGGCTCGTCACCGTGCGGCCGCCGTCGTGGTCGCGGACCGCGCCGACGAACCCCACGACCGCGCCGGCGTGTCCGTCGGCAGCCACGACGACGCGGGCCTCGTGGTCGGCGAGTGCGATCGGATCGACGCTCACCGTCGTGTACACCTCCACCGGAGTGGCAGCGCTCATCCGCGACAGCCCGGCATCAGCGACAGCCCAGCATCAGTGGTCGCCGCCGCGAATCTGGTCGAGAGCGTGGTCGACGACGGTGGCGAGGACCGAAAGGCCGTCGCGCACACCGCCGGTCGAGCCGGGCAGATTGACCACCAGCGTGGTGCCGGCGACCCCGGCGGTGCCGCGGGAGAGCACCGCGGTCGGTACCTGCGGCAGCCCGGCGGTGCGGATGGCGTCGGCGAGACCGGGGATCTCGATGTCGAGCAGCGGCCGGGTTTGTTCGGGAGTCCGGTCGGTCGGGGCGAGCCCGGTTCCACCGGTGGTGAGGACGAGGTCGACGTCGGCGTAGATCGCGGCCCGGATCGCGTCACCCACCGGCGGGCCGTCGGCGACGACGTCGAGCTCGTCGACAGAAAACCCGTGGTCGGCGAGCCACTCGGCGATGATCGGGCCCGTGCGATCGGGATAGGCACCACGGGAGGCCCGGGTGGAGGCGACGACGATCCGCGCGACGCGCTGCGTGCTCATGGTTGCGTCCCGGGGTCGGTGTGAGTCCCGCCGTCGTCTTCTCGGTGCCAGTCCCCGGACCGTCCGCCGGACTTCTCGAGCAGCCGGATTCCGTCCATGCGGGCGTGGCGGTCGACGGCCTTGACCATGTCGTGCAGCGTGAGTCCGGCCACCGCCACCGCGGTCAGCGCCTCCATCTCCACGCCGGTCCGGCCCGCGGTGGTGACCGAGGCCGTCACGTCGATGTGGTCGGCGCCGATCGTGAAGTCGACGTCGACCGACGACAGCGCCAGCTGATGACAGAGCGGGATGAGTGAATCGGTGCGTTTGGCCGCCATGATCCCGGCGATCCGCGCGGTGGCGAGAACGTCACCCTTCGGCAGCGACGACGAGGTCAGCAGGTCGATGACGGTGGTGCTGGTACGAAAGGTGCCGCCGGCAACGGCGCGGCGGTGGGTGACCGACTTGTCCCCCACATCGACCATGCGGGCCGTACCCGAGTCGTCGACGTGGGACAACCGGGCAGCGGACTGCGGATCGGTCACCGCAAGCACTCGGTCACCGCGCTCAGCGGTTGATGACCGTCTTGGGGTTGATGTAGTTGACCTCGTCGGCCGGAAGTGGGAACTCCACCTCGCCGAACGGGGACAACGCGCCGGGCAGAGCGGCCGCGAACTCCGAGACCGCGTGCTCGGGACCGTCGCCGTCGGAGGCCTTCGGCCAGCCGTTGTCCACGTAGTGCTTCTTCGAATTGCTCTCAGCCACGCGCATATTGTGCCACGGCGACCTCCGCGGCACGCGGCACGCTCACCGTTTGGTCACCGACGTCCACGTCATCACCCCCGACACCCGCGTCGTCATCAGCCCCGACGCCACGTCGTGGGCCCATCGTTCGAATGATAAGAAGGCCGATCTCAGAGCACGTTGGGTAAGGTCACAGGCCAGCGGTCCACCCCCGATCAAAGGAAGAATCGTGCCTCTGAGTCCAGGTTCGCAGGTCGCCGGATACAAGGTGGTGTCCCTGCTGGGTTCGGGCGGGATGGGTGAGGTGTACCTCGTCGAGAACCCGCAGTTGCTGCGACGGGAAGCCCTGAAGGTCATCTCGCTGGCCGGTGCGCACGACCCCGACTTCCAGCGGCGCTTCACCAACGAGGCGCGCACCACCGCGGCGCTCGATCACCCCAGCATCATCTCGATCCACCAGTACGGCATCAACACCGACGGCACCCCGTGGTTCACCATGAACTACCTCGAGGGCGCCGACCTCACCCATGGTGCGATCTCCCCGTCGGACGTGATCGAGGTGACCACCCGTGTCGCCGACGCCCTCGATTACGCCCACCGGCGCAACATCATCCACCGCGACGTCAAACCGGCCAACATCTTCGTCAGCCGCGACGAACACGGTCAGATCGCCCGGGTCACCGTCCTGGACTTCGGCATCGCCAAACTCGTCAACTCGACGTCGCTGACCGCGACGAGCGCCTTCATCGGCACGCTGGCCTACTGTGCGCCCGAGGTGATCGAAGGCCACGACGCATCGGCCTCCTCCGACCAGTATTCGTTGGCGTGCACCGTCTTCCAGCTCCTGACCGGGCAGGCCCCGTTCACCACCACCACGCCCTCGGCGCTGGTCATGGCGCATCTGACCAAACAGATCCCGCCGATCAGCTCGCTACGCCCCGACCTCGGCGCCCTCGATCCGGTGATCGCGAAGGCATTGTCGAAGAATCCCGCCGAGCGCTACCCCGACTGCCGGTCGTTCTCGACTGCGCTGCGTCAAGCATTCGACGGGCGGGGTCAAGCATTCGAGGGTCGGGGTAACCCCACACCGGCACCGCACCAGTCGAACCCGGCGGCAGGACCTTTCGTCGGGGCAAACCGGCCGTACTCCCAGCCCACCGTGCCACCGTCGCAGCCGACACCGCCGCCGTCCTATTCGACACCGCCGCCGTCGCATCCGAGCCCCTCGCATCCGAACCCGGCGGCAAATCAGAACCCGTCCTACCCCGGCCAGACTCCGTCCCCGATGCCCGGCGGCTACGCGCCGGGCGGTCCGACTGTCGCCAACAATCCACCGTCGCAACCGAATTCGCCGTATCAATCGGCACCGTTCGGCGCGCCCGCACCGACCGGCGGCATGCCCCCGACGTTCCCGCCGGGAACGCCACCGCATCTCATCGGCGCCGGCTATCCGCTCTCCGGACCACCGGCCCCCAAGAAGAAGCGCACCGGCCTGATCGTCTCACTGGCGGCGGCCGCCGTCGTGGTGCTGCTCGTCGTCGGACTCGGCATCGCCTTCGCCGCAGGCGCTTTCCGCGGCGACGATGATCAACCAACGGCCGGTGGACATCCCACGGTGCTCGCCGTCTTCGGCAACTCCAGCTGCGGCATCTCGGCCAAGCAGTTGTATTGCTGGGGAGCCAATTACGACAATCAGCTCGCCAACGGCGGTACCACCGCGTCACCCACCCCGGTCAAGATCAATCTCCCCGACGTGACCGCGGTCTCGTTGGGCGGCTACACCGACACCGACAAGGATTTCAAGACCTCCGCCTGCGCGATCTCGGGCGGCCAGGCCTTCTGCTGGGGCGACAACAACTTCGGCCAGCTCGGCACCGGCACCACCTCCGACGCCCAGACCCCGACGCCGGTGACCGGACTGTCCGGCACGGTGACGGCGATCGCCACCGGTTACGGCAGCACCTGCGCGGTCGCCGGGGGCAAGTTGTACTGCTGGGGCGACAACGACGACGGCCAGGTCGGCGTGGAATCGGTCACCGACAAGACCTCCACCCCCACCGAGGTGACCGGGCTGAACGGCACCGTCACCGGCGTCGCGACCGCGCAGGGCACCACCTGCGCCACCGCCGATGCGGTCTACTGCTGGGGCAACAACGACAGCGGCCAGCTCGGCACCGGGGCCACCACGCGGGCCAACACCCCGCAGAAGGTCGCCGTCACCGGCGCCGACTCCATCTCGGTCGGCACCTACGGCGTGACCGATGACCCGAACCAATACATCACCGTGTGCGCGTCGGCGTCGGGCAAGGCCTACTGCTGGGGCGACAACCGGTACGGCCAGATCGGCGACGGCACCAAGAACGCCCAGCACACCCCGACGCCGGTCGTCGGACTGACCGGGGTCACCCAGATCAACACCGGTTGGGGTTCGACCTGCGCGGTGTCGCAGGGCAAGTTGTTCTGCTGGGGAGACAACGAGGGACAGCAACTCGGCATCGGCTCCGGATCGGCGACCACCTCGCCGACCCAGATCACCGCCCTGTCGGGAACCGTCTCCGCCGTCGAGACCGTGCTGGGCACGACCTGCGCGGTCGTCAACGAGACCTCGATCTACTGCTGGGGCCGCAACTCCGCGGGCCAGGTCGGCAACGGCGACAGCGGCGACGACAAGGAAGTGTCGACCCCGGCACTGCTGAACCTGCCCGCGTGACAAGGGGTCGCCCGGCGCGCTCGGTAGAATCGGCCGAATGAGTTCCGATGATCGGGCCGACGGGCTTGCCGGCGACCTGATCTCGCGCACCGACGATCAATTGGCGGATCTGTTCACGCTGCGTCCCGATCTCGCCTCGCCGCCCCCGCAGGGCAGCCGGGTCCTCGCGCAACGCGCGCTCTCCGCGGCGTCGGTCGCACTCGCGGGCGAGCGCCTCGACCTGCTCGACGTCGCCGTGCTCGAGGTGATCATCTCCTCGGGCCCACCGGATTCGGCAACGGTGTCGGCGGCGTCGGTGCTCGACGCGCTGTCCGATCGCGCCGAGCACGACGACATCCTCGAGCGCATCGACCACCTGCGACGACTGGCCCTGATCTGGGGCCCCGACGACGCCCTGCACGTCGCCGCCAATGCCACCTCGGCGCTGCCGTGGCGCGGGCTGCACCTGACAGGCCCCCTCGCACACATGACACCCGAGGACCTGCGGTCGCGTCTCGACACCCTCGACGAGCGGCAACGCGAATTGCTGGCGGCGCTCTCCCGGGGGCCGGCGCTGGGCCGCAGTCGCGATGCCGCACCCGACGCTGACCCGCAGTCGCCGGTCGCACGCCTGATCGCCGACGGTCTGCTCGCGCGGATCGATCACCAGACCGTCGAGCTCCCCGCACAATCCGGGCAGTTGCTGCGGAGTGAACCGGCCCTGCGCACCGACACCCTCGCGCGACCGCTACCCGACGATTCGTCGGCGCCGCGCCGGTTCTCGGCCCGCGACATCGACGCCGCAGGTGGTGGCGAGGCGCTGGAACTGATCCGGCACGCCACCACGGTGCTCCGCGCGCTGGGGTCGGCACCGGCGGCCATCCTGCGGTCGGGGGCCCTCGGCGTGCGCGAGTTGCGCCGTCTGAGCAAGACCACCGGTCTCGATCAGCCCCGGCTCGCACTGATCGTCGAGCTCCTCGGTCACGCACGATTGATCGACTCCGGTTTTCCCGACCCGCCACCGGCCGGCGACACCGGCGAACACGCCTTCGCCCCGACCACGACGTCGGACACCTGGCTGCACCAGCCGCCGGAACGCCAGTGGCACACCCTTCTCGAGGCCTGGCTGACGATGCCGCGCAACGCCTGGCAGGTCGGCGAGCCGGACCGCGACGGCACCACGATCCCCGCGCTGTCGGCCGAGATCTACGACTCCCACGCACCCACCGTGCGTCGCACCGTCCTCACCGCGCTGCGGCAGACGGCGCCGGCGACACCGGTGTCGGTCGCCGGGCTCGTGGCCACCCTCGGCTGGGATCACCCGCACCAGATGCGTCGTCTCACCTCGCGGGTGGTCGGCGCGACGCTCGACGAGGCGCGCGCGGTCGGCGTCGTCGGGCATCACGCGTTGACCACGGTCGGGCGGGCGGTACTCGACGCCGATCCCGCCGACGACGATTCGGCGGTACTCGCCGCCATGCGCAAGGCCTTGCCGGCCCCGGTCGATCACTTCCTCACCCAGGCCGATCTGACGATCACCGTGCCCGGACCGATGACCGCCGAACTCGCCGAACAGGTGGAGATGGTTGCCGACCTCGAATCCGGCGGCGCCGCATCGGTGTACAGGATCAGCGAGGACAGTGTGCGCCGCGCGCTCGATGCCGGCCGATCCAGCATCGAACTGATCACCATGTTCACGACGCATTCACGCACTCCGGTGCCGCAGTCGCTGACCTATCTGATCGAGGACGTGGCGCGCCGGCACGGGGCGCTCCGGGTCGGGATCGCCTCGTCGTTCATCCGGTGCGAGGACGCGGCGACCCTCGCGGCGGTGTTGCGCAGTGATGCCACCGAACGTCTGGCACTCCGGGCGCTGGCACCCACGGTCGCAGTGTCGCCCAGCGAGATCCGTGATGTGCTCGACGTTCTGCGCGCCGCCGGATTCGCCCCGGCCGGTGAGGATTCGGCGGGTGAGCTCGTCGACATGCGTGACCGTGGAAGCCGGGTCGCCACCAATCGCGCACGGCGGCATCCGGCCGCGGCACCACGTCGCGCGGCGCTCGGCCCCGATCAGATCGCCGCCGTCGTCGGCCGGGTGCGCTCGGGTGATCGTGCCGCGGTCGCCACCCCCGCAGCCGGGCCTGCCTCGGCGTCGGTGCGGGCCACCGGGGGTGGCGAGCCGACGACCGCGCTGATCCAATTGGCGTTGCGCGCCAACCGGAAACTACGCGTCGGCTACGTCGACGCCCATGGCAGCGCGTCGAGGCATGTGGTGTCCCCGCAGACCCTCGGCGCCGGTCAGCTCATCGGGATCGAGGACGGCACCGACGACGAGCAGCGGTTCTCGCTGCATCGCATCACCAGCGTCGAGCTGCTCGACGGCTGACCTGCGCCGAACGATCAGCGCCCGGGTCAGCCCGCGGCCACCGCGACCGGCTCGGCCTCATGTGCGTCGCCGATCGGCCGCCGGACGTTGATCAGGACCCCGGCCACCAGCGCCACGCCCGCGAGAATGGCTGCGGCAACATAGAATCCGATGCTCTGACCGTGGACCATGGCCTGCGCCTGCAACACCTTCGCGTCGGCCGGTCCGTGCACCGAGGCCATGTGGCCGGTGATGTACGAGGCCGTCGCGGTGGCGGCGATCGTGTTCAGCAGGGCCGTACCGATGGCTCCGCCGACCTGCTGTGAGGTGTTGACCATCGCAGACGCCACACCGGCATCGCGTGGCTCGACGCCGTAGGTGGCGAGATTCATCGAGGTCATGAACACCGTGCCCATCCCGCAGCCGAGCAGGAACAGAGCCGGGAAGATCACGCTCCAATATCGGGTGGAGTCGGCCGAGATCTGGCTCAGCAGAAGCATTCCGCAGGCCGCGATGAGCGCACCCGGCACCAGCAGGAACCGTGGCGGCACCCGGGTGATGAGGCGCGCCGCGATCTGGGTGGAGCCGATCAGCATGCCACCGACCATGGGCAAGAAGGCAACTCCGGCGCTCAGCGGCGAATAGTGGTGCACCACTTGCATGTAGAGCGTAAGGAACAGGAAGGAGCCGAACATCGCGATCACCGACATGGCGACACTCAGATACGCTCCGCCGCGGGCGCGGTCGGCGACAACCCGCAAGGGCAGCAACGGATGTCGGTAGCGCGCCTGCCATCCGACGAATGCGGCGAGCAGTACCACCGCGGCGATCAGGCAGATGACGGTTCCGGTGTCACTCCAGCCTTCCTCGGCCGCGCGACTGAAACCGTAGACCACCAGGGCCAGTCCCCCGCCGCCCAGGACGACGCCGAGGACGTCGAGGTGGGTGGCGTTGTCGTGGGCCCGGGGCGGCTCCTTGATCTCGACGATCGCACCGAACAGGGCGACGGCGGCGAAGACCACGTTGATGTACATCGTCCAGCGCCAGTCGAGGGTCTGGGTGAGCAGACCACCGAGCAGCAGGCCGACCGCGGCGCCGCCACCGGCGATCGCACCGAAGACACCGAAGGCGCGGGCGCGTTCCCTGGGCGCGGTGAACATCACGGTCAGCAGCGACAATGCGGCCGGGGCGAGAAGCGCGCCGAACGCACCCTGCAGCGCCCGCGCGCCGAACAGCATCCCCTGGTTGACCGCCGCCCCGCCCAATGCGGAGGCGAAGGCGAAACCGACGAGACCGACCATCAGCGCACGTCGACGACCCCATAGGTCGGCGATGCGTCCGCCGAACAGGAGCAGACCACCGAAGGCCAGCGCGTAGGCGGTGATGACCCACTGCTGGTTGGCGTCGCTGATACCGAGGTCGACCTTGGCGTCGGGTAGGGCGATCTGGACGACGGTGCCGTCGAGGACCACCATCAGCTGGGCCAGACAGATGAAGACGAGGGCCTTCCACCGCCGGGGATCGAGTTCGGTGGAAGGGGAGACAGGTGAGGACATTCGAGGGACTCGCTCTTGTCGACGTGCGGTGGACGCGTCGGTGCGATGCACCGACCTGGTGTGGTGATCCACGGACCAATATCCGGAGGACCGTACTCCGGATAGCGTACGCCGTCCGGCACGACAGCGAAACTCCCTTTGCCTCGGGATGTTTCGAGGCTCGTCCGATTCGGTCATATCGGCCATGTCTCCACGGCCGCATCCACACAAACGCCGCGTCCGGACCTCTCGGTGCACGCCGACAGCGCTCGCCACAGCGCCCACAGCGCCCACTATTTCGCCCACAGCGCTCGACTCAGTCCCGACAGCGCTCGTCACAGCGCCCACAGCGCTCCACTCAGTCCCGACAGCGCTCGACGAGGCGCCGTCGGCGTGGTGCAGGGCGCCGTCGGCGTGCTGGAGAGCGCTGTCGGGATTCGACGCGACGTGCAGTCACCTGGACAATGGATCGGGTGACCGATGGACCCCTGATCGTGCAATCCGACAAGACGCTGCTGCTCGAGGTAGATCACCCCGACTCGGCGTCCGCCCGCGCAGCGATCGCCCCGTTTGCCGAGCTCGAGCGCGCACCCGAACACGTGCACACCTACCGGGTGACGCCGCTGGCTCTGTGGAACGCGCGCGCGGCCGGCCACGACGCCGAGCAGGTGGTCGACGCGCTGGTCACCTACTCGCGCTACGCGGTGCCACAACCGCTGCTGATGGACATCGTCGACACCATGGGCCGCTTCGGCCGCCTGCAGCTGGTCAAGAGTCCCGTCCACGGACTGACGCTGGTGAGCCTCGATCGTGCGGTGCTCGAGGAGATCCTGCGCAACAAGAAGGTCGCCCCGATGCTCGGCGCCCGCCTCGACGACGACACCGTCGTCGTGCACCCGTCCGAGCGCGGACGACTCAAGCAGATCCTGCTCAAGGTCGGCTGGCCGGCCGAGGACCTCGCGGGTTACGTCGACGGGGAGGCACATCCGATCGGCCTCGACCAGGGCGACTGGCATCTGCGCGACTACCAGGAGATGGCCGCCGACTCGTTCTGGGCGGGCGGCTCGGGCGTCGTGGTGCTGCCGTGCGGTGCGGGCAAGACGATGGTCGGCGCGGCCGCGATGGCCAAGGCCGGTGCCACCACCCTCATCCTGGTCACCAACACCGTCGCGGGACGTCAGTGGAAGCGGGAGCTGGTCGCCCGCACCACCCTGACCGAGGACGAGATCGGCGAGTATTCGGGTGAGCGCAAGGAGATCCGCCCGGTGACCATCGCCACCTATCAGGTCATGACGCGAAAGTCCAAGGGCGAGTACAAGAATCTCGATCTCTTCGACTCCCGCGACTGGGGTCTGATCATCTACGACGAGGTGCATCTGCTCCCGGCGCCGGTCTTCCGGATGACCGCCGACCTGCAGTCCCGCCGACGACTCGGCCTCACCGCCACCCTGGTCCGCGAGGACGGCCGCGAGGGCGACGTGTTCTCCCTCATCGGCCCCAAGCGCTACGACGCGCCGTGGAAGGACATCGAGGCCCAGGGCTGGATCGCGCCCGCCGAGTGCATCGAGGTGCGGGTGACCCTCACCGACGAGGAGCGACTGCAGTACGCCGTCGCCGAGAACGAGGCGAAGTACAAGCTCTGCTCGACCGCGCACACCAAGGTCAACGTCGTGCGGTCGATCCTGGCGCGCCACAGCGACTCTCAGACGCTGGTCATCGGCGCCTACATCGACCAACTCGAGGAGCTCGGCCGCGAACTCGATGCCCCGGTGATCCAGGGGTCGACCAAGAACAAGGAGCGCGAGTCCCTGTTCGACCGCTTCCGGTCCGGCGAATTGCAGACCCTCGTGGTGTCCAAGGTCGCCAACTTCTCGATCGATCTACCCGAGGCGTCGGTGGCCGTGCAGGTGTCGGGCACCTTCGGTTCCCGGCAGGAAGAGGCGCAGCGCCTCGGGCGCCTATTGCGACCGAAATCCGGTGGTGGACAAGCACATTTCTATTCGGTGGTCTCCCGCGACACCCTCGACGCCGACTACGCCGCCCACCGCCAGCGCTTCCTCGCCGAACAGGGCTACGCCTACCGGATCACCGACGCCGACGACCTCCTCGGCCCCACCATCGGTGAGGAATCTGCGGGCTGACGCCGCTACACCTGCGCCAGGCAGTAGCCCAGCGACTGGGGTTGCTCGAAGGTCCACCGCACCTCGCCGCTCGCGCAGGTCAGCGCGCTCGTGGCGCGGTTGGTGACGCGGAAGGCGACGGTGCCCGCGGCGGCGGCCGACCCGCACGCCAGCTCGTGATAGTCCGACAGCGAGCCGCCCGAACTCGGGATCTGATAGCACTCCTGCGGCACGAAATTCGGTGTGAGACAGAGCTTGTCGCCGGAATCGCCGAAGGTCAGACTGGCGTTGTGGTCGTTGGGACAGTCGGCGGAATCGGCGATGAAACCGGCCGCGTAGAACGTCATCGCCGGAGTGGCGCAGTCGACCTTCGACGTCGCCACATTGCCCTGTGCGTCACGATCCCGGCCGATCTGCACGCAGTTGCCCACGGTGATCTGACTCGCGCTGGTGACCGTGGTGGGCGCCTCGGTCACCGGCGGCCGGGTGTAGGGCGTCGTCGCCCCGGGCGCGGCACCGGTCGTCGACGCGCTGCCCGACGATCTCGCAGTCGTGTCGGAGGACGAACCGGAGATCAGGTTGGCCACCACCACCCCGGCGATGACCACCGCCACCAGGGCCACGAGCGAGACCAGGACGATCGTCACCGTTCCGCGCGAACGTCGCGCGGGCGGCATCGGATAGCCACCGGTGAAACCCGGGTGACTCGGCTGGCCGGGCTGACTCGGCTGGCCCGGGAATGCACCCGAGGGTGCGGACTGCGGAAAGTACTGCGGCGGCGGCACATACGGGGACACCGGCTGTTGGGACACCGGCTGTTGGGACACCGGCGGTTGGGGCACCGGCGGCGGGTAGACCGGTGGTGTCGACGGTGCCACAGGTGGTGTCGACACCGTCGGACGGGCGGTCCGGATGACCTCCGTCGGCCCGGGTACCGGGGTCCCGACCCGGGTGGGCGAGGCACGCAACGCACGACCGAGTTGTTCGGCGAGTTCACCGCACGAGCCGAACCGATCCCCCGGCGTCTTGGCCAGCGCTCGGTGCATGACCTCGTCGAGTGCCGCGGAGGTGCCCGGTCGTAACGACGACACCGCGGGTGGGGCGCTGCTCAGGTGCGCGGCGATCACGTTGGCCTGACTCGTTCCCTCGAACGGCGGCCTGCCGCACAGGAATTGGAACAGGGTGGCCGCCAGCGAATACTGATCGGCCTGTCCGTCGACCTCGGCACCCAGCAACTGTTCGGGTGCCACATAGGCCACCGTGCCGAGGAACATGTTGGCCGAGGTCAGGTTGCTGACGTCGCCGGTCGACTTGGCGATCCCGAAATCGGCGAGCAGCACACGCGGCGGTGTCGTGGCGGTGTCACCGGCACCGGCGGAATCGTTCTCGGCAATGAGGATGTTGGCGGGTTTGACGTCCCGGTGCAGCAGCCCGCGCGCATGTGCGGCGTCGAGAGCGGCCGCCACGGCGGTGGCGATCGCCGACACGAGCATCGGGTTGAGCCCGCGGGGGCTGCGCCGCAACAACTCCCCGCCGTCGACGCCGTCGATGTACTCCATGGCGAGCCACAGATGCCCCTCGTACTCGCCGGAGTTGTAGATGGTCACGATGTTCGGATGCACGATGCTCGACGCGAGTTCGGCCTCGCGCATGAATCGCTGCCGGAACATCGGGTCACGGCTGAGATCGGACGGCAGGATCTTGACCGCCTCGTTGCGCGGCAGGCTGGGGTGCCGGGCCAGGTAGACCTCGCCCATCCCGCCACGACCGATCAGTCTCGTGATCGTGTAGCCGGCGAACGAGTCACCCGGTTGGTAGACCACCCTCGACAGCCCTCCTCGGCACGACGGAAGCGGATACGCGCCCTCCACGCGGTTCACGCCGGGCGGTCAGCCCTGGTCACCTTACCGGTTGCGGCACGCCGACGACGTCCGTGTCGGGTGTTCGGTGGTCGTCCGATCGATGCCGGATCCACCGCGGACTCACACCTCGCGCAGGCAGTACCCGATGGACTTCGGAGCGCTGAACGACCAGGTCGTGTCCTCGTCGGCGCAGGTGATCGTCTCGTCCCCGCGCTGCACGGCCCGCGCGACGACGGTCCGGTCCTGCGCCGGTTCACCGCAGTCGACCTCGCGGTAGTCGGCGAGGTCACCGCCGATCGGGATCCGGTAGCACTTGCCGGTGGCAAAGTTCGGTGTCAGGCAGAGACTCTCGCGGTCGGCACCGAAGGTCAGGGTCGAGGTGTTGGCGGCGTCGCACTCGGCGCCGGCCACGACCTGACGGGCCACGTAGAAGGTGAGACCGTCGGAGTCCTCACATGATGCCGCCGACGCGGCGACCTTGCCGGGATCGTCGTCGGGGCCGAGCGCCAGACATTCGCCGACGCCGACGTCGTCGGGATCGTCGATCGCGTCGGAGCCGAGGCTGACGTCGCACGCGGCGACCAGCGCGAAGCCGAGACAGCCGGCGACGACGGCGGCACGCCAGGCCAGACGCCGGCCGGGCCGGGCGAGCGGTTCGATGACCGGTTGGTGATCGGATGCGGTGTTCATGGGGGATGTCCTCTCGGAGGTCGGCTGTTGGTGCCGCAAGCATCGACCGACCCGCTTGCACCCTCCTTGGCGTCGGCATGGAACGCGACGATCACCGAACAAGTCGGTCCGGAGCGGTCACCCGAGCCGATGTGACAGCCTGAGACCATGCCCACCGTCACCCGTCTGCGCCCGTTCACCGCCACGATCTTCGCCGAGATGTCGGCTCTGGCCGTCACCCACGACGCGGTGAATCTCGGGCAGGGTTTCCCCGACACCGACGGTCCGGCCTCGATGCTGGCTGCCGCCTGTGCGGCGATCAACGGCGGTGACAATCAGTACCCGCCGGGGATCGGCATACCGCGGCTGCGCCGTGCCGTCGCCGAACACCAGCGGGCCCACTACGGTCTCGACTACGACCCCGACACGGAGGTGCTGATCACCGTCGGTGCGACGGAGGCGATCGCTGGGGCGATCGTCGGGCTCACCGAGCCGGGTGCCGAGGCCATCATGGTGGAGCCCTACTACGACTCCTACGCCGCGACCGTCGCGATGGCCGGCGGGGTACGGCGGACCGTGCCGTTGCGGCCCGACGGCGACGGTTTTCGCCTCGATCGCGATGCGCTCGCCGCGGCGTTCACCCCGCGCACCGCGCTGGTCCTGGTCAACTCCCCGCACAATCCGACCGGCACCGTCCTGCACGACGACGACCTCGCCGAGATCGCGCGGCTGTGTCTCGAGCACGACGTCGTCGCGGTCACCGACGAGGTGTACGAGCATCTGGTGTTCGACGGCCGCACGCACACCCCGCTGGCGACGTTGCCCGGCATGCGCGAGCGGACCCTGCGGATCTCCAGTGCCGCCAAGACATTCAACTGCACCGGATGGAAGGTCGGGTGGCTGTCCGGTCCGGCCGAACTCGTCGCCGCGGCCCGCGCGGCCAAACAGTTCATGACCTACGTCGGGTCGGGCCCGTTCCAGCCCGCCGTCGCCCACGCGCTGGAATCGGAGATGGACTGGGTGGCCGGCAGCGCGCAGTCCCTGCAGGCCAAGCGAGACCTGTTGTCGGCGGCGCTGTCCGACGCCGGCTTCGGGGTGCACCGCAGCGAGGCAACCTATTTCGTGTGCGCCGACCCGCGCCCGCTCGGGGTCGCCGACGGCGAGGCGTTCTGCCGGACCCTGCCGGAGCGGATCGGGGTGGCGGCGGTACCGGTCAGCGTCTTCGCCGACGACAAGGACCCGTGGCGACACATGGTGCGCTTCGCCTTCTCCAAGCGCGATGAGGTGATCGCCGAGGCGGCGCAGCGTCTCCGGCGGCTGTGATCAGATACGCACCAACATCTTTCCGACGTTCTCCCCGCGCATCATGCCGAGGAAGGCATCCACCGCGTGGTCGATGCCGTCCACGACGGTCTCGTCATGGACGATCTTCCCGTCGGCCAGCCACGCCGCCATCTTCTCGTTGAACTCGCGTGCGAGGCCCATGTAGGAGGGCAGAGTGAAGCCGCGCAGGGTCAGTCCCCGGGTGATGATGTTGCTCATGTTGCGCGGTCCGGGCTGCGCCTGCGTCTCGTTGTAGGAGGAGATGGCACCGCACAAAGCTGCGCGTCCACCGTTGTTGAAGACATCGAGTGCGGCCTCGAGATGATCGCCGCCGACGTTGTCGAAGTACACGTCGATCCCGTCTGATGCCAGCTCCCGCAACTGCTTTCGCACCGGTGCCGCCTTGTAGTCGAGGGCGGCATCGAAGCCGTAGCGGGAGGTGAGCAGGTCCACCTTGGCCGGCCCGCCCGCCGAGCCGATGACCGAGGCGGCACCGAGTAGATGTGCGATCTGTCCGGCCACACTGCCGACCGCGCCGGCGGCTCCCGAGATGAAGACGATGTCACCGTCTTTCAGCCCCGCGACCGCGGTGAGTCCCACATAGGCTGTCATCCCGGTGAGGCCGAGAACGCCGAGGTACACCGATGTCGCTGTGCCGGCGGGCGGTTCGGGCACCGCGGTGAACTCGGCGGCCGACGCCTGGGCGACGTCACGCCAGCCGAGTTGATGCAGCACGAGGGTGCCGACGGGGAGATCGTCGGATGCCGATGCGACGACCCTGCCGACCGCTCCGCCGGTCATGGTCTCCCCCAGGGCGAATGGCGGGACGTAGCTGCGGGTGTCGATCATCCGCCCGCGCATGTACGGGTCGACGGAGACGAACTCGTTGGCGACGCGGACCTCCCCCGGAGCAAGGTCGGCAAGGTCCACGGCGACCGTGCGGAAGTCTTCGGGGGTGGGCCAGCCCACCGGCCGGTTCACGAGTTGGATCTGGGTGCTGGTCGAGGTGGTCATCGAATCTCCTTGAGGGTGTGGATGTCGGGGTGTGGATGTTGGGGGGCGTGGAGTCCGAACGAGGCTCACAGCGCGAGTGTCACGCCGAGCAGCACGAGGGCGATCAGGGGAAACGCGAGCTGGGTGAGGGCGGCGCGGGCCTTGTCGGGCGAGGAGACGAGCAGCACCAGTCCCGCGGCCAGCATCGAGCCGGCACCGGCGCCGATCAGTGCAGCGCCGACAGCATGGTCGGCGAACCAGCAGGCCACGCCGATGACGACGATGATCGCCAGGAAGAGGTTGTAGAACCCCTGGTTGAACGCCATCTCGCGGGTGGCCTGCGCCTCCTGCTCGCTGGTGCCGAAAGTCGCGCGGGTGCGCGGGCGGGTCCAGAGAAGGGATTCGAGCACGAAGATGTAGACGTGCAACGCCGCCGCCAGGGCTGCGACGACGATCATGGCGACGGCCATCGGATACTCCTCCAGAATTGTGCACTGCTCGTTCCAAAACTATACTAGAATGATCGTTGCACAATTTGTCAACCCTCGACCCCGGAGTTCACATGGGACGCGCCGCCGGATACGACCCCCAGCACCTGATCAGCCAGGCACGCGATCTGTTCTGGCAGCGTGGCTTCGACGCCGTCTCGGTCGCCGATGTCGAGCAGGCCACCGGTGTGGGCCGATCGAGCATCTACCACGCCCACGGCAACATGCGGGGCCTCTTCGATGCCGCCGTCGAGGACTACCTCGACACCGTGGTCCGTCCGCGCCTGCGGCCGCTCACCACCGACCCGGTGGCACCCGAGGCGATCCTGGACTTCCTCACCGGACTGAGCGCCGCGATCGGCACACTGGCGTCGAATCCCGATGCACCGCAAGGCTGTCTACTGCTGGTCAGCGCCGCGGCTCCGATCGGCTCGGATACCGCGGTGCACGAGGTGATCGCCGGTTATCACCGCGAGCTCACCGACGCGATCGGCCACGGGGTCGACGCCCTGCTCCCCCGGGCCGACGCGAGGGCGCGCCGGCGGCTGACCCGGCTCACCGTCGCCGCCGACATCGCCGCATTGTCGTTGAGCCGGATCGACCCCGACGCCGCGCGGGCGACCCTCGACGCCGCCGCCGAGGCCCTGCGAGCGCAGGCACGCAGCGAGCGCACAGCTCAGTAGTGCTGCGCACCACCGTCGATCGAGATGTGCTCGGCGGTGATGAACGCCGACTCGTCGGAGGCGAGGAAGGCGACCACGTTGGCGATCTCGTCGGCCTCGGCAACATACTGGTTGAGAAACACCATGCCCATCCCGGCGAGCCGTGGGTTGGCCTCGTTGGCCTGTTCGATGCGTTCGCGCATGCTGCCCGACCCCATCGGGGTGTTCACCGCACCGGGGTGCACGGAGTTCACGCGGATGTTGTGGGCGCCGAGCTCGGCGGCGAGACCACGGGTCATCCCGACCAGGGCATGCTTGCTGGTGGTGTAGTGGATCATGAAGGGCTGCACCTTCTTCTCCGCTTACGGGCTGGTGATGATCACCGATTCACCGCCACGCGCGTCAGCGCATCCGCGGTGGCCCGGACCGTGTTCCAGACCCCGATCACGTTGATGTCGATGGTGTCGCGGAAGCTCTCGGCGGTGATCTCGTCGTAGGTCTGGGGTATACAGATCCCGGCATTGGCACCACGATGTCGAGGCCGCCGAACCTCTCGACGCCGGCCGCGACCGCCGCGGTCAGCCCGTCGGCGTCACGCACATCGCATTGGGTGAGAACGGCTGTGCCGCCCTGTTCCCCGACGAGCCGCGCGGTCTCGGCGAGGTCGTCGGGGTTGCGCAATCGTAGGGCACGCCGGGCAGCGGTCCCGCGAGGTCCACGCCGATGATCTGGGCGCCCTCACGTGCCAAGCGCACGGCATGGGCGCGGCCCTGTCCACGCGCCACACCGGTGATGAAGGCGACCTTGCCCTCGAGTCGTGTCATCTCGTTCTCTCCTTCTCCCGGGCCGTCACATCGGCAGCCCTTGCTCCATCAGATCGATGGCCTCGAGTAGTGAGGCGAGCACGCGATCGTCGCGCGGATCGTCGACCTGCTCGGCGATGTGGAACATCACCCCGGCGGTCGCCGCGATGAAGACGTGCAGATGCGTGTCGTCCTGCGGCACACCGAGATAGTCGGCGAAGTACTCGCGGGCACGGATGATCGCGGCGTCGGACTCGATCTGATAGGCCATCCGCAGGGCCGGCTCGGACTGGATCAGGCGCATCCGCTCCACACTCGAGGCCCACGGATCGGCGGTCGCGATGCGGTACTGCGCGCGGACCATCGTGCGCAACAGATCGAAATGCCCGAGACCGGGTGGGATCTCGTTCATCGCCGCGGCACGCGCATCCTCGAGATCGTCGCCGATGACCACCTGCTCCTTGGACGCGAAGTACCGGAAGAAGGTGGTGTGGGAGACCTCCGCCTCGCGTGCGATCTGCTCGACGGTGGTCTGCGCGTAGCCATGTCGGGCGAAGCGCCGCATCGCGGCCTCCCGGATGGCCGACCGGGTGCGCACCTTGTTCTGTTCGCGCAGCCCGGCCGGACGATGCGACACACCCGTCATCGAGCTTTCTTCATTGTCGGATGCACCGTCAGCTCGGCGCCGACGCGACGACGGCTTCCTTCTCGCCCGACAGTCCGCGGTCGCGGACCGCGCCGCCCTCGATGTCGAAATCGAAGACGAGCTTGTCGAGCCAGCGCGGCAGCCCCCACGCCCGATCACCCAGCATCGCGATCACCGCGGGCACCACCGTCATGCGAATGATGAAGGCGTCGAAGAAGACCGCGATGGCCAGGGCGAATCCGAGCATCTTGGACGTGGTGTCGGGCGCGAGCATGAACGAGGCGAAGACGCTGATCATGATGACCGCGGCCGAACTCACCACACGCGCTCCGTGCCGGTAGCCGGCGATGATGGCGTCCTTGGCATTCATGCCGTGGATGTATTCCTCGCGCATTCGGGTCACCAGGAACACTTGATAATCCATCGCGAGGCCGAAGACCACGCCGATCAGGAAGATCGGCAGGAACGACAGGGTGGGCCGGGTGTCGGTGATGATGCCGAGGTAGCCCTCCTGGAAGATCGCCACGGTCACACCGAAGGTCGCGAGCACCGAGAAGATGAAGCCGATCGTCCCGACCAGCGGCACCCAGATGGAACGGAAGACGCCGATCATGATGAGGAAGGCGAGTCCGACCACGACCACCAGATACGGGATGAGTGCCTTGTCGAGCTTCGCCGACAGGTCCGACATGATCGCAGTCTGACCGCCGACGTGCATCTCGACGCCGCCCTTGGTGATGGTCGGACCCCAGTCGCGGATCTTCTCCATCAGGTCGTGGGTGGCCTGTGCCGACGGCGCGCTCTCCGGGGTCACCATGATCAGTGCGGTCGAGGCGCCGGCATTCGGGTTCGCTCCGGTGCCGTTGCCGGTCCAGATCAGCGTCGCCGGGTTGGCGACGTCGGACAAGGTCTTGATGTGTGCGACGGCCTGCTCGGCGGCCGGTGCGACGTTGCCGTCGGCGTCGTGCACGATCACCAACAACTGGCCGTTGACGCCCTCGCCGAATCCCTTCTGCAGCAACGCCGATGCGCGTGCCTCGTCGGAGTTCGACAGGTCCATGCCGAGTTGCAACTTGCCGACCGGGATCGCGGCCAGGACGAGGATCGCCAGGCCGACGATGATGAACGGCAGCGGCCGTTTGACCACCGTCCGACCGAAGCGAACGCCGTTGGAGTCGGCGGTCTCGGACTCCTCGGCGTGGCGGATGCCGGGGATACGCGGGGTGAAGACGAACCGGCCGACCGCCCCGAGCAATGCCGGGATCAGGGTGAGCGCCGCGATCACCGCGATGACCACGGCCACTGCTGCGCCCGCGCCCATCTGGGTGATGAGCGGGATGCCCACGACGGTCAGCGCCACCACCGCGATGACCACCGTCAGGCCCGCGAAGACCACCGCGGTTCCGGCGGTGCCGACCGCGCGACCGGCGGCGTCGGCGCGACTACCGCCGCGTTTCACCTCGCTGCGATAGCGCGACACGATGAACAGTGCGTAGTCGATCGACACCGCGATACCGAGCATCGTGACGATGCCCGTCGCGGTCTGGTTCACCGTCATGAACTTGGCGCTCAGCGTCACCAGCATCATCGTCAGCGCGACGCCGACGATGCCGGTGACCAGCGGGATGAAGGCCGCGATCAACGCACCGAACGCGACGATCATCACCACGAACGCCACTGCGAAACCGATCAACTCGGCCTTGCCGCCCTGTTCCATGACCTGGACGAGCGACCCCGTGGCCTCGACCTGCAGTCCGTCGCCGCGATGTTTGGCGAGAACGTCGAGGAGTTGCTGTTTCTGATCGACGGACAGGTCCTGGACGTTCGTGGTGACCCCGACGCTGATCAGACCGACGTGGCCGTTGTCGCCGAGGACCTTCGCGGCCACCGCCGGTTGCGCCTTGGCGGCGACGAGCGGGCTGACGACGGTCTTGGCGTCGGCGACGTCGGGCAGCTTCTGCAGGTCGGCGGCCAGCGCGTTGAGCTGGTCGGCGTGCGCCTCGAGTCCGTTGTCGGCGTACACCACCACCGTCGCCGAACCCCGGGACTGCTGCTCCATGACCTTCGGGAAGTACTGCTGCAACTGGCTGGTCGCGGTACCCGAGTCGGTGCCGGGCAGATCGAAATCCTGCGCGAACTTGGGTTTGAGCGCGCCGACCAGGCCGGCCACGACGACGAGGGCGAGCAGCCAGGTCGCGATCACCCACCATTTGTGCCGGAACGAGAACCGGCCGAGCCGGAAGAGCAGTGAGGCCATGGCAATCCCCTGGACGTCGATGCGGACGGGTCGTCGATACAGCGGCGCGTCACCCAAAAGTGTGAGTGACTAACACTTGATACTGTGTACTCCGCTTTTTCGCGACGCGCCACCAGCTTATGGCGTGTTCCAGGACACCAGAACATGCGTTCGATACGCGCTAGGGTGGGCTCATGAACGTCGGCATGCAGGGTTCGCTCTTCGACCTCACGGGGACCGCCGGAACCGCGCCGAGCCTCGGCGCGCTGGGAACCTCGGTGACCCGCCGCGAACTGTCCGACGGCGCCTGGGTCGACCTGCGTCCGGGTTGGATCACCGATTCCCCCACCCTCTTCGACGCCCTGCACGATGGCGCGGCCTGGCGCGCCGAACGACGGCGCATGTATGACCGCGTCGTCGACGTCCCGCGCCTGGTCGCCACCTACCAGGCACGTCATCGCCTGCCCGATCCCCTTCTGGCGCAGGCACGTTCGGAGTTGAGCGCGCACTATCGCGAGGAATTGCCCGAGGGTTTCGCGACGGCGGGCCTGTGCCTGTATCGCGACGGTTCCGATTCCGTGGCCTGGCACGGCGACCGGTTCGGTCGCGGCGCCACCCACGACACCATGGTGGCGATCCTGTCACTCGGGGCGCCGCGGCCACTGGCGTTGCGCCCCAGGGGTGGTGGACCGTCGCTGCGATTCGTCCTGGGCTCGGGCGATCTGCTCGTGATGGGTGGCAGTTGTCAGCGCACCTGGGAGCACGCCGTGCCGAAATGTCCCGGCGTCGGCGCCCGCATCAGCGTGCAATTCCGTCCGCCGGGCGTGTGGTGAGGCTCGCCGGCCCTAGATCGGGTAGGCGACGCCGGTGAGCTTCTCCGACTCCGCCCACAGTCCGTCACGGATCGCTCGGTCGTTGGCGCGGCCACTGAAGGCCGACACCCCGGGCGCCCCACGCATGCCGAAGAAGTGGCTCGGCCCGTAGAACGTGCCGTTGACGACGTCCGACGCGGTCGCGGCGTACAGCGTGGGCAGCGCGCCGACGGCGGCCGACTGCGCGAACAGGTTGCCGATCTTCATCGCCGTGTCCATGAGCGACTCGGTGTGGCCCTGCAGTTCGGTGGCCGCGTAGCCGGGGTGGGCGATCAGCGAGAGCCGGCCGTCGCCGTCCGCGGCGTCGAAACGGTCGGCGAGATCCATCCCGAACATCAGGTTGGCCATCTTGGAGTCGCCGTAGGCCCGCCACCGGCGGTAGCGGCGGTTGTGCCACCCGAGGTCGGCGAGATCGATACGGCCGAGTTGGTGCAACCCCGACGACAACGTCACCACGCGGTCACCGATCTTGGGCAGCAGCAGTCCGGTGAGTGCGAAGTGGCCCAAATGGTTGGTGCCCATCTGCATCTCGAAGCCGTCGGCGGTGCGCCGCAGCGGCAGCGCCATCACGCCGGCGTTGTTGATGAGGACGTCGACGCTGGTGATCCCGTTGGCGAACGCCCGGACCGATGCGAGGTCGGCGAGGTCGAGTGCGGCCACCCGCGCCCGGTCGCCGAGGCCTCGGGCTACGTCGTCGGCCTTGGCGGTGTTGCGGCAGGCCATGATGACCTCCGCGCCGGCACCGACCAGCGCCTCGGTGGTCTCGGCACCGAGTCCGGAGTTGGCCCCGGTCACGATGAAGGTCCGGCCCGTTTGATCCGGGATGTCGTGCGTCGACCAACCACTCATGGAATGCCCCTTTGTCGCTGCGGTGTGCTCCCTCTCACCCTGCCACGACATCGCCCCGAGGCGGAGACGAGCGGACCGAGAGGCGGAGACGAGCGGTGTGTCACCGCGCGCGTTTGCCGCTACCGCAGGCGCATCAGTCCGGCCGACCCCAGCCATTTCACCGGGCGCAGCAGTCCGGAGATCACGTCACCCACCGTGGGGGTGCTGTCGGGAACGAGATCGGTCGGGCCGTAGATCTCGGTGGCCTCGGTGCGACCGCGCACGACCCGCTTGCCCAGCATCGTCCAGTGCTCCGACTCGTCGTCGGCGGCGCCGGCGATGGCCGCCCCGCTCCCGAGCACCGGCACCCGAGCGGTCTTGGCCATCTCCGACAGGCGTGCACATTCGTTGACCGGGTCGCCGATCACCGTGTATTCGTATCGTCGTTCGGCGCCGATGTTCCCGGCGAAGGCGGTGCCGAACGAGACCCCGATCCCCCAGTGGACGTCGAGAGCCTCGCTCAGGCCGCGCGCGAGGTCCCGGGCCGCGGCCAAGGCCGCACCGGCGGGATCGTCGATCGCCACCGGCGCCCCGAACACCGCGAGCGCGGCATCGCCCTCGAATTTGTTCACGAATCCCCGGTGGTCGTCGACGACCTGCGCCACGATCTCGAAGAATTCGTTGAGCAGCGCCGCGGTGTCCTGCGGGCGGCGTTCCTGCGCGATGGTGGTGGAGCCGACGATGTCGACGAGCAGCACCCCGACCTCGGCATTGGTGCCGTGCAGACCCATCCCCCGCTCGATTGCGAGTTCGGCGACGGTGTCACCGACGTGGCGGGCGAACAGCTCCCGCATGCGTTCGCGCTCGTCGAGGCCGGTGACCATCTCGTTGAATCCCTGCTGCAGCACCCCGAGTTCGGAGGAGTCGTACACGTCGACGTGGGCGTCGAGGTCGCCGGCATGCACCTTCTCCACCGCGTCGCGCAGTTCGGTGAGCGGATCGATCAGGGACTGGCCGACGAGGACGATGATACGGGCACCGGCAGCGAGTCCGACGAGCGCGAGAACCACACTCGCCCAGTCGATGTCGGCGGCCACCGGCGGAAGCATGTGCAGTCTGCGCCCGACGTTGAGGATGATCAGACCGACCATCGGCACAGCCGAACTGACCGCCCACACCGCGAACATCCGGCCCCGCACTCCGTGCACGACGCGCGAGGTCGGGTCGGAGGCGAGCGCCACCATCATCAGTGGCCGCGAGGCGCGTTCGGCGAACAGATACGTCAGACACGCGCTCGACATGCCGGCCAGCGCGAACGCCACCGCCACGCCGAACACCGTTTCGACGGTGAGGGTTTCGGCGGACATGGCGATGTAGCTGAGCACCGACGCCGCCCACGCGATCGACGTGCTGAGCACCTGGAATGCCGGAATTCGTTGCACCGCAACACGACGCGCGTGATCAGCGGGGTCGCCGGAGATGAACCAGCGGAATTGCGGGCGCAGCGTGAGAACCCCGAGGACCAGATTGACGACGATGCACACCACGATGGCGGTGACGATGCCGGGAAAGTTGGGCGCGCGCAGGGTCTCGTCGACCGTCAGCAGTCCCCCGTTGTACGACAGTTGCACCAGGAGGAAGGTCTCGAAACCGATGAGCGCGTTGCTGCCGACGATGGCGGTCGAGGAAATGGCGAGGGCGCGTGTCGCCAACCGGCGACGCCCGGCGGTACCGAGTTGTGCCCATTCGGTCGCCCCCGGCTCACCGACCGCGCCCCACACGAGGAGGGCGTAACGCCGCCGCGCCCGGCTCCATCGGGTCGCGGTGCTTCGGCGTGGGTGCCGGCCGTGCGCCGATGACGCTCCCACCCCGGAACTCGGTGATGAGGTCATGGGCCTTCCCTGCAGTTGATGTCACCTCAGAGATTACCCAATGGCGTGGATCACATCCGCGTGGTCGGCGTCATCGGCCGGGCTTGCGCGCGTCTCAGCGAACGGTCACCACTGTGTGCGCCGCCGCATCGGAAAGTATCTTGTGGATGTTGAAGATGGGCCGGTGACTTTCAAATTGGGTGTCGTACGGAACACGCATCATCGCGACGAGGTCGGCGAAACGGTGGTCCACCAGGTCGCGATAGCGCGGCAGCAGTTCGGAGGTCACGTAGCGCCAGCGCTGATCGAAAACCGACCAGTCCCAGTTCGCGATCGGTGTCGTGATGGTCAGCGTCGTCCCGTTGGCGAGGCGGGTGGTGTGGACGAACGGAATGAAGTCGCGCAGCGCGGGCACGCCGGCCACCGACGGAGACCCGACCAGGGTCATCGCGTAGGTCAGTGTTGCGCCGACCCCGTCGGCCTTGCGGTAGTTGCGTACGTCGTCGAATTGCCAACCGACGACGTCGAACTGCTCACGATGCAGCAGGGTCGCATTGCCAGCGGCCACCCGGTCGGGATTCCCGGAGGCGATGCCCTGCCACGCGGTGGCGACGGCGTCGTCGATGATCCCGGCTCGGCGGAACTCGTCGATGCCACGCAGTCCGTCGCGGACGAACGCGACGTGCTGGGGCATGAGGTCGGTGAAGATGGCCTTCTGCATCACCAGCACCCGCTCGGCGAACCAGGTCAGGTCGGCCGGGGTGATCTTGTCGGCGTGATAGGCCAAGGTCTGTAACCCTTTGGGGAACACACCGATCAGCCCCGGGCCGGCGACCGAGGTCGCCGCCTCGATGATCCGCGCGGCGAGCGGTTGCAGTCCGCGGATCGAGTAGATGTCGCCGGCGAGCACGACATCGGCGATACCGCCGCCGAAGTCGGCACCGACCAGTCCGGCCATGCCGGCCCATTGCAGGTTTCGGTGGGCGATCTGGAAGTTCTCGTAGTAGCGATAGGACTTGATCATGTCGGCGCGGGTGGTCGCGAATCCCTTGGCGGGATCCCATCCGGCCAAATCGATTCCGGCATCGGTGGTCGCCTGCACCAAGCGATACTGGAACAGCAGTGCCGCATAGCGGTGGGGATCGAGACCGGAGGCACGGGCCTCGGTGACCAGTCCGGAGAGCCTGCCGAGATCGGTGGGCAGCGCGCGGTTGACGCCTCCGCCGTAGTGGTCGGCGTACCGATTGGTCAGTGGCAGATCGAGATACGGGTCGAGGACAGCGGTGCGGGCAGGTCCGGCCACCACCGCGGACCCGACCACTGTGCAGGCCAGCACGAGGAGCAGGATCAGTCGGCGCAACGGGAATCCCGCCCTCTTCGGGTGCTCGACCCTTTGCATGCAGTCGATCTCCGTGGGCTCAGCGTTCGTGGGTTCGGCGTTCATGAGTTCAATTCCGTGGCCAGCCAGTCGACGGTGTGCATGCCGAACAACTCGGTACCCCACTTGTAGATGTTGGCGACGAGAATGTCCATGCCGCAGTTCATTCCGTAGTACTGGGCGTCGGCGCCCTGCCGCACGTAGCGGGTCACCAGGTTCTTGGAGTCGGCGGCGGGGATCAGGGACATGAATGAGTTGTCGGCGTTGCAGGCCGAGACCAGCACCTTGCCGCGCGGGCGATCCCCGTGGCCGAGGGTGTTGTCGCGGTAGACATGCGCGAACTCGGGGATGTCGGCGGGAGCTTGTCCGCTGGTGAACAGGGTCTTCAGCGGAACCAGCGGCGGCATACCGAAATATGCCATCTGACAAGACTTCCGGTAGACATCGGCGAGTCCGCGGCCGGCCGGGTTCAGTTTTGCGTCCAACGCCATCTCGGGGTACTGCGCCTCCAGTCCGAGCAGCGTGGCGAAGACGAATCCGGTGCCGAGCCGACCGTCGGCGAATCTGATGAAGTTCTTCTGGTCGACCGCCATACCTTCGAGCATCGTTGCCTTGAGGTTGATCTCGGGTGCGTAGCGGGCGACGTTCTCGGCGGCGAATCCGGCGCCGACCCCGCCCCCGGCGACGCCGAAGATCCCCACCGGATTGTGCGGATTCAGCGCGGCGGGACCGACCCGGTACGCCGCACGGACACCGTCGAGCAGCGCGTGGCCTGCGAACTTTCCGGCGAAGACGCCGTGCGGTGACGGATCGGCGTCGTTGCCGATGTCGGAGATCACTACGGCGAGTCCGCGCTGAAACATCAGTGCCAGCGGCCCGAGCGCCGACCACGCCGACGCTTCGCCGAGCGCGCCACCGCTCCACTGGGTCGACGGATGGCATTTCGCACCGACCGAATCGTTGGCCTCCTGGTAGGCGACCACCGAACGCGAACCGTTGGGCTTGCCGTCCTCGGGGATCATGACGACGCCGGTCGAGATCACCTTGCGTCCCCGAACGTTCTCGGTGACATACATGATCTTGTAGGCGGCCACGTGCGCAGGCTTGACCCCGGCGAACAACACGTCGAAACGCTTGGCCTTCAACAGGGTTCCGGGCTTGACGTCCTGCGAGATCGACGGCTCGACATAGAAGGGATCGTCGGCGGCCAGACCTTCGAAGTCTTCTTGCCCGGTCGCGAGGCGTCCGTCGCGGAAGGTGCCGAGCACATAGCCGCCGAAGATCGTCCCGAGTCCCGGCGGGGTCAGCGGCACCGCACCCGAGTAGGTCGGCGGCTCGTCGGCCGCGGCAACACCCGGGATCTGGAACCACACCACGAGCACGAGGACCACGAGACCGACGATTCCGCCTGCTCTTGCCCTACTGGCACTTCTCGACACCCCGGCACGTGACCGCATGCGGGCCCACCCCTTCTCGCTCACCGAATCCCCCGCATCGCCGCGGGTGTGACCCGCCGCCAAAGCGGTGGCGCGAACTTACCTGAGAGTAATCTGAGGCGCAATCCGCGCCGGCTTGTCAATTCGCAGCAAATAGCCAGTTCAGGGCGATTTGTTGTCGGCTTTGCCCATGCTCGCAAGTGCGGAACGTGATGAGACGCACATTCACATTCGTCTCAACGGACGGATTTCGGTCCTCAGCGAGCTCCCACCTGAGTTCGTCACGCCGCGGTCTGCGATTGATTGCCACGAACAGCTAGAGCGCCTCGAGTCGGGGCCGCGGAGGTCCGTGCACACGCCACACCGTCGGCGTTCCGCTCATGCAGTGAGTGCACATCTCTCGGAGATTGGCATCCAGCGCCTCGAGTAGCTGTGCTCGCGTTGCTTCGCCATGGAACAGAAACAGATGAATTTTCGCCCGACGGTAAGCAGCAAGCTCCGACGGAGTGACGAGTATCGTCGTGTCTCTTCCGATTGCCGCCCACCCTCGACGACCGACGTCCCGTAACCACACTTCATCGGGCGTACCTTCGGCGGCCTTTCGTTCGCCGTAAAGGCTCGGAGGCGTGTGAACCACGTAGCCGTAACCCTCGATCCGCCGACGAAGCGCACGGCCAGCGAGATTTTCGTCCAGGTAGAACTCAGGAGGCGCGGCCCAGGAGGACGCGTGCGGCGGTTGCCACTTGGGCTCGCGAGACATCGAACTCTTCGGCAACGGCCTCCCCGTCCTCGCCGGCTTTCAGCATCGCCGCGATGTCGGCGAGGCGTGGTCCGCCTTCTCCGAATCGAGGCTGACCGAATGCAACGTATGGGTCGACGAACACCTTCTCGGGCTCACACGCTCGAAGTCGAAGCTTCGTCGGGTGTTCCCCCTCCCATGCGACATAAGTCAGGTAGTCCGAGACGATTTCGCGAATCACGTTCTGCCCCGATCGAGCCTCGATGAGGCCCGCTCCCGCAGCCGATTTCGCGAAATTCCACAGGACGTCGATACCGTCTGTCGCCAGATTCGGCGCCGTAAGCACATATTCACGACCAAAGTCGCGTTGTAGCTGCTCCAGTGCCGGGCGGATCTTCCGGACATGAACACCGGCTTGGCGAAGCGCGTCGAGAACGTATGCCTCCGTAAGAGCAATGAAGGTGACGTTGGCTTTCCGCTTTGGCGCATCCACCACGTGGAGCAGCGGCTCCCCTCGCTCATACCCCTTTGCCCACCGGTGAAATGTCTGCCCGCTCAGACCCAGGTAGCGTGCCGAATCGGCCATCGTGAGGATGCCTGCAGTGAATCGCTCGTCGTTGGCAAGTGTCATCGCACATAGCTCCTCTCGCCGACTGCCGTGGTGAACCGATGATCGTAGACGACGATAGCGCGCGCATACGACCGCATCAGGGGAAGTGCGCACCCTTCCCACCCGAGGGTCGCCGATGCGACGTCCGATTGACTTCAAGCGCAAGTCATGCGGTGACCTTGGTGTTTCCGTCGACCACGACATTCGCAATGTCGATGGCGAAGTGAACGACGTTGACCGGAGCTACCCCGGAGCCACCCACAAACAACAAAACCGCCCGTGACCAGGCGGTTTGCGGTGCCCCCAGTAGGGCTCGAACCTACGACCTGCGGATTAAAAGTCCGTAGCTCTACCAACTGAGCTATAGGGGCGTTACCCTCGGCGCCGAGGGCGGAAGCGAGTTTACCTCGCGCCGAACGGGTCGCGGACAGCTGGTGTCCGCTTCGCGTGTCGACGTCCAGAAAATGCCCCTGACGTGGCGATTTGTGTTTTCCGCGCGCGGTGTCCTAATCTGAGTCGGCTCCCAACGGAGCCCTCCCGAACGGAAACCGGCCCCCTTCGTCTAGCGGCCTAGGACGCCGCCCTTTCAAGGCGGTAGCGCGGGTTCGAATCCCGTAGGGGGTACGCTGTTCGCCTCGGTGAACAGATAACTGAACAAGGCCCTGTGGCGCAGTTGGTTAGCGCGCCGCCCTGTCACGGCGGAGGTCGCGGGTTCGAGTCCCGTCAGGGTCGCCAAAGGTCTCGGTGTTCGTACCGAACCTTCCGGCCAGGTAGCTCAGTTGGTACGAGCGTCCGCCTGAAAAGCGGAAGGTCGCCGGTTCGATCCCGGCCCTGGCCACGAAGAAGCCAGCTTTTCCAAGGTGGTTTTCTTGTTTTGGGATGCATATGGGGTCGCCCCCAATACCCCACCTACCTTCTCCAGCCCTCATGCGATCCGGGCAACAACTCATCCGCGGTCGTCCGGCACGAGCGAATGCCGCAGTGCTGCTGCAAGTAAAGTCACCGGCTGTCACGTGTAACCTCCCCGTGAGGATCCGCAGGTCGCGGACAGGCATCACTCGATTCGAGCAGACTCTCGTAGTGCGCACAGCCATCCGGCGGTGCGTCGGGATGGTGGGTGGCGATGTGGTCCAGGAACTCTTTGGCCTCGGCGAGTCGGGCAATCTGAGCGCTGATCCTGTCCGAGTGACAGGCAAGGAGTTGCGGCCAGCCGCTTGATGATGCCGAACGGTCAAGTAGTCGTCCGATCTCGTCGAGGCTCATCAGTCCATTGACTTGCCAGAACCGAATGATCGCGATGCGGCGCACCGCAGCAGAGTCATACCAGCGGCGTCCGCCGCGTCGGGTCGTCGGAGCGACAAGTCCGCGCACCTCGTAATACCGAATTGCGGAAGCATTGATCTTCAGCCGCCGGGCGACGACGTCGATCGGGACCAGGTCATTGCGCGTGGAGGTCACGGTCTCATGCTGGCGCCACCCGGACTTGCATTCAAGTCGGCTTCAACCGCAAGTCTGGTAGCCATGACGACGCAACCCAACGACGCGGCTATTTCCTTCATCGCCGCCCACCCGCACGCCGCGATGATCACCGTCGGCGGTGATGGGCGACCACGAGCGGTGAAGATCGAGGCAGCGATGGTCGACGGCGTGCTGGAGAGCGCGAGTCATGCCGACAAACTGCGCACCCGACGACTCCGGCGTGACCCCCGTTGCAGTCTGTACTTCGCCGACGAGCAGCACGCTTGGCTCTCGCTCGACGTCGGCGTCACGATCATCGACGGTGAGGCGGCGGCTCGCGCGCTCGTGCGCTTTTTCCGCGTTCGCGATGAGCGACCGACCGGCCCACTCGACTACCACAGCGACCGCAGCCACCACCTCGGACTGAGCGGCAGCGAGCTCGAGGAAGTACTCGCTGCCGAGGAGGCCGTACTCTTCCGATTCACTGTCGAGCGGCAGTACGGAAACCTGTGAATCAGAGACGGGCCTGACGCCCGAACGTCTCGCTGATCCCGTCGGGCAGACCGACCGATGACTCATGAATTCCGTAAGCAGAACCCTCGCGCTGAGGACTTGCCGACAATCAATTTCGTCGTGACTGCCGGTGAAACCAGACCTTGGTCGGCAGGAAACCCACAGGCAGGATCACTACTCTGCCGCGTGTGACCCGGCTGCGGTGGGCTATTCCGGCGGCGCTGCTGCCGTTCTTGTTCGTCGCCGCATGCGGTGGGGCGGCACCCACATCCGACCCCCCGCCGGTCACCACCCGATTCGTCACGTTGCCCGACAGCGGAGGCGGACATCCCGTCCCCTTCACCCCGACGACCGACCACACGTATCGGCCGGGCGTCACGATCGTCGACGCGACGGCATCCGGTCCGGCGTCACAATGCACACTCGGCTGGCCGGTCACCTCGTCGACGGGCAGCCGCGGCGACCTGACGGCCGGGCACTGCGTAAGCGGCCTGGGTCAACCCACGTGGCTGTACACCGATTCGTCCGAAACGGGCCGCCTGCCCCTCAGCCCCTACGAACTACACGAGGACGACACCCTGGCCGACGGCACCATGCTCGACGCCGCGGCCGCATTCCTACCGCCGACTGCGACTGCAGCACAATGGGTCACCACCATCGACGGTCACCCGATCGCCGGTGTCATGACACCCCGGGAAGCGGCCACACTGCCTCGGGGAACACCAATCTGCATGGCTGGCGGTCGCGCGGGCCTGACGTGCGGTCCGCTCCTCGACGCCAACACGCGCAGCCTCCACTGGGGTGGATATGCCGTCGTCGGCGACTCGGGATCAGCGGTGTTCGTCGTGAACCCCGACCAGAGCGTGTGCGCGGTGGGCATCCTGCACGACGGCCCCGCTGACCGCGACAACACGATCGCCTACGTCGAGCCCGCACTCCAGAAATGGAATCTGACGATTCCGGTGACCGCGCCACACCGATCCGCGCCGTGCTGAAAACAGTCCGAAAAAACTTTCGACAACCCCTTGCCAACCCGACAAACCCGGCATACACTCGAACACAACAGCACACAAACACATGTGCGCTTATCGCCGGGGGGTGAGAAATGATGGTCGACACCGCACTGCCCGACGTTTCTGGGTTGTCGACCACCCAGAAACTCGCCCTCGCCCACCGCTTGGTCGATGCGCTGGCCACCGATGATCTGACCGGCCTGTCCAACGATGACCTGGTCGCGGTCGCTCAATCCACCGAACAGTTGATCACCCGCGTCACCGTCCAAGGCGATCGGCAGATCGTCGAATTCTCCGACCGCCATCTCGCCCGCGAATACGGATACGGGTCGACCACCGACGCCATGATCGGCTTGTTGCGTGTGTCGGAACCGTGGCGGCGGTGGAAACAACTCAAAGCGACCGCCACCTTCCACACCGTCACCGGCGAGGTTGCTGCGCCGAAATATCCGGCGCTGGCCGAAGCGATGGCCTCCGGGGCGGCCGGCCCCTCCCACGCCGCAGTCGTCATCGACGTGTTGGACCGCATACCTACGACAGTCCCGTTCGACGAAAAAATGTCGGCCGACGCCACGATGGCCGGGTTCGCCCGCACCCACACCCCGTCTGATCTGCGGATCCTGGGGGCACGGGTGTTGGCGCACCTCGACCCCGACGGCCAACTGACCGACGACACCGATCGGCAACGCCACCGCCAGATCCGCATCGGCCGGCAGAACGCCCAAAAAATGAGTGGGCTATCGGGACAAATGACCCCCACTCTGACCGCACACCTCGAAGCAGTACTCGCCGCGTGGGCGGCGCCCGGAATGAACAACCCCGCCGACCCGGAGTCCCCGACCGGCAGTCGCGAAGACGCCGACCCCGACCAGGTGGCGGCTGCCGCAGCCCGCGATCACCGGGATCAGGTCCAACGCAACCATGATGCGTTGGAAGCAGTCCTACGCGCCGGACTCGATGTCGGACTCGGCCCGCAATCGCATCGCGGCCTACCACCGCATCTGATCATCAAAACGTCTCTGGCTGACTTGATTGCGCAAACCGGGATGGGCGTCACGGCGACCGGCACCCTCCTCCCAATCCGGGATGTCATCGCTTTGGCTGCCCACAGTCAGCCGTGGTTGGCGGTGTTCGACGACCACACCAGTCTGCCGCTGTATTTGGGTCGGGCGAGGTTAGCGAGCCAGGGGCAGCGGATCGCCCTGTTCGCCAAAGACGGCGGTGAGTACTGCTCGTTCCCCGGATGTACCCAACCCGCCGCGCACGTCGAAATTCATCACGCCACCAAAGACCATGCGAAAGGCGGACTCACCAACATCGGTGACCTCGCCCCCGCCTGCGGCAAACACAACCGGATGGTCGGCGACAAACCCGGACAATTCACGACCGGCATCTATCGCGCCGGGCCGTGGGCCGGACGATGCTGGTGGCGCACAAACACCCCCATCGGCGCAGCCGAACCGAACCCGAAACGCACCACCGCGCTACCCGATGTCGGGGCCACCTACGCCGCGGCGTTGGTTCGCGTCCGGGCGGAGTTGCACCCACCCGACCCACCACCAAGTGGTGCCGATACCGATCTCGCCGCAAGCGACGACCGGGACTCGATGCTGCCCACCAACCGAATCCGGCGCAGCCAGGTCCCGATCGGACACGGATATTACGACCTCGTCGAAATCCTCCACCCTGACCCCACGTCAGACTCGCCGGTCGAAACTCGACTCGCCCAACTCCTCGGCGACTGCGGGTTCTAGACCGTCACGTGCTCGGTCCGTGGTCGGAAACCAGCAGCGGTGCAACAGGTCTCGAGGCTCGTCGCTAACGCTCCTCGGCACCTCGACCACCGAGAGAACGGCTTGTCGCTGGCGCTCCTCGACACCTCGACCACCGGGACGAAAGATCCGCCGGTCTGCTCGACCACCGGAAATTGGCGCCCACCGGCTCAGCGGAAGCGCTCGCGTAACTCCGGGTTGTTCTCCCACCACAACCCCGCCGGCTGTTCGGACTCGGTTTCCGCTGCCGTCGATCGGGTCGAGTCGCGTTCGGCCGCATCGAGTTCGGCGTCGGCGATCTCTGCGCGCCGACCCTCGTCGGTACGGAATCGGTCGAACAGCACGAGGAGGAACGGCAGACCGATGACGTCGCCGAGCACCCAGAACACACCGGCGCCGATGGTTTGATCGGTCCGCAGCGACGGCCCCCACGTGCGGTGCAGCGCTTCGTAATACGAGGCGGCGAGGAGTCCGCCCTGCCACATCACGACGCCCAGGATGCCGTCGCCGAGTGTCTCGCCCAGGGTGACGAGCAACGACAGGGATTGCGGATAGCGCCGTGGCACCGGGTCGATCTGCAGCCGCGCGTAGAAGTACCCGAAGCCGCAGAGCACGAGCAACAGTCGGGTCACGGTGTCGACGGCATCGGATCGCAGCAGCGCCGGATACCAGCCGGTGAGATAGATCAGCCACGGCGTCACGATGACGCCGGCCGAGGTCACCGCCGGAGACGCGATCACCCGCGCCGCCCGCGTTCGGAGGCAACGATCGATCACCCGGCGCGCTGCCGGCCACGCCTCGCGCACAACCGTCACCGGCATCCCGAGCGCAAGACAGAACGGCACCACCATCAGCACCAGCACAATCTGCAGCGCTCGCACCCAGAACAGGGTGTCGGAGTACACGCCGACAAACCCGCACGCGCTGATCAGCCACACAGCCACGCCGAGAAGAAACGGAACCGCCCGGCTCCACGGCACCGTCGACCTGCGCACGGCCACCACATAGGCCACCGCGATCAACACCACCACAACAGATGTGGGCACATCGACTCGCCACGACGACACCACCGTGTGCAGCGTCAAGGGAGCGAGGGTATCGGCCACAACCCGCGAGTATGCACCCGCGACGAATCGTTAATCGACTCGTAAAGGCCAAACGGACACCGCAGTCACCTAGTCTGGGCAGATCAGTGCCCTCCGGGCGAGCACCGTCGAGGAGGCCGAGCGTGGGCAAGAAGAAGCACTCCTCGAACCACGACGGTCACGACGAGCCCGTGAAGACCGGGCTCATGACGACCGAGCCCATGAAGACCGAGCTCATGAAGAACAAGGAATTCCGCAAGCTCGTCAAACCCCTGCACGCCGAACTCGTGGCCATGCAGGAATGGGTGCGCACCACCGGGGCCAAGGTGTGCATCGTCTTCGAGGGCCGCGACACCGCAGGCAAGGGCGGCGTGATCAAGTCGATCACCGAGCGGGTCAGCCCCCGGGTCTTCCGGGTCGTCGCACTGCCCGCACCCACCGAACGCGAGAAATCGCAGATGTACATCCAGCGCTACGTGCCGCATCTACCTGCCGCGGGCGAGGTCGTCATCTTCGATCGCAGCTGGTACAACCGCGCCGGCGTCGAGCGGGTCATGGGTTTCTGCACCGAAGAGCAGACCAAGCAGTTCCTCACCGAGGCGCCCGAGTACGAGCGGTCGATCGTCGCCTCCGGGGTCATCCTGCTCAAGTATTGGCTCGAGGTCAGCGAGGACCAGCAGACCATGCGACTCCAGAGCCGCATCGACGATCCACGCAAGTACTGGAAGCTGTCGCCGATGGACCTCAAGTCGTACACGCGCTGGGACGACTACACCCGTGCGCGCGACGACATGTTCCGCTTCACCGACACCGGCTGGGCGCCGTGGTACGTCGCGAACACCGACGACAAGAAACGCGGTCGTCTCAACGTCATCCGCCACATCCTCGACCAGGTTCCCTACACCCCGCTCGACCGCCCCGACGTGGAACTGCCCAAGCGGAAGGCGACCGGTTACGAGGGACCCGACCTGCCGCTTCGGCGCATCCCCACGCTGTATTGACCTCTCGTCACGACGCCGCTGGTCGTCACCGACCCCCACGCGTGGTCAACTGGGAGGATGACGTGGGTCGAGCGCGAGGTCCTGAGTAATCGGCTGTCGGCCTTCGACCGGCGAGCCGCCACCACGCCGGGCAAAGCCGCAGCCGTGGCGATCGTCGTCGTCGACCGCGACGGCAGCAACACCGACGACGCCGACACCAACGAGCGCGAGCAGGGCATCTGGCTCCTGCGCCGGCCGATGAGTATGCGACGCCACGCCGCCCAGTTCGCACTGCCCGGCGGACGGCTCGATCCCGGCGAGGATCAGACCACCGCGGCGCTACGTGAGTTGCACGAGGAGATGGGCGTGGCCCTGTCCCCCGACGACGTCATCGGCATGCTCGACGACTATCCGACCAGATCCGGGTACGTGATCACACCCGTCGTGTGCTGGGCGCCGCACGCCCCCAAACCGTCACCCAACCCCGACGAGGTCTCGGTCTGGTTCTTCATCCCGCTCGACGACCTCCTCGTCACACCTCGGTTCATCACCATCCCGGAGTCGACGCGACCGGTGATCCAGATGCCGATCCCGGGGCTGCGTCGCGATCCCGACGACCACTCACCCAGCGGACAGACCGCGCTCGTGCATGCACCGACCGCCGCCGTACTCCATCAGTTCGCCGAGGTTGCGTTGCGTGGCCGCGACACCCGCGTCGACGAGTACGAGCAGCCGGTTTTCGCCTGGTCATAGGCCCGCGAAAAAAATTCGACGATAGGGAATGAAATCGGACCGCGGTCCGGTTATGCTCGGTGATGGGCCGGAACGACCCAGCGACCTCACCGGTCATCGATACGACAGTCATCGACCCCCCGGACACCACCGGAACTAGGAGCATCCCATGAGCACCCCCACCGTCACCGCGCCGATCGCCGCAGGCACCTGGACCATCGATCCCGTCCACTCGACCGTCGGTTTCTCCGTCAAGCACCTCATGGTGAGCAAGGTCCGCGGCAAGTTCGACACCTTCAGCGGCACCATCACCGTCGCCGAGGACGGAACGCCGTCGGTGCAGGCCGAGATCGACGTCACCTCGATCACCACCGGCAACGAGCAGCGTGACGGCCACATCAAGTCGGCCGACTTCTTCGACGCCGAGACCTACCCGAAGGCCACCTTCACCTCGACCGCGGTGCGCCCCGACGGTGACGACTACGTACTCACCGGCGACTTCACCCTGCACGGCGTGACCAAGTCGGTCGATCTCAAGCTCGAGTTCAACGGCGTCAACCCGGGTATGGGCCACGGCCCGGTCGCCGGTTTCGAGGCCACCACCGTGTTGAACCGCAAGGACTTCGGCATCGACCTCGAGATGCCGCTCGAGGGCGGCGGAGTCGTCATCGGCGACAAGGTCACCATCACCCTGGAGATCGAGGCCGGCCAGGGCGCCTGAACCCCCTTCTCACAGGGACCGCGCTGACCCGATCGATCGACGGGTCAGCGCAGACCGGGACCGATACCGCAAACCCCGTGTGCGGTATCGGTCCCGTTGTCGTACTGGCGGATACGTATGTGCGGGGCCGCGTGGTCTCGCCACGCGCGCGCGACGAGTGTCAGCGCTCGCGGTAGCGCCCCGACGAACCCAGTTCTCGGGCATAAAAATTCAGGCCGGGCCGGTTGCACAGCATGCCGAGGGCAACCAGCGCGAGCAGGACGACGACAAGTGCGATCATGATCGGCCTCCACAGGAGTTCGTGACGGACCGTCTGCATAGCTCGACGGCTTTCGGTGTACACATGTTCTCTCAAATCGTGGAAGAACGGAAGACCGACGACGTCGAGATCACGTATCCGATTGAGGCGTGCGACAGTTCACACCACTACCCAGGCGAACCACCGGGCACAACTGTGCAACGACGGGCCGTAAACGACGGACCTCTGCGTGCGCGAAGGCGCGGGGTCAGGGTGCGACGATGCGCGGGGAGTCCGGGTCCGCCGCACGAACCACCGCATCGACGGCGTCGAGGAACACCGGCACGAACTTGTCCGCCCCGAGCACACAACACGCGTGGCCGCCGTCGACGTCGAAGCGTCGGGCGCCGGGGATACCGTCGACGAGCAACTGCTGACGTTCGGGTTCGACGACCTTGTCACGGACCGAGACCACCACCGACGTCGGCGTGTCGATTTCGGCGAGCCACTCACGAGAGTCGAAGCGCCCCAGCCCTTCCCCGAAGTCACCGGTGTGCGACAACGGCGTCGAGAGGAACTGGCGCATACCCCATAGGGCGGTGTGCGAGGTGGGTTTGTCCAACGTCGCATCCGACGGTCGGGGGATGATGCGATAGACGGGTTTGAGTAGTCGGCCGGTCTTGTTGGCCTGCTCCCGCAGGTGCGGATCTCGGGTGCTGAAGTACGGCCCGGTCGAGCACAGGACCAACCCCGCGACCCGGTCGTGATGGCGACGCCACACGAGTTGCGAGATGCCACCGCCCATCGAGAAGCCCGCGGCCACGAACCGACCGATCCCGAGAACGTCGGCGAGCGCTGCGACGTCGTCGGCGCAGTCGAGCAGGTCGAAGGTGCCCGAGCGTATGCCGCGGCCGTGCCAGCGGTGATCGAGGGTGATCACCCGGTAGCGCTGATTGAGTTCGGGGATCACGGGATACCAGCACAGCAGTCCGGTGGTCATCACCGAATGCTGCAGGATGATCGCCGGCGCGTCGGCCGGGCCGGAGTCGGTGACGAAAGTGCTACCGCGCCCGGGCAATTCCACCATGGTTCCGCTCGGCAGGTCACGCACCGGCAGATACGACGGGCCGGGCAGCGACAGACCTCGGGAGATCCGATCCAGAACTGCAGCACTCACCGGTACGACGTTACGCGAGATTCCTCCGATTCGGCTGTGCGTCGGCGGCTGCGCGGGCGCACTCACCGCACGCTCACCGCAGGGCGAACAGGTGCTCCTGGTGCGAACGTCCGTCGACGGTCAACGCCAGCGCGTCGGACACCCGCTGGTGGTCGTATTCGGTCCAGCGCTCGGTGCGCTGGCGCTGATACTCCGACCACGAGCCGACGACGAACTGCTCGACGTAGTCGTCGGAGTCCTCGCCGTTGCGATACAGATGCCAGTTCCGTGCACCCGTGCGGCGCCGCGACAGCGCCACACCCGCCCTCGCGTCGACGAACTCGTCGTGGTGCTCGGCGTCGACCCGGTAGGTGGCGACCACCCGCACCGGGCCGTCGTCGGGGGCCGGCTCGAAAACCAGCATGGGCTCCGGCCAGGCGGTCGACAAGGTCCGATCGAGGGTGCCCGTCTCGGCGTGAATCGGCAGCACCGCCACGGCCAGCGCCGCCAGGATCAGCGCGATCGCTGCGATGAGCAGCGCCCACCGCACCGTCAGCAGTCCACCCAACGCACCCCACAGCAGCGATCCGACTCCCTGCGACCCCATGAACACCAGGAGATAGGCGGCCATCCCCCGGGCACGCACCCACGCGGGCAGGGTCAACTGGATCTCGGCGTTCAGCGTCGACAGCGTGGCGATCCACGCAACCCCGGTCGGGACGAACACGATCAACGCCACCACCGTGGACCCGAGCGCGGCCGCAGCGGTACCGGCCGCGAAGACGACTGCCGACGAAGCAAGGATCACGTTGGGCGACAGGTGATCACGCATCCAGGGCAGTCCCAGGACGCCGAGGATCGCACCACAGCCGAGGACACCGAGGACCACACCGTAGCCGGTGGAGCCGAGATGGAAGGAGTCGCTGACGACCAGCGGGAGCAATGCCCACAGCGCCGAGGCGGGCAACGCGAACAACGCCGAGCGCACCAGGATCCGGCGAACGATGGGTGCCGCGGCGACGTAACGCAGCCCGACGGCCATCGACGTACCGAGATGCTCGGGCTCCATGGTCGAGGTATCGGCCGGCCGCCGCCATCTCAGCAGCGCGACGACGACGGCCAGGTAGGAGACCGCGTTGATCGCGAAGACCACGCCGGCGCCGCCGACGGTGAACAGCACACCGGCCAGAGCCGGTCCGACTGCCCGCGCGACATTGATCGACATGCTGCCCAGGGACGCGGCGTCGGCGATCTGCTCACGCGGCACGATCTCCGGATTGACCGCCTGGAACGCCGGCGCCGACAACGCCGAACCCGCACCCAGCAAGAACGTCAGGACCAGCAGCATGCCCGGGTCGAGGAGGTCGAATACCGCCAGGACGGCCATGACCCCGGCGACGACGGTCGCGTACGCACTCATCACCACCAGCAGCCACTTGCGGTTCAGCATGTCGGCGAGCACCCCGGCGAGCAGTGACAACAGCAGTGTCGGCAGGAGGCTCGCGGTCTGGACGAGGGAGATCACCGTCGGCCCCGCGTGCTGGTCGACGAGGAACCACTGGGCGCCGACGGTCTGCATCCACAGGCCGATGTTGGACACCATCTGGGCGATGAACAGGTTGCGGAACACCCGATTCCGCAACGGCGCCATTCCTGAGGCCATCGTGTACCTCCACTCCCTGAACACGGCGTTGTGCACCGCCGATGAGTCCACAATGCCGCACGCGAGCACACCGGCGCGGTGGCTCGCCGATCCCTGCCCGGCCAACCCCGACCCGGCGCCCGCCGCGCCTATGCGCAAGTGCGATCCTGGTCACATGATGGGGATCGACCGACCGAAGATCGAGGGCTCGGTGGCGGTGGAGGGGGGACGACGCCGGATCGGGTTCGCCGAGTTCGGGTCGGCGAACGGCCGCGCCGTCATCTGGTTGCACGGCACGCCCGGCGCACGCCGCCAGATCCCGACCGAGGCCCGCGCCTACGCCGCCGAGCACGACATCCGGCTCATCGGGCTCGATCGACCCGGCGTCGGCAGTTCCACCGCCCATCGGTACCGGTGTGTGGCGGAGTTCCCCGGCGATCTCGAGCCGGTTCTGGAGGCTCTCGGCATCGACCGGTTCGCGGTGATCGGCATGTCCGGCGGCGGACCGTACGCATTGGCGACCGCACACGCGCTACCGGAGCGCGTCATGGTCGCCGGGATCGTCGGCGGAGTCGCGCCCACCGTGGGCCCCGACGCCATCGGCGGCGGGGCGATGGCCCTCGGTTCGCTGCTGGCCCCGGCCGTCCGGGTCGCCGGTGCACCCCTGGGCAAGGTCCTCAGTTCGGTGCTCGGGGTGGCCGCGCCCATCGCGAATCCGGCGATCCGCCTCTACGGCCGGTTCTCGCCGCGTGCCGACCGAGAGTTGCTCGCGCGCCCCGAATTCCGGGCGATGTTCCTCGACGACCTGCTGCACGGCGGCAGCCGCCGCATGGAAGCGCCGTTCACCGACGTCGTGGCCTTCGCCCAGGATTGGGGATTCCGCGTCGGTGACGTGACCACGCCGGTGCGCTGGTGGCATGGCGACCACGACCACATCATCCCGTATTCCCATGGCATACACATGGTCTCGCTGCTTCCCGACGCCAAGCTCTTCGAGCTGCCCGGCGAGAGTCACCTCAGCGCACTGGGGATGTCGAGGCAGATCCTCGCCGAGTTGCTCTCGGTGTGGGACGACGCCGAACGCACCCCGACGATGCCGGCCGGACCACTCATCGAACCCTGATCCGCCGGCTCATCCGGTGGTCGACTCGCCCAACTCCGCGAGGATCGCCTCGGTGTGCTCGCCGAGCGCGGGTACCGGGCCCATCCGCATCTCGACGTCGTCGAAGGTGAAGGGCGGCAACAGCGCCCGGATCGGGCCTATCTCGGTGTCGACCATGCGCCACCGCTCACGTGCCGAGAGTTGTGGATGCTCCAGCAGGCCCGCGACGTCGCGGATCTGCGCGGCCGGAATCCCGGCGGCCGCAAGACGTTCGTCGAGTTCTGCGGTGTCGAACGTCGCGGTCCGCGCGGCGACGAGGTCGTCGACTTCGGCACGGCGAGCGACCCTTTCGATGTTGGTGGCGTAGCGCGGGTCGTCGCCGAGTTCCGGTCGGCCGAGCACCTGCGCGAGTGCGCGCCACCCGCGGTCGTTCTGGACGCCGATGAGGATCTCGCCGTCACGCGTCGGATAGGCGTCGTAGGGGACGATGGCCGCGTGCCCGACGCCGCATCGTGGGATCTGGCGCCCGGCGTGCATCCCGATGTACATCGGATGGCCCATCCATTCGACGGTCGCGTCGAACATCGACACCTCGATCGTGGCACCGGCACCGCTGATACCGCGCCGCACCAGCGCCGACAGGATCGAGGTGAGTGCGTACATGCCCGCGGCGATGTCGGAGGTGGGGACACCGGTCTTGGCGGGGTGCTCGGCGGTGCCGGTGACCGAGATCAGCCCGGCCTCGGCCTGCACGAGCATGTCGTAGGCCTTGCGGTCACGCATCGGACCGGCGGTGCCGTACCCGCTCATGTTCACCACGATCAGTGCACGGTGCTCGGCACGCAGGCGCTGCGCCTCGAATCCCAGCCGGGCGGCCGCACCGGGGGCGAGGTTCTGCAGGAACACATCGGCGCGGTCGATGAGCGCGCGCACCTGCGCTGCGCCCCGCTCCTGCTTGAGGTCGACCGCGAAGGACTCCTTACCCCGGTTGAGCCACACGAAATGCGAGGCGAGTCCCTCGACCTCGGCGTCGTAGTGTCGGGCGAAGTCGCCCTCGCCGACCCGCTCGATCTTGATCACCCGTGCCCCGAGGTCGGCGAGATGCCGCGTGGCCAGCGGCGCGGCGACGGCCTGCTCGAGCGCCACCACGGTCAGACCGGCCAGGGGAAGCGGGTCGTCCGGGGTATCGGGCTCGGGGTCGGCGGAGTCGTCGGGGGTCTGCGCAAAGGCCACGTCGGCCACCCTTGCCCGACGTGGTCACCGTGTCAATGCCGCGAGCGAATCTGGGACACATAGGGTTTACCTCACGATGCGTGAGCCCAGAGGTGTTTGCCCGGCCGTGTCCCGCGTGATCGTATGGACTGATGAGCACTCGATCGGCGGGCCCACCGACCACGGATGCGGCCGCCCCGGGTGCGAGCACCACCGACGAAGTCGTCACGAGCACCGACGAAGTCGTCACGAGCACCGGGGTGGTGGTCACCGGACACCGGCAACGGCAGGCGTGGGCCGAGAAGGTGTTGCCGCCGGTCGAAGAGGTGCGGCCCGGCGTGTTCTCGATCCCGGTACCGATGCCCGACAATCCGTTGCGCTACATCCTGGCGTACGCGCTGGTCACCTCGGCCGGTGGTCTCGCCCTGATCGACACCGGCTGGAACACCGACGAATCGTGGGACACGCTGGTCGCGGGCATTCATGCCACCGGTCATGACCTGTCCGACATCACTGACGTGTTCATCACCCACCTGCACCCCGACCATTTCGGTCTCGTCCCCCGGCTGCTCGAGCACGCCGACCCGCGACTGGGCATGCACCGCAACGACGCCCGGTTCCTGCATCATCGCGACGAGGCGCAGCTCGGCCGCGAACTCGCCGTCGCCCAGCTCGATCTGCGCGAACTCGGTGCCCCCACCGACGTGATCGACGCCGGAATCCGTGAGATCGTGCGGCTACCCCGGGGCCGCACGATGGATGTCGAACTCGTCGGCGACGCACCCCTGGACATCCCGGGATGGAATCTGCGCGCGATCTGGACGCCGGGACATACGGCGGGGCACCTGTGCTTCGCCGACGACGACGCCGGGATCATCTTCACCGGTGATCACCTGTTGCCCCGGATCAGCCCGAACGTGTCCACCAATTCGTTCCAGAACCCCAGCCCGCTCGCCGATTACCTGACCTCGCTTGCCAATACCGAGCACCTCGGCGACCTCGAGGCGCTGCCGTCGCACGAGTACCGGTTCCGCGGACTGGCCGGCCGGGTCACCCACCTGCTCTCCCACCACGAGGAACGACTCGCCGAGATCACCGAGGCCATCGCCGAGGTGCCCGGGTCGACCGCGTGGGAGATCACCCGATCGGTCACCTGGTCCCGGCCGTTCGAGCAGCTGTCCCTGCCGCTGAGCCGAATGGCCCTGCGCGAGACCAACGCCCACCTTCTGGTTTTGGAAGAACGCGCGATCATCGCCCGGTCGGGCACCGAACCCGTGCACTGGTATGTCACCACCCCCACCGATCGAGAGGACACCGGCCGATGAGCCCGGTCACCACCGAATTCGCCGACGGCGTCGCCGTCATCACCATCGATCGCCCGGAGGCCCGTAACGCGGTCAACGCCCAGGTCGCAACCCTCATCGCCGCGGCGATCGACGAGTTCGAGGCCCGTGACGACATCACCGTCGGAATCCTCACCGGTGCCGGCGGAACATTTTGCGCGGGAATGGATCTCAAGGCGCTCACCCGCGGCGAGGTGCCGAGTGTGCCGGGTCGCGGATTCGGCGGGATCACCGAGAATCCGCCGAGCAAGCCGTTGATCGCCGCGGTCGAGGGCTGGGCGCTGGCCGGCGGCTGCGAACTGGCCCTGTCGGCAGATCTGATCGTCGCCGCCGAGGACGCGAAATTCGGTCTGCCCGAGGTGAAGCGGGGTCTCGCCGCAGCAGCCGGCGGTCTGCTGCGCCTGCCCAAGATCCTCCCTTATCAGCTCGCGATGGAGATCGCCCTGACCGGCGACCCCATCACCGCGAAGCGTGCCCACGAGTTCGGTCTCGTCAACGTCCTCACCCCGAGCGGCGGCGCGCTCGAGGGCGCCCGCGAATTCGGTGCCCGGATCGCCGCGAACGGGCCGCTCGCGGTCCGTGCCACCAAACAGGTTGTGGGCATGGCGATCCGCTACACCGACCCCGATCTCATCACCGCCCAGCGCGAGGTGCTCGACCCGATCTTCGCCTCCGACGACGCCCAAGAAGGTGCTCGCGCGTTCGCCGAGAAGCGGGCGCCCCTCTGGACCGGCCGCTGACCCTCGGGATGAGCCGATCTCACCGCTCCGGGGCCCACGCCGCGCAGCCGTCGGGGATCTCCCGGCGCGGTCTGCTCGGCGCCACCACCGCGGTCGCAGCGGGAGTCGGGCTGGGCGCGTCGGGGGCACGTGCTGCGCCGGCCTCCGCCGCGCCGGGCACCGCACCCTTCGTGCACGCCCCACGCGTGCCCGGCTGGACCGACGGCTTCCATTTCGGGGCGGCCACCTCGGGTTTCCAGGCCGAGGGCTTCAACCCGGACTCCAACTGGCGGCGCTACACCGACCGTGCGGCGCGGACCGGACGGGTCGACCCGGTACGCAACTCCGTCGACTTCCGGCACCGCTACCGGTCCGATCTGCACCTCGCCGCGGGCATGGGACTCAACACCTTTCGTTTCGGTATCGAGTGGGCGCGGGTCGAGCCGCAGCGCGGCCGGTTCAGTGCGGCGGCGTTGGCCTACTACGACGACCTCGTCGCCGACATCCGGTCGTTGGGCATGAGCCCGATGATCACGCTGGTGCATTACGTGTATCCGGGGTGGGTGGCCGATCAGGGCGGCTTCCTCGGCGCCCGCACACTCGGCGACTTCGAACGGTATGCGCGCATGATCACCGCGCGCTACGCCGAGCAGTGTTCGATGTGGATCAGCATCAACGAGCCCCTGGTCTTCTACGGTCACGAGAAGGAGATCGGCGCACTCACCGACGCCGACATGCCGCGGTTCCTCGACCGCATCGCACACGCCCACCGGATCGCCCACACCGCCGCCCATGACGCGAATCCGCAAGCGCGCGTTGCGGTCAACGAGGCCTTCCTGCCCGCGGTCACCCCGGTCACCGATGCGTTGTTCATGAATCGGGTCGTCGACACCCTCGACTTCATCGGCATCGATTACTACTATGGCGCGGCGCTGAACAATCTCACCACGATCGCCGCGGCGGGCGGCGATTTCGCGGCGGTCCGCCCGCAACCCGACGACATCTACCAGGCGTGCCATCACTACGCACAGGCCTTCCCCGGAAAACCGCTCTACATCGTCGAGAACGGCATGCCGCTGTCCGACGGAGCACCCCGCGCCGACGGCTACACCCGGGCGAACTTCCTGCGCGACAGTCTCTTCTGGCTTCAACGTGCGCGCGGCGACGGACTACCGATCGTCGGCTACAACCACTGGTCGATCACCGACAACTACGAATGGGGCAGCTACACACCACGATTCGGTCTGTACCGGGTCGACGTGCTGCGCGATCCGGGCCTCACGCGTCATCCGACGAGCGGGGTGGACGCCTACCGTGAGCTGACGGCGGGTGCGGGGCCGGCGGCGAACTACCGGCCGGTGATGGCACCGGCGGTCGGCTCCTTCGCCCGCATCCCCCAATCGTGGATCATGCCCTCCCGCGTCGACGGGCCGCGGGCACAGCTCTGAGCGCGGTGACTAGGCTGTGGCGGTGGACCTGCATCTCGCCACCTACTTCGTCGCGGTGATCGACCACGGCGGCATCACCAAGGCGGCGCATGCCCTCTACATCTCCCAGCCCTCACTCTCCCAGGCCATCCGCACGCTCGAACGCCGTCTCGGTGTCACCCTGTTCGACCGCAGTGGTCGACGACTCGAACTCACCGACGCAGGCCGGCGCGTCGAGGTCGCCGCGCGCCGTATCCTCGCCGACGTCGAGCGCGCGAAACTGAAGGTGGCCGCCGTCCGTGAACTGCGCTCCGGACGCGTCGACATCGTCACCGACGCCGCCTTCGCGATCGACCCGCTGGTCACGATGGTGCGGGCCTTCCGGGAGCGACACGACGCCGTGGTCGTCCGCGTCCACGCCGCCGACGGCCCGTCCGGGGTACTCGCCGCGTTGCGGCGCGGTGACGCCGAGATCGGGGTGATCGATTCCGACGCCGACCACGCCTCGCTCGTGTCGATCCCGCTCGGCGCGCAGGAACTCGTCCTCGCCGCGCCACCGGGACTCGTCGGTGACGATGTGGTCACCGAGTCGGGCACGGTGCCCCGCGCGGCCGTGCGCGATCTGCCGCTGCTGGTCAACCTGTCCGATCAGGCGACCGCGGCACTGCTCGCCGACGTCATCGCCGACGACGCCCGCAACGTGGTGGTCGACTGCGCCCATTCCTCGGCCATCTGGGATCTCGTCGACCGCGGCGTCGGCGGGACGGTGGTCCCGCGTCCGGTCGCCGCCGAACAGTTCAGCGGCGCCGAGGTCTTCGGCGTGGCGCCCCCATTGCTGCGCGACTACGGACTGGTGATGCGGTCGGGGCAACCCTCGCCGGCGGCGATCGCCTTCGTCGCGGTGGCGCGCCGCATCAGCGGGACACCCGCGCCACCGGCCGACCTCGTGCCCGACGAGGCCACCATTTCCCACGACGGAGCGTGGTGAGTTCGATGGAACTGCGCCAGCTCGAGTACTTCCTCGCCGTCGTCGAGCACGGCGGGATCGGCGGAGCCTCGGCGTCGTTGGGCGTCACCCAACCGACTGTGTCCCAGGCACTTCGGGCATTGGAACGAGAAGTCGGGGTGCAGTTGTTCCACCGGATCGGACGCGGCATGGTGCCGAGTTCTGCGGGACGAGCGCTCGTCGGATCGACCCGACAGATCATGCGTGATGTGGCTGCCGTCGACGACGCCCTCTCCGCGGCCGGTGACGAACCGACCGGCCGCGTCGACGTGCTCGCCTCCCCCTTCATCGACGGCGGCGCGGTGATCGACCTGGTCGCCGGCTTCCGGGCCCGCCATCCGGGGGTCACCGTGCGCCTCGGCGACCTGCGGGTCGAGACACAGGCGTCGCCGATGATCGAGGAGGGGCGCTGCGAGTTCGTCATCACCCACTTGCCCACGGTCGGTGACGATCTCGACATGATCGTGCTCGGTGAACAGGAATTCTGGCTGGTGTGCCCACCCGGGACCGAGGTTCCCGACGGGCCGATCCCCATCGCCGATCTCCCCCGCATTCCCATGGTCTTCGTTCCGCGGGGCGGGTCGGTCGCCGAGGAGATCGAGAGCGCGATCCGCGAATCCGGTGTGCGACTGCCGATCGCGGTGCTCTCCGACCATCGGGAGCAGCGACTGCCCATGGTGCTCGCCGGGATCGGGGCCACCCTGCTCGAACGTCGCATCGCCGAATCGGTGGCCGATCGCGCGGTGGTGCGGCCGGTGTCACCGCGGTTCGCACGGACTTTCGCGATGATCTTCGATCCGGGCGGCCTCTCGGTCGCCGGTCAGGCCTTCGCCGACGTCGCGCGGTCGATGGCAGCGCAGCGAGCGGTCGAGGAGTGAGGTGCGCGGGGTGCGCACTGCTCAGTCGTCGAGATCGCCTGCGGCTTGCTCTTTCTCGGACTTGATCGCATGTCGACGGGCCAGTAGGAACGCCGCGGCGCCGCCGACGATACCGCCGACGACGGCCCCCACGATCGTCGTGGCCTCACCGTCGGGTCCGAGCCAGAGGATCACCGCGAGTGCCATCGACAGTGAGCAGGCACCGGTGTACAGGCTGGTGACGATGATGCGGCGGCGGGATCCGCGGGCGTAGACCAGCGTCTGGGGATCCACGCGGCGAGCCTTGCAGAATCGTTGCCATTCCATCGCGGGCGCGATCAACGCGACCCACCACAGGACGGTCACCCAGGCGGGTACGAACCACGCCGCGACGGCGCCGAGCGCCCACAGCAGCAGCGTCGAGAGGGTGTAGATGTAGGCGTAGCCCTCCAGCAGTACCGCGCGCTCACGTTCATCGCCCCACGACGCATCGTCGGGGCCGAGCAACAGATCGGGGAATGTGGTTCGTCCGGAACTCATCTCAGCTCTCCTAGGGTCTCCTCGGGCAACGGGAACAGTTCTTCGACGCCGGCGCCGAGCGCCCGCGCGACCCGGATGGCCAGGTAGACCGACGGTGCGTAGTCGCCGCGTTCGAGCGACACGATCGTCTGCCTGCTCACCCCGACCGCCTTCGCCAGATCGGACTGCCGTAGGGCCGCTCGGGTCCGCGCGGCCCGGATCGGCGATAGGACGTCTGGGTCGGGCATGCCAAGAGTAAAGCCGCCTTGACATCCGATGTCAAGGCGGCTTGTCACGAAGATCGGCTATCCGCTGACCCGTTCGAATACTGCGGCCAACCCCTGCCCGCCGCCGATGCACATGGTCTCCAGGCCGTAGCGCGCCTCGCGCCGGTGCAGTTCCCGCGCCAGCGATGCCAGCATCCGTCCGCCGGTCGCGCCGACCGGATGTCCCAGCGAGATACCCGATCCGTGAACATTCGTGCGCGCGAAATCGGGACTGTCGGTGGCGAATCGGCCGAATCCCCACTCCCGGGTGACGGCAAGCGCCTGCGCGGCGAAGGCCTCGTTGAGTTCGATGACGTCGATGTCGACGAGCGTCAATCCCGCCTTGTCCAGCGCCTTGGCGGTGGCCGGCACCGGGCCGATGCCCATGGTCGCCGGTGGCACGCCGGCCAGGCCCCACGACACCAGGCGCACCAGCGGCGTCAGGCCGTGCCGTGCGGCGACCTCGGCGGTGGTCACCAGGCACATCGAGGCCGCGTCGTTCTGTCCGCTGGCGTTGCCCGCGGTCACCGTGGCGTCGGGGTCGGTGGCACCCATGATGGGCCGCAGTCCGGCGAGCGATTCGCGCGAGATATCGGGACGTGGATGCTCGTCGGTATCGATCAGCTTCTCGGACTTACGATCTCGCACGGTGACCGGGATGATCTCCTCACCGAGGATGCCGTCCTTCTGTGCACGAACCGCGCGCATGTGCGATTCGACGGCGAGATCGTCCTGCTCCTCGCGGGAGATCCCGTACTCCTTGCGGAGGTTCTCGGCGGTTTCGATCATGCCACCGGGTACCGGCCAGTTCTTGCCACCGGCGGTGGAGCGGGCCCGAACCAGGCTGTCGTGCATGGCGATTCCGGTGCGCGCACCGCCCCAACGCATGTCCACCGAATAGAACGACGCGTTGCTCATCGACTCCGTGCCGCCCGCGACGACGAGATCGTTGTCGCCGCACCCCACCTGGTAGGCGGCCTGGATGACCGCCTGCAACCCCGATCCGCAGCGTCGGTCGACGTGCATGCCGGGCACCGTGGTCGGTAGTCCGGCGTCGAGTGCGACGACACGGCCGATCGCCGGTGCCTCACTGTTGCCGTTGCAGTGACCGAGGATCACGTCGTCGACGGCGTCGTCGGGGATGCCGGTCCGCTCGAGGAGTCCGCGCAGGGCGGCCACCCCGAGGTCGACGGCGGTCAGCGATCGGAACATGCCCCCGTAGCGCCCGATCGGGGTGCGCACGGGCTCGCAGATGACAACATCACGCATGGAGTCGGTCCTTTCCGGTGTGCTCGGCGGCGAGTTGGGCTCGCAACGCCACTTTCTGGATCTTGCCCGCGGCGGAGGTGGGCAACTCGTCGACGACGATCACGTCGCGGATCTTCTTGTAGGGCAACACCTGTTCGGCGACGAAGCCCTGCACCGCGTCGGCGTCGACCCGGTGCCCGGGCCGGGCGACGACGAAGGCCACCGGCTCCTGCCCGACCGGCCCGGCCTCCCGGGCCACCACCGCGGCACCGGCGATGTCGGGGTGGGTCACCAGAATCTCCTCGAGTTCGCGCGGATACACGTTGTAGCCCTTGTAGATCAGCATGTCCTTGGCACGGTCGCAGATGTAGAGGTAGCCGTCGTCGTCGACGTAGGCGATGTCGCCGGTGTCGAGCCATCCGTCGACGTACTGTTCGGCGGTGATCTCGGGGTGGTGCAGGTACCCGGCGGTCACCTGAGGTCCGCGGACCCACAGCCCACCGCGTTCGCCCGCGGCGAGTTCGGTGGTGCGATCGTCGAGCGAACGGATCGACACCTCGGTGTCGAAGGTCGGCAATCCGACACTGCCGAAACGGTATTCACCGGTGCCATTGCCGGTGGCGGCCAGCGGCGCCGACGAGACCAGGCAGGTCGCCTCGGTCAGCCCGTAGCCCTCCACGACAGCACCCGACGGGAAGGCCGCGGCGAGCCGCTCGAGGGTGACGTGATCGATCGGTGCGGCCCCCGACGACACCACCCGCACCGAGGAGAGATCGCGTGTGGCCACATCGGGATGTGCGGCCAGCGCATGCCACATCGTCGGACTGCCCGTGATGTAGGTGGCGCGGTGTCGTTCGATGAGATCGAGCATCCGGGCCGGATCGAATCGGCCGGCCAGCACGTGGGTGGCACCGCACATCAGCAGGAAGGACATGTTGATCAGGGCGTGCGCGTGATAGAGCGGGGACACCACGATGGTGGCGGCCTGCCCGGGTACGACGCCGCGTCCTGCGCCGTCGCGCGGGGTGAGGCGAAACGACCCGTCGTCGTTCTCGGTCACCGCATGTCCGGCGCGCCAGGCGATCATCTGGGTGACGTTGGCGATGACGTTGCGGTGCAACACCTGCACGCCCTTGGAGACACCGGTGGTGCCACCGGTGAAGGCCAGGTGGGCCACATCGGCACCGGTGATCGCGACCCGTGGTGTGGGGCCGGCATCGGCGGTCAGCTCGGCCAGGGTGATCAGACCCGCAGGGGCCATGGCGGTCTCGGACCCGGTGTCGTCACCGACGAGGATCGCCGCCCGCAGATCGAGTCCCTCGATCGCCGACGCCAGTGTCTGCGCCTGCGGCTCCTCGGTGACGACCGCGACGGCGCCGGTCTCGACGAGTTGGGCCCGCAGCCCGGCGACCGGCTGCGCCGGGTTGATCAATGTCACGGTCGCGCCGGCGCGCAACGCCCCGTAGTAGGCCAGCACGAAGTCGGCGCTGTTGGTCAGGTGCAGCGCGACCACGTCGCGCTGCACCACCCCGATCGCGGCGAGCCCGGCGGCCACCGCGGCGGTGCGCACGTCGAGATCGTCGAAGGTGAGCATCCGCTCGCCGTCGATGACGGCCGCGCGGTTCGCATACAGCCGGGCCATGCCGGCCGGCAACGCAGCGAGAGTAATTGCCGAATAGTGCAATTCGGTCATCGCGGGGCCATCCGGATCGCGCCGTCGAGGCGGATGATCTCCCCGTTGAGGTACGGATTCTCCACGATCGAGACGGCCAACCGGCCGAATTCGTCGGGCTTGCCGAGCCGCGAGGGGTTCGGGATGCTCGCGGCCAGTGACTCGCGGACATCATCACGCAACCGCGCCAGCAACGGGGTGTCCATGGTGCCGGGGGCGATGGTGTTGACGCGGATGTGCTTGCTCGCCAGATCTCGTGCGGCCACCAGTGTCATCCCGACGATGCCTGCCTTGGAGGCGCTGTAGTTGATCTGGCCGATCTGTCCCTCGAACGCGGCGACCGATGCGGTCATCACGATCACGCCCCGCTCGCCGTCGATCTCGGGCAGCCGGGCCATCCGCTCGGCCCCCAGCGAGAGGGCGTGGAAGGAGCCGATGAGGTTGAGCCGGATGACGAATTCGAAGTCGTCGGCCGATCCGGCGCGTCCCTGCGCGTCGAGGATGCGCATCCGGCGCCCCGCACCGGCGCAGTGCACGAGTGCGCGCAGACCGTCGCGGTCGTCGGCCACGTCGAGCGCGGCGGCGAACTGCTCCCGGTCGGTGATATCGGCGGGCGCGAATCGCGCTGCGGCACCGAGCTGTTCGGCCACCTCGGCACCGTCGGAGGTCGGCAGGTCGATGAGGGTCACCTGCCCGCCGGCATCGACGATGCGCCGGGCGGTGGCCAGGCCGAGGCCGGAGGCTCCGCCGGTGATGGCGGTGGAGAGGTCCTTGAGTTCCATACATCTGCTCCTGAGGTGGTCAGCCGATGAGTTCGAAGATGGTGGCGTTGGCCATGCCACCCGCCTCGCACATCGTCTGTAGTCCGTAACGGATGGTGTTGTCGCGCATGTGATGCGCCAGCCGGGTGGCGAGGATGGCGCCGGAGCCGCCGAGTGGGTGCCCGACCGCGATGGCGCCGCCGAGCGGATTGAGCGCCTTCTCCGCCGCACCCGTCTCGATCTGCCACGCCAGCGGTACCGGCGCGAACGCCTCGTTCACCTCGAACGCCCCGATCTCGTCGATCGAGAGCCCGGACCGGGCAAGGGCTTTGGCGGTGGCCGGGATGGGTCCGGTGAGCATCACGACGGGATCGTCGCCGGCCACCACGGTGGTGTGGATACGGACCAGCGGGGTCCAGCCGTGTGCTGCGGCGGTCTCCGACGAGCACACCAGCAGCGCGCCCGCACCGTCGGAGATCTGAGAGGCGTTGCCGGCGTGGATGACCCCGTTCTCGTCGAACACGGTCGTGAGCTTGGCCAGGGACTCCAGCGACCCGCCGCGCCGGATGCCCTCGTCTCCCTCGAGGACGCCGGGCACCGGGGCGAGCTGACCGTCGAACGCTCCGGCATCGCTGGCCGCCGCCGCGAGCTCGTGGGATCGCAGCGAGTACTCGTCGAGTCGGGTGCGACTCAGATCCCAACGCCGGGCCACCATCTCGGCTCCGATGCCCTGACTGAACCGGTCGACGCCGTAGCGATCGAGCACGGTCGAGGGCTGATGCTCACCGTTCGGGGCCGCGCTGCCCATCGGCACGCGGCTCATCGACTCGACCCCACCGGCGACCACGATGTCGAGCTGACCGCTGATGACCGCGGCGGCGGCCATCGCCAGCGACTGCTGACTCGATCCGCAGGCCCGCGTGATCGTGGTCCCCGGAACGCTTTCCGGCCAGCCGGCGGCCAGGATCGCGGTGCGCGCGATGTTGCCCGCCTGTTCGGCGTGCTGACTGACGCACCCCCACATGACGTCGTCAACGTCGGCGGGATCGACACCGGTGCGCTCCACGAGTGCCTCGAGGACGTGGGCGGACAAGTCGGCCGGATGGATACCCGACAACGCCCCGCCCCGGCGTCCGATCGGAGTACGGACCGCATCGACGATCACCGCATCGCTCATCAGAGTTCCTTTCTCGAAACCACTACCAACGAATCGACCCCTACCTACGAATCGACCCCTATGAACGAATCGACCATGACGGGCACTCGATCACAAGGTGATTCACGCTCATGGGGTCATAGCCGCGACCTATGTCGCGCTCGGCACACGGCGTCGCCGCAAGCGGTGGGGGCGTCACCGACGATTCGATGGCGGGATCGCGCCCAGCAGACCCCTCTGCCGGAATCTCCGACACTGCCCGGTTCTGCGATGAGTGCCCAGGGTGTCGCCTATACGTGCTGGTCAGCGGCCCACAGCGACGGCCTCCAGACGTGGCATTGTCTCCTCCTATCGGAGCCTTAGCCGAAGACCCCGTTACCGGGCGGGCCCGTCACGGGCATGCTGAAGACCATGGCCCGCCTTGCCCAGACCCTCGGTCTCACCGACATCCAGACCGACATCGTCGCCAACGTGCGGCGCTTCGTCGACACCCAGATCATTCCCAACGCGCAAGAACTCGAGCATGCCGACGCCTACCCCGAGGAGATCGTCGCCGGCATGCGGGAGATGGGACTGTTCGGGCTGATGATCCCGGAGGAGTACGGCGGGCTGGGCGAATCGTTGCTGACCTATGCGCTGTGCGTCGAGGAACTCGCACGCGGCTGGATGAGTGTGTCCGGGGTGATCAACACCCACTTCATCGTCGCCTACATGCTGCGACAGCACGGAACCGAGGAGCAGAAGCAGCGGCTGCTGCCGCAGATGGCGACCGGTGAGGTGCGTGGCGCCTTCTCGATGAGCGAACCGGACCTCGGCTCCGACGTCGCGGCCATCACGACGTCGGCCAAACGCTCCGACGACGGAACCTACACGATCAACGGCGCGAAGATGTGGCTCACCAACGGCGCCTCGTCGACCCTGGTCGCGGCGCTCGTGCGCACCGATGAGGGAGCCGAGAAGCCACACCACAACCTGACCACCTTCCTCATCGAGAAGCCGGCCGGTTTCGGCGAAGTGGTTGCCGGACTGACGATTCCCAGAAAGATCGACAAGATGGGCTACAAGGGGATCGACACCACCGAGTTGATCTTCGACGGTTATCGCACCGATGCCGAGCACATCCTCGGCGGCACACCGGGCCGCGGATTCGCGCAGATGATGGACGGCGTCGAGGTCGGCCGGGTCAACGTGTCGGCGCGGGCCTGCGGCATCGCCCAGCGCGCCTTCGAACTCGCCGTCACCTATGCCCAACAGCGACGCACCTTCGGCAAGCCGATCGCCGAGCATCAGGCGATCGCCTTCTCGCTGGCCGAGATGGCCACCAAAACCGAAGCGGCGCACCTGATGATGGTGAACGCGGCCCGGCTCAAGGACTCCGGCGAACGCAACGACGTCGCGGCCGGCATGGCGAAGTACCTGTGCAGCGAGTACTGCGCTGAGGTCACCCAGGCCAGTTTTCGTATCCACGGCGGCTACGGCTATTCCAAGGAATTCGAGATCGAACGGCTGATGCGGGAAGCTCCGTTCCTGCTGATCGGCGAGGGCACCAGCGAAATCCAGAAACAGATCATCTCCAAGGGACTGCTCCGCGAGTACCGCACCAATTAGAGAGGCCAGAACCCATGCAGCGCACCGTGTTCAACGACGATCACCAAGCCTTCCGCAAGACCATTCGCGACTTCATCGCCAAGGAGGTCGTACCCGTCCACCACGACTGGGAGAAGCAGGGGCATCCGCCGCGCGAGTTCTACAACAAGCTCGGTGAACTCGGGGTGCTCGGCATCGAGGCGCCCGAGGAATACGGCGGTGGCGGCGAGCACGACTTCACCTACTCGATGGTCATCGCCGAGGAATGCGCGCTGGCCGGAGTGACCTTCGGCAGCTATTCGGTGCACGCCAACCTCATCCTGCCCTACCTGATGGAGTACGCGACCGACGAACAGAAGCAGCGGTGGCTACCCGGATTCTGTTCCGGCGAGCTGATGTTCGCGATTGCGATGACCGAGCCCGGCACCGGGTCTGATCTGGCCAACATCTCCACCACCGCCAGACTCAGCGAGGACGGCGACCACTACATCCTCGACGGCGCCAAGACGTTCATCACCGGCGGCGCCCTGGCCGACCGCATCCTGGTGGTCTGCCGCACGTCGGCCTTCGACCCCGACAACCGGCGCGGCGGCCTGTCGATCCTGGTGGTCGACACCTCCTCCGAGGGCTTCGCCGTGGGCCGCAAGCTGGAGAAGATCGGTCTCAAGGCCTCCGACACCGCCGAACTCTCGTTCAGCTCGGTGCGCGTGCCGGTGGCCGATCGCCTCGGTGAGGAGGGCGCCGGATTCCGGTACCTCACACACAATCTGGCCCAGGAGCGGCTCACCATCGCGATCGGCTCGGCGGCCACCGCCGCCGCTGCCCTGCAGCATGCACTTGCCTACACCCGCGAGCGTGACGTCTTCGGGCGTCCCGTCGCCTCCTTCCAGAACACGAAGTTCGTGCTCGCCGAATGCTCTGCGGAGGTCGAGGCGATCCAGCAGTTCGTCGATCACGCTCTGACGCTGCACAACTCGGGTGAGCTTTCGGTTCCCGACGCCGCCCGCGCCAAACTCTTCGCCACCGACACCGCGGGCCGGGTCATCGACAAATGCCTACAGCTGCACGGCGGCTACGGCTACATCACCGAGTTCCCCATCGCCCGCCTCTACGCCGACACCCGCGTATCGCGGATCTACGGCGGGACCAACGAGGTGATGAAGACGATCATCGCCAAGGATCTGGGGCTGTAGTTTTTCGCGCGCCGCGCACTCCGTCCCCTTCCCCCGATGGTCGAGGTGAACGCCGCCCAGCCGCCTGGCCTTCCCCCAATGGTCGAGATCAACGGCACCCAGCGGCCTGCCCTTCCCCCAATGGTCGAGATCAACGGCGCCCAGCGGCCTGCCCCCCGATGGTCGAGGTGCGAGCCGCGTGCGGCGAGCCTCGAGACCCGGCGAGACAACAAGCCTCCCAACCACATCGAACATCTACAGCTGAATCCGCATCCCCTACCACACCCCACCGACAGAAAACTGCCGCCAGCTCACCCTCGGAACCTGTTGTCCACAAACACCTTTCCCTCCCCAGAACTATCGAATACCCTTGCCCTAATCCACATGTTCGAGTACACTGGAGCCATCAAACCGATCAGCCACCGGGGAGGGGCCCATGATCGACACCACTGAAACTCTCGACGCGGAAACCGTTGACGCCGAAGCAATCTTCGCCACCATCGTCACCCAACTCAGCGACCTGCAATGGAATCCGGAGATGACCGGGCCCCAAGCCTTCGGCGCGATGAAACAAGTCCTGTTGTTGCGGAACCTGGTCGATCACCACGCCACCACCCTCACCGGCGAACTGGACCGACTCGGGGTCGCCGACCACAAAACCACCCGACTGCGAGAACTGTTGATCAGCATGGGCTTCGCGCCCTCAGTCGCAGGTCGGTACGTGCGGGTCGCCGGCACCACCGATATCGATCTGTTGTTGGCGCACGCCGCCGACGGGTCCATCTCGTCCGAACACACCGACGCCATCGTCCGCGGACTGGCACACATCGACACCCGCTCTCCCGAACCTTTGGACACCGTCCAACGCTGCGAATACCTCCGGAAACTCTTGTCGCACTACTTCGCCGGATTCACCCCCGCCGAAATCAACCTCTACGCGCGGCAGTTGGGTAACGAGCTCGCCGCGGAGACGCCCGGTGGGTCACCGGCCGCCGAAGACAAGACGATCAACTCCTACACCGACCGCATCACCGACGACGGCCGGTTGGAGATCTCGGCGAACCTCGACATCGTCGCCGGGGAGAAAACCCGCACTTTGATGGAAACCTTGTCTGCACCGAAACCGCAGCCCGATGGGTCACCCGATCCGCGGACGCCCGAGCAGATCTGTGCCGCCGCGTTCGAAACGATCGTCGAACTCGCGGCACAAGGATTGGCCGACACCACCTTCTCAGCCACACCCACCAACGGCCTGTTGTGGACCTGGTCGGCCGACAACCCGGCACTCGGCGGGGACTTGCAGAACATGGGTCCGATCACCGAAGCCACCGCCAAGTTGTTGTCGTGTGACACCACGATCACCAAAATCATCCTCAACACCGACGGCGTACCCCTCGACGTCGGACACAAAGAACGCTTCTTCACCCCCGGCCAACGCAAAGCCTTACTCGTGCGTGATCGTGGATGCATCAAATGCGGCGCCCACGCCGGACGCTGCCAGGGACACCACCTCGCGCATTGGGCCGATGGCGGTCCCACCGACCTCGACAATGGCTGTCTCCTGTGCACCAGCTGCCATGACGACGTCCACCACCACGGATGGGACATCATCATGGGATTCGACCGACACCCCTGGCTGATCCCACCCGCCACTGTCGATCCGAAACGCCGACCTGTGCCGTCGTATCACCGACGCAGCATGCGACTCGACGACGCAGCAGCCTGACCTGCCCTGCCCTGCCCCACAACTTGATTCCCCGCACCCGGCATCGCCGGGACCGCATCTGTTGTTTGAGAACTCAATAGCGAACCGCCCCACGGTGGTCGAGATGATCACCGTGGGGCCCGGCCGCATCTCACTGCCCGCGTCTCACTCCCCGCGGAGCTCCTGTAACCACGCACGTGCGGAGGCATCCGACGGTGAACGCCAGTCACCGCGTGGCGACAGCGAACCGCCGGAACCGATCTTGGGTCCGTTGGGCATGGCTGTGCGCTTGAACTGGTTGGCCATGAACCGCTGGCAGAAAACCGTGAGCCACTTGTCGATCGTCGCCGCGTCGTAGACGTTGCGGTCGTCGAGCGGCTCGGTATCCCACGGCGTTCGGTCGAGATCACCCCAAGCTTGACGGGCGAGGTACGCGACTTTGCTGGGACGGTAGCCGAACCGGGTGAGATAGTAGAGAAAGAAGTCGTGCAATTCGTACGGCCCGACGGTGTCTTCGGTGGATTGAATCGCACCGTCCTCGCCTGGCGGTACCAATTCTGGTGAGATCACGTCGGCGAGGATCTCGGCGAGAACCTCACTGGTCTCATCGGAGAACTCACCGGAGCTGATCATCCACCGGATGAGATGGCGGACAAGAGTTTTGGGAACCGACCCGTTGACGTTGTAGTGCGACATCTGATCACCGACGCCGTAGGTGCACCATCCGAGGGCGAGCTCGGAAAGATCTCCCGTACCGAGGACGATGGCGCCATGGTGGTTGGCCAGGCGGAACAGGTGTGAGGTCCGTTCCCCGGCCTGCACGTTCTCGAACGTCACATCGAAGACCTTCTCGCCACGCGAGTACGGGTGGTCGAGGTCGGCGAGCATCTGCTCGCACGACGGGCGGATGTCGAGTTCCGTCCCACTCACGCCCAGCGAGTCCATCAGGACGTGCGCCCGCCGCAGTGTTGCGCCTCCGGTGGCGAAGCCTGGCATCGTGTAGGCCAGAATATTGGTGCGCGGCAACTCGAGTCGGTCGAAGGTGTCCACCGCGACCAACAACGCAAGGGTCGAATCGAGTCCACCGGAAACACCGATGACGATCTTCTCGAGTCCCGTCGCACGCAAACGCGCCGCGAGTCCCTGCACCTGGATGTTGCCGACTTCCCGACAACGTTCATCGAGGTCGCTGGTGCCGCTGGGCACGAACGGGAACCGCGCAATGGCACGTCGCAGCACATCGACGTCATCGGTTCCAGGCTGCACGCCGAAGCTGAAACCGATGCGCCGCAACCTTTTCAGGTCCTCGGCGTGGTCGCCGACCTGATCGCGCACACTGGTCATACGCATGCGCTCCTGGCGCAGACGGTCGAGATCGATGTCGGCGGTGATGGATTGGGCACCCATCTCGAATTGCTTACTGCGTGTGAGCAGGGTCCCGTTCTCGGTGATCAACGCGTCGCCGTCCCACGCGAGATCGGTCGTGGATTCGCCGAACCCGGCCGCCACGTACAGGTGCGCGGCGATGCAGCGCGCGGAATGGCTGGTACTCAACAACTTCCGGTACGACTCTTTTCCGACGGTGACCGGGCTACCCGACAGATTCGCCAGGATGGTCGCGCCGGCCAGGGAGGCCCACACGCTTGGCGGGATGGGCACCCAGCCGTCCTCGCAGATCTCCACATGCAGGCAGAAGCCCGGGACATCCTCGGCGTCGAAGAGGATATCCGCACCGAACGGGACGTCGGAGCCGAAGAGCCGCACCGTATCCTGCGACGCATCGCGTGCGGCACTGTAGTAGCGCTTGTCGTAGAACTCCCGATAGTTGGCCAGATACGACTTGGGGATCACGCCCAGTACTGCGCCGTCACGGATCACCGCGGCACAGTTGTACAGGCCGTCGCCGACCACCAGCGGTAACCCCACCACCACGAGCGGGGTCAACCCTGCACTGGCGTCGACGATCGACTTCAGTGCGTCGCGACAACCGTCGAGAATCGCATCCTGCTGGACGAGATCGTCGATGCTGTAACCACACAAACCCATCTCGGGGAAGACGACGAGCAGCGAGCCCTCTGCGGCGCCCTGCCGCATCGACTCGACGATCGCCTCGGCATTGGCCTTCGGATCGGCGATGCGGACAACCGGGATTGCCCCGGTGACCCGCGCGAAACCATGGTCGTGAACAGACACGGTCTCAGCCTAACTGCGAGGCCGTTCGCGGCGTCGACCCTCAGTCGTCACACGCCTCGATCAACGCCTTGAGTTGGTGATCGAAGGCCTCGGCGATCATCTCGACGTCGGGCACCTCGTCGGGGCAGGTCAGGATGCCGACGTTGAGGTGTCCGTCGACGGAGAAGACGGTTATGTTGAGGGCCAGGCCGTGGAAGATCGGACCCAGCGGATAGATGGCCGCCACCTTCGCCCCACAGAAGTACATCGGGAAGTCGGGTCCGGCGACGTTGGACACCGTCACGTTGAAGACGGGCGGATGGTTCATCGACAGTTTGCGGTCGCCGTAGAACTTCATCAGCGTCGACAGCGTGGTGCCGGGTGCGAACTGCGCCCACGCACGCAGGATGTTCGCATCGATGTCGGCGTGATGCTCCTTGGCGCGGCGGGCGAGTTCCCCGGCACGTTCGAGCCGTTCGACCGGATCGGCGACGTCCGACGGCAATTCGGTGAACATGCCGGTCACCTTGTTGGTGCCGTTGACCACGAGATCGCGCTCGTCGGCGTCGTGGACCGACACCGGGACCATCGCCACCAGCGGCGACCCCGGCAGGTCACCGTGCTGGGAGAGATATTCACGCAGCGCGCCGCCGACCATCGCGAGCACCACGTCGTTGACCTTCACCCCGAAGCGATTCTTCACCCGCTTGACATCGTCGAGGGAGAGTTGGGTGGTCGCGATGCTGCGATGCGGCGAGATCGGACCGTTGAACACGGTGCGTGGCGCGGCGAAGGGGGCGGGCATTCCGGTCCGGGAGCGTGACCGGCGGAACCACTCGATCGGCACGCCGACGGTCTGTGGAAGCAGTTTGACCATCGCGATCGGTCGCTGCACGAAGTAGTTGAGCGCGCCGGAGATCACCATGCCGGTCCGGTTGGGTCCACCGGCGGTCTCGGCGACCTTCTCCGGGTCGACGTCGGGCTCGTCGGGGGTCAGGCTGCAGAGCTGGCCGAGCACCTCGGCGGTGGTGACGCCGTCGACGCTGGCGTGGTGCATCCGCAGGAACGCGCAGATCTTGCCGTCGGCGCTGCCCTCGATGATCCAGAGCTCCCACAGCGGTTTGCCCCGATCGAGGGCCTGCCCGGCGAGGTGGCCGCAGAGCTCGTTGAGTTCCTTCTTGCCCGCGGGCGAGGGCAACGCCACCCGGTGCACGTGCCGATCGATGTCGAAGTGGTCGTCCTCGACCCACACCGGGTGGTCGATGTTGAGCGCGGAGTTCTCCAGTTTGCGTCGCAACATCGGCATCGCGGCGACCCGCGCGTTGAGCTGGGTACGCATCCGGGTGAAGCTGTAGCCACCGGGAATGGTGCTCGCATCGAGTTCCATGATCCCCACGACATGCATCAACTGCGAGCGCGTCTCCAGATACAGGAACGACGCGTCCAAACCACTCAACCGCTGCACTGCGGACCTCCACTTGTCTCGGCCGAAGCACCCCGGAGCGCTTCGGCGACGCGGCCCTCTTTCGGCCCCACTCACCATTCTGCTCCCCGACCGCGGCCATCCCCACGCATTGCCCGAGAATGCGGAATTCGACCGATTCGGCGCCTGCCACCCGTAGGGTGGACACGTGTCCAACCCCGCAGACGCGCCGACCTTCGACGCCGCCGAACTCGACGCCGCTTTCGCCAACTTCCAGCAGACCGTGGCGGAGATCGGGGTCAGCCGGGACTGGGATCGCTTTGCCGAGCTGTTCACCACCGACGCCGACTACGTGGAGCACGCCATGGGCGTCATGCGTGGTCGCGAGGAGATCCGGGCGTGGATCTGGAAGACGATGACGGCATTCCCGGGCAGCCATATGACGGGTTTTCCGGCACTGTGGCACGTCGCCGACCCGTCGACCGCGCGGGTGATCTGCGAGGTGGACAACCCGATGCGCGATCCCGGCGACGGCAGCCTCATCACCGCGACCAACATCACCATCCTCACCTACGCCGGCGACGGGCTGTGGTCGCGCGAGGAGGACGTCTACAACCCGCTCGAATTCGGGGCCGCTGCGATGAAGTGGTGTGAAAAGGCTTCCGAGCTCGGTACTCTCGATGACGGCGCGGCCGAATGGATGCGCCGGATCGGGCCCGCGTTCGCCGCGCGCCGCTGATCTGCCGATCACCTGTGAGTACGCGTCCGGGCCTGGACCCGGCCGATGCCGATCGCCCACGATGGTGAACCGGGGTAACACCATCGACGTCCACAGCGACATCCGAGGGACAGCGACATCGCAAAGGCAGCGACATCACCCCAGCAACATGACCGAGAGGTCTGGTTACGACACCGTAGGTAATGACTTGGGTTCGGCCTGGTTTGTGCCGTAGCCTGTAGTGCTGACCCAACCGTGTGCGCACCGACCCCACACGTATGCGACCACCGTTCGGAGGAATCTCTATGGCACGTGCACTGACTCAACTGGAGCTCTTGCAGGAACTCGCTCCGGTTGCCGAAGAGAACGTGAACCGACACCTCAAGATCGCTCGCGACTGGAACCCGCACGACTACATCCCGTGGGACGAGGGCAAGAACTACCCGGCGCTGGGCGGCCCGGACTACGACCCAGAGCAGTCGCAGCTCAGCGAGGTCGCCAAGGCCGCGATGATCACCAACCTGCTGACCGAGGACAACCTGCCCTCGTATCACCGCGTGATCGCCGACAACTTCTCGATGGATTCGGCGTGGGGCCACTGGGTCGGCCGCTGGACCGCCGAGGAGAACCGTCACGGCATCGTGATGCGCGACTACCTCGTGGTGACCCGCGGTGTCGATCCCGCCGCCCTCGAGGCCGACCGCATGGTCCACATGACCAACGGCTACGACCCGATGCTCGCCGCCGCCGGACGCACCGACGAGATCGAGGAGCACGTCGACGAGCTCGGCATCCTGCACTCCGTCGCCTACGTCACCTTCCAGGAGCTGGCCACCCGGGTCAGCCACCGCAACACCGGCAAGGCCTGCAACGACCCGATCGCCGACAAGATGCTGCAGCGCATCGCCGCCGACGAGAACCTGCACATGATCTTCTACCGCAACATCTGTGGCGCCGGGATGGATCTCGCCCCCGATCAGACGCTGCGTGCGGTCACCGACATCGTCACCAACTTCCAGATGCCCGGCGCCGGCATGCCCAACTTCCGCCGCCACGGCGTGTTGATGGCCAAGCACGGCATCTACGACCTGCGCCAGCACCTCGAAGAGGTCGTGCAGCCCGTCCTGCGCAAGTGGAACGTGTTCGACCGCGACGACTTCTCCGCCGAGGGTGAGAAGACCCGCGAGGAACTCGCCGCCTTCCTCGAGCAGCTCGAGAAGGACACCCTCAAGTTCGAGGAGATGCGCGACCGCGCCCTCGCCCGCGAGGCCAAGAAGCGGGAGCGTCAGGCATCCTGAGCACCGCACCGACACTGACCGCACCGGCGTCCTCGACCACCGAGGGCGCCGGTTCGGCGTCTGTCCCGACCGCCCCGTCCCGAGAATCCGGACTGCGCATCGGACCGTTCGAATTGTCGAGCCCGGTGGTCCTCGCACCGATGGCCGGGGTCACCAACGTCGCCTTCCGCACCCTGTGCCGCGAACTCGAACTCGCCCGCACCGGGACGGTGTCGGGGCTCTACGTGTGCGAAATGGTCACCGCGCGAGCGCTTGTCGAGCGCCATCCGGTGACGATGCACATGACCACCTTCGGTCCGGACGAGAATCCGCGGTCGATGCAGCTGTACACGGTCGACCCGCGGTACACCTACGAGGCCGCGAAGATGATCGTCGAGGAGAACCTCGCCGACCACATCGACATGAACTTCGGTTGCCCGGTCCCGAAGGTGACCCGCAAGGGTGGCGGATCGGCGATCCCCTACAAGCGCACCCTGTTCCGCAGGATTGTCGCCGCCGCGGTGCGCGCCACCGAGGGCACCGACATCCCGGTCACCGTGAAATTCCGCATCGGCATCGACGACGAGCACCACACCCACCTCGACGCCGGGCGCATCGCTGCCGAGGAGGGCGCGAAAGCGGTTGCGCTGCATGCACGTACGGCATCCCAACGATACTCCGGGCAGGCCGACTGGGACGAGATCGCCAGGCTCAAGGAGCATGTCACCGACGTCCCGGTGCTCGGCAACGGCGACATCTTCGAGCCCGCCGACGCGGTGGCGATGATGAAGCGCACCGGGTGTGACGGCGTCGTCATCGGCCGCGGCTGCCTGGGCCGGCCGTGGCTGTTCGCCGAACTCGCCGCCGAGCTGAACGGCCTGCCCGCGCCGGCCCAGCCGACCCTCGGCGAGGTCGCGGCCATCATCGTGCGCCACGGCGAGCTGCTCGCCGACCACCACGGCGAGGACAAGGGCATGCGCGAGATCCGCAAGCACGTCGCCTGGTACCTCCGCGGCTTTCCTGCCGGATCGGATCTGCGCCAACGACTTTCACTGGTCACCACGCTTCCGGAGCTGCGTGATCTGGTGGCGACGCTGCCCGCCGACGCCCCATTCCCCGACGACGGACACGGTCCTCGCGGGCGTCAGGGATCGCCCGCCAAGGTGGCGCTGCCGGACGGCTGGCTCGATGATCCGGACGAGGACGTGGTGCCGGCCGGCGCCGAGGTGATGCACTCCGGCGGGTGAGCCGAGCCCAGGCGACTCGTGCCCTCGCCGCCGGGATCGGCGACCGGCGGAAGTGCTTCCCGGCAGAGACTAAGTAAGATGTCGCAAGGTCCTGCTGCGGCAGGTTCGAGATCGGAGCGTGCCGCACGCGTTGAACCCCGACGGCGCGGTCCACGAAAGCTTGCCGGGGGAAGAGGAACTGTCAGTTGAGTCGTTCGACGCCGAACAAGGGCGCCCAGCCGGGTGACGGTGACGACCCCGACGCTCGCCGTACCGGCGATGACCGTGGGTCGGGCTTCGCCGCGTCGGGTGAGAGCCCGCCCGCCGATCGGCTCCGCGAGCCCCGCTCCGCGGATCGGTTCGTCCGGGGGCGCAGTCGGCTGACCGTGCGGCAGCTGATGGAGCAGATGAATGCCGACGACGCGTCGGCCGGAGCATCCGACGACACCCCGACGCAGGCCATCCCGCCGACCCGCCCGAGACTTCGACGCCCGCGGTCGAGCCCGCCACCTGCGCCTGCTCCCCCGCGTGCGGATCCGCCGACCGAGTCGATTCCCCCGGTGTCGGTTCCCCCGGTCACGCGCTACGCCCCGGCCGACGTCACCCAGAAACTCCCCCCGGTCACCGACGCACCGACCGGCGTGGACCTCTCCGACCAGGCCACCGCGCGCCGTGCCAGCGAGGAGTCGCGCGCACAGGGCTCCCACGCCGCGCCGGTCGCACCCGAGGAGTTCGAACCCGTCACACCGGTCGCGCCGACGGGTGAGAGCGAGGACGCACCGGCCCCCGACACCACCACCGGCACCGACGCTCCTGCCGCCGCCACCGAACCGGCCGGCCCCCCGCTGCAGCGCACCCCGGATCTGACCGAGATGGCGCGGTCGCGTCCCCGCCGTGTGCGGGCCCGCACACGCAAGCAGGTGATGCGACGCAACGCCACGGTGACCGGTCGCATCCTGGTCGCGGTGGCTTGCGTGATGGCGCTGGTCGGCACCGGCTTCGTCTGGGGTTATCTGAACTCCAAGAACGGCGCCTGGCGCAACATCATGGCCGTCAACCCCGACGACACCAACATCCGCAACAAGAACGCCCAGTACGGCGACGAGAACTACCTCATCGTCGGCACCGACACCCGGAGCGGGCAGAACGGCGATGTCGGCGCGGGCACCACCGCCGACGTGGAGGGCGCCCGCTCCGACACCGTCATCCTCGTCAACATCCCCGCCGACCGCAGCCGGGTCGTGGCCGTGTCGTTCCCGCGTGATCTGCAGGTCGACCGGCCCGAATGCGAGCAGTGGGACAACGACAAGGGCTCCTACGGCGCGCCGCTGGGCGCCGAGACGCAGGTGAAACTCAACAGCGTCTATGCCGACGGTGGTCCGCAGTGCCTGGTGCGGGTCATCACCGAGATAAGCGGTCTGAACATCAACCACTTCATCGCGATGGACTTCGAGGGCTTCGAGAAGGTCGTCAACGCGGTCGGCGGTGTGGAGGTCTGTTCGACCCAACCGATCTACGACTACGAGCTCGGTCAGATCCTGCGCAAACCGGGCAAACAGAAGCTGACCGGCCGTCGTGCCCTGAACTACGTCCGCGCCCGCATGGTCTCCACCGAGGGCAACGGCGACTACGGCCGCATCAAACGCCAGCAGCTGTTCATGTCGTCGCTGCTGCGGTCGAGTCTGTCGAGCAACGTCCTCACCAACCCGGCGAAGCTGAATTCGATCGTCAACACCTTCATCAACTACAGCTTCGTCGACAACGTCAACACCGACTCCTTGTTGAAGCTCGCCGAATCGATGCAGGGCATCGAGGCCGGCCGGGTCACCTTCATCACCCTGCCCACCAGCGGCACCGCCACCGACGGCAGCAACAACGAGTTGCCCAACACCGACGCGATCAACGCGATCTTCAACGCCATCATCGACGATCAGCCGCTGCCCGGCGAGCAGGCCGAGAAGACCAGCTCCAGTTCGAGTGCCCGCCCGTCGACGACAACGCAGGCCGCCCCCACCAAGGTCGCGGCGACCGCCCAGAACCCCGGCAACGTCTCGCTGCGCGTCCTCAACGGCAGCGGGCGCAGCGGTGTCGCCAGCGAGGTCTCCGACCAGATGTCGGCGCAGGGATTCGACGTCCAGGGCGTCGCCGACGCGTCGGAGAACCGCACCGACACCGTCATCCGGTACGGAACCGGTTCGGAGGACTCGGCGGCCACGGTGGCCGAGATGTTCCCGGGCGCCTCGATCCAGCTCGACCGCACGGTGCGCGACGGCGTGGAGGTCATCCTGGGATCGGCCTTCGACGGGTCGGTCGGGACGGCCCCCTCGGTCGGCACGACGCTCTCGGCGTCGTCGTTGCCGCCGGCCGCCAGCACCTCGAATCTGCCCAATGACCTGGCCATCACCAATGCCGGTGACACCACCTGTTCGTGATCTGCATCACTCCGCGTGGTGGTATGCCGACCCCGCGTCGAACCGCCGATCACCGTTCACGGTGTGTTCACCCGACAGGGGACGGTGACCGCTCGACACAGGCAGTAGCCTTGATACATGCGGACCGCCTACCAGGAACAACTCCACTCACTCAACAACATCCTGGGTGAGATGTGCGACCTCGCGGGCTCGGCGATGGAGCGCGCGACCCGCTCGCTGCTCCAAGCCGATCTCGCGATCGCCGAAGAGGTCATCAGTGAGAACGACCGGATGAACGAACTCGCCACCCGCGCCGAGGAGCAGGCCTTCGGGCTGCTGGCCCTGCAGGCCCCGGTGGCCGGTGATCTGCGCGGCATCGTCAGCGCGCTGCAGATCGTCGCCGACGCCGACCGCATGGGCGCGCTCGCGCTGCATGTCGCCAAGGTCGCACGTCGTCGGCACCCCGCCAAGGCGCTGCCCGAGGAGGTCGCCGGGTACTTCGCGGAGATGGGGCGGTTGGCCGTGCATCTCGCGCGCAACGCCCGCGAAGCCCTCGATTCGCAGGATCCGCAGGCCGCCGTCCGTCTCGAAGAGGATGACGACGCCATGGACGACCTGCACCGTCACCTGTTCACCGTGCTGATGGACCGGGAATGGGAACACGGGGTGGCCTCCGCGGTCGACATCACCCTGCTCGGCCGCTACTACGAGCGGTTCGCCGACCACGCCGTCATGATCGGACGCCGAGTGGTGTTCCAAGCGACCGGTAAGACCCTCGCCGACCTCGACGCCTAGGGCGTCTCACCCCGGTCACTTCCGCTTTCGTGGTGCAGCACGCTCGGTGTGTGCTGCACCACGTTGCGTATGTGCGTGTGATACCCCATCCGAGGTCACCGATCGGTGTGCATCAGGCCCCGGCGACCGGCTAGCGTAGCTCGTCATGAGCCTGCACTCGCCCACCGACCCGGATGTCGACGCCGCTGGGGACCAAGGCAATGCCGGTGCCGGCGTGTGTGCCCGGCAGCTGCTCACCTATGCCGGGGTGATCGCGTCCCTGCTGGCACTACTGGTGATTCTCTACCTCAACATGTGACTAGCCCTCCACATACGACAAGTCCCCGGCCGCCGATGGCTTCGTGCCACTGCCAGGCGATCCGGGGACTTCGGTCGTTGCGCGCTTCCCTGCCTCAGCCGAAGCGTCCCGAGATGTAGTCCTCGGTCTCACGCTTGGTCGGGTTGGAGAAGATCGTCTCGGTGTCGTTGATCTCGACGAGCTGGCCGGGCTGCCCGACCCCTTCGAGGTTGAAGAACGCCGTCTGATCACTCACCCGCGCGGCCTGCTGCATGTTGTGGGTGACGATGACGATCGTGTAGTCCTTCTTGAGCTCGCCCATCAGGTCCTCGATGGCCAGGGTCGAGATGGGGTCGAGCGCCGAGCACGGCTCGTCCATCAGCAACACGTCCGGGGAGACCGCGATCGCGCGGGCGATGCACAGACGCTGCTGCTGACCACCGGAGAGCCCGCCACCGGGCTTGTCGAGCCGGTCCTTGACCTCTTCCCACAGGTTCGCGCCGCGCAGGCTGCGCTCGCACACCTCGTTGAGCTGCGATTTGCCCCGCACGCCCTGCAGTTTGAGACCGGCGACCACGTTGTCGCGGATCGACATCGTCGGGAACGGGTTGGGGCGCTGGAACACCATGCCGATGGTCGTACGGACGCTGGTGGGGTTCACGCCCTTGCCGTAGATGTCCTCACCGTCGAGCAGCACGCTGCCCACCGCGTAGGCGCCCGGGATCTCCTCGTGCATCCGGTTGAGCGTGCGCAGCACGGTCGACTTGCCACAGCCCGACGGGCCGATGAACGCGGTGATGCTGCGCGGCGGGACCGAGAGCGTCACGTCCTTCACGGCGTGGAACTTGCCGTAGTAGATGTTCAGGTCTTTGATGTCGAGGCGCTTGGCCATGGAACTACTTTCTTTACGGCGATGGATGAGCTTGGCGCACAGCCCCTTTCGACTGCGCTCGGCTCGGACTTACTTGGTCTTGGGGGCCAGCAGCTTCGAGAGCACGGCGGCGAACAGGTTGAGGACGGCGACGATGATGATCAGGGTGAGCGCGGCGCCCCAGTAGTAGAACGACGACGCGGGCTGACTCGCCGCCCACATGTCCTTGATGAACAGGGGCAACGAGTTCATGCCGCCCTCGAACGGGTTCGTCTTGACCATCGTGCTCGCCGGTCCGGCGAGGATCAGCACCGGCGCGGTCTCGCCCATGATGCGGGCGATGGCCAGGAAGATGCCCGACAGCATGCCCGACAGTGCGGTCGGGATGACGATGCGCATGATGGTCTTCCACTTGGGGATGCCCAGCGCATAGGAGGCTTCGCGGAGCTCGTCGGGAACGAGTTTGAGCATCTCTTCGGTGGAGCGCACGACGATCGGGATCATCAGCAGGATCAGTGCGAGGCTCACCATGAAGCCGCTCTGCCCCATCGACAACCCGATGACGAAGACGGTGAAGATGAACAGTGTCGCGACGATCGACGGCACTCCGGCGAGGATGTCGACCATGAAGCTGACCGGCTTCACCAGCCGCGACGTCGGGTATTCGACGAGCATGACCGCGGTCAGCACGGCGATCGGCACCGAGATGATCGCGGCGACGAGCGCCTGGATGATCGAACCGATGATGGCCGGCGCGACGCCCGCCCCGAACTGGGTGGTGGTGTCGATGCCGTAGGCGTCGCCGAACCACCAGTTCGGGTCGGTGATGGCACCGACGCCCTTGGAGATGACCGTCCACAGCAGCCACACCAGCGGGATGACGCCGATGATGAAGCAGCCGATGAAGATGCCTTTCGCGGAGTTGTTGCGTAGTTTCCGGCTCAGCGAGACCTCGCGGAAGGCCGTGCCGGAGGCCTTGACCGGGCCGCCCCCGGGGGTCTTGTCCATCGTGACGGTCATCCGTTCACCTTTCCACCGGCGACCGAACGGGCGATCGCATTGACCACGAATGTGAGGATGAACAGCACCAGACCTGCTGCGATGTACGCACTCTGGGTGTCGCGGCTGCCGACGAACTCGCCGACGTCGCGGGCGATCTTGGAGGCGAAGGTGTCACCGCCCTCGAACAGCGACCACTTGAGACGGCCGACGGCCGAACTCAGGATGATCATCACCGCGATGGTCTCGCCGAGTGCGCGACCGAGGGCGAGCATGGATGCGGCGATCATGCCGGAGCGTCCGTAGGGGAAGGAGGTCATCCGGATGACCTCCCATTTGGTGGCGCCGAGCGCGAGCGCGGCCTCCTTCTGGCCGCTCGGCGTCTGGCGCAACACCTCGCGGGTGATGGAGGTGATGATCGGCAGCATCATGATCGCGAGCACGATCCCCGCGGTGAAGACGGTGCCGCCGCCGGCGACCGACGTGCTGCCCGAGGAGAACAGGAAGAACCAGCCCAACGAGCTGTTCAACCATTCCGCGAACGGCGCGATGAACGGCGCGAGGATGTAGATACCCCAGAGGCCGAAGATGATCGAGGGCACCGCGGCGAGCAGGTCGATGACCGCACCGAGCGGCCGGGAGATCTGCCGCGGTGCGTATTCGACGAGGAAGACCGCGATGCCGATGGCGATCGGCGTCGCCAGCGCCAGGGCGAAGACCGACGACAAAGCGGTGGCCCGGAACAACTCCCACACACCGAAGCGCACGGAGTTGCCGTCGAAGTTCGACTGGCTGACCTGCCACTCCGAGGAAAACAGGAAGTTCGCGTTGTTCGCCGCGATCGCCGGTATGGCATCGACGATCAGTGAGATACCGATACCGGCGATCAGGGCGATGACGAAGAACCCGGTACCCCGGGCGAGATAGGAGAAGACGCGGTCGCCGGTGGCACCTCGGTGGCTACGCAGGCCCGGGTGGAGTTGCTCGTCGAGTTCTCGCTCTTCTTCGGGCGGTAACTGGTTGGGCGTTTCGGGCGGCTGCGCTCCGGGGTCGTACGGATTGTCCGTATGACCCCGGCCCGTACCGGTGGTGTCATCCACTGACATAACTCTTATCGCCTAGGGTTCGGGTACTTCGAGGTGTTTCGTTGACGTTCGCGCCGCTTACTGAATGGCGTTGATCGAGGCTTGCAGCTTCTGCTGGAAGTCACTCGGGAGCGGGATGTACCCCGCGTTGATCAGTTCCTGCCCTTGATTCTGCGGCGCCGAGGCGACCGAGAGGAAGGACTTGACGCCTTGCCCGACCGAGGTGTCGGAGTACTTCGAGCAGACAATCGAATATGTTGCCAGAACGATCGGGTAGGCACCGGCCGAGGTGGGCTTGTAGAACGACGAGGTGTCGATCACCATGTTGTGGTTGTCCGGGCCGTTCTTGAGGGTGGCCGACTCGATGGTCTTGCCGCCGGACTCCGCCGTCAACGCCACACCGCTGCGATCCTGATCGGTGATGATCTTGGCCATCGACAGGTTGTTGGACTGCGCGTAGGCCCACTCGACGTAGGCAATCGAACCCGGGGTCGGCTTCACGGCCGAACCCACACCGGGGTTGCCCTGCTTGCCCTCGCCGACACCGCCGTTGAAGGTCTTGCCGTCACCCTTGGTCCAGCCACCGGCCGCGGTCAGGTACTTCTGGAAGTTGTCGGTGGTACCCGACTGATCGGCGCGGTAGATGACGCTGATCGGGGTGGCCGGCAGGGTCTTGCCCGGGTTGTCGGCGGTGATCACCGGATCGTTCCAGGTCTTGACCTCGCCGCTGAAGATCTTGGCCAGCGTCGGGCCGGACAGTGCGAGGTCGCTGACCCCGTCGACGTTGTAGGCGACCGCGATCGGACCGAAGACCAGCGGCAGCTGCCAGGCCTCGGAACCGGTGCAACGCGCGGCGGCCTTACCGATCTCGTCGCCCTTGAGCGGGGAGTCGGAGCCGCCGAAGTCGGTGAGGCCCTGGGTGAAGTCGGAGACACCCTGGCCGGAGCCGCCGCCACCGTAGGCGAGCTCGTAGCCCGGGCAGGTCTTGGCGAACGACGTGGAGAAGATCTTCATCGCGTTGGCCTGGGCGGTCGAGCCGCTGGCCTTGAGCGACTGCTTGCCCTCGCATTTGACGTTGGCGACGGCCGACGCGGGTGCCGCGCTGGTGGTCCCCTTGTCCGCGTTACTGCTACACGCGCCGAGAATGAGGGCCGAGCTGGCCGCCATGGCGGCGACAACAGCACCTGTACGACTCAATTTCACTTCTGGTTCCTCCAGCATCAAAACACGGCAGTCGGGCCATGCGACCCTGCCCGGTCGAGCTGACCTTATGGGGCAGTGATGGACGGTCCCCCGACGAAAGGTGAACAGAAGATGAATTGGACGACTCGGACATGCCGATTCCCGTCGCCGGCTCCCCCGATCGGCGGCGTGGATCGGACAAACACCCCTCGGAGCTGGTCCGATACGTCCCATTCGGGTGCGCCACGAGCCCCGGCGCATCGACGAAACGTGCCAGTCGTCAACTGCGGCCCGTGGCCTGCTGCCGCCACTCGGGTGAGCGTGCGGTGAATGCCGGGTGGCCACCCGGTGCGCACCGGCGCAAAGCCATCCCGACGCCATCAATTTAGGTAAGGCTTGGTAAAGTCGACTCGATTCTCATGGCGACGCAGCGAACCCCCGATCCCGCACTCCCGACTCCCCGGGTCGCGATGCGACGTGGGTCGCTCCCCCGGCAATCGATTCGCAGCGCTGCCCTCGACCGCCACCACAGCCGTCGGCGTTCGGCGTTGGTCGTGGGACCCGTCGAGGTCCCGTCTGTGGCGCAGGTGCGCGAGCGGGTGCGTGCGATGGCTGCGGCCGGCCCGTTCACGCGGGTGGGCCTGCACCCCACGCCGGCGCGTGCACGATGGACCCACGATCCCGACGCCGGTGGTTGCCAGGTGCGGGCGAGCAGGGGCGGCGACGATCCGCTGCGTCTGCTCGACGAGGTCCGCAGCGGCCCCGATCGACCCCTGCGCGTCGTACTCGGTGACGAGCACATCGCCATCGATTTCGATCACGGTCTCGGCGACGCCGCACTGCTCAACGTCGTCGTCGCGGTGATCCTCGGGTCCACCGACCCGCATGACCGCCGGACGTGGAGCCGATTCGGCCACCGCACACCGCCGCTGGCGCTGGCCTCGGCCGCGATCTGCGCGGATCCACGCCGCGTGGTCGCACTGGCGCGGCTACTGCGTCGGGCGCCGTCCGAGCCCGGGGGAATCCGCACCGCCGGCGAAGCGGCCTCGCCACCCGGCGGTTCCGGCACCGCCAGTGGTGTCGACACCGCCGACGACCGCCGCCCACGCGCCACCCTCGCCCACGTCCCCGCGGCCACGGTCGCCGAACTCCGCGCCGCGCGGGACCGTGACCGTCCCGGGGTGGGGATGTACGCACTGACCACCGTCGCGCTCGTCGACGCGCTCGTCGAGGGGGGCGTCGATCTGCATCCGACGATCACCGCCCCTTTCGACGCCCGCGTCTACCTCCCCCGATCCCGGAACACGCTCGCGAATTTCTCCGCCGGACTGGCCTTTCCGGTTCCGCCCGGCAGTGACCCGGACGAACTTCAACGTGCCTTGTCGGCGTCGGCGCGGATGGGACGCCCGATCGCCAACCTGGCGATCACCTCGGTCAAGACGCTCGTGTCCGCCCGGCGCGCAGCCGACCCGCGGCCCACCGCATTCACCGATGCGCCGGTGCCGCTGCTGCATTCGAGTGTGGGCACCGTGCCGGGCCGGGATCATCGGTGGACGTGGCTCGCCGAAGATCGGGCGCGGGTGTTCTCGGTTGCCGACCCCCCGTCACCACGCGGTCTCACCGTGACGACCGCGCTCGTCGGAGGCGGGATGTCGGTGGCCGCAGCCTATTTCGATGACGCGGTGTCCTCCGCCGCGGTCGCCGACGCACTCGCCGCCCTGCCCG